>SCRU01000188.1 GCA_004323695.1 Burkholderiaceae bacterium
CCCTTACAAGGCGTAGGTCGGCGGTTCGAACCCGTCAGCACCCACCACCGATGCAAAGGCGAACGATGTGTTCGCCTTTTCTTTTGTTGTCATTGAAAGTACGAGCATGTTTGAAGCCATCCGCAAGCACTCCAAAATCGTCATGGGTTTGCTGTTCTTGCTGGTCTTTCCGTCCTTCGTGTTGTTCGGTATCCAGCGTCGCAACAATGAAGAGGCGCAAACCGTGGCGACCGTGGATGGCCAGGACATCACGCAGATCGAATGGGATAACGCACATCGGAGCGAAGTGGAGCGTCTGCGTGCGTCGATGCCCACGCTCGATGCCAAATTGCTCGACTCGCCGCAGGCCCGTTACGCGACGCTGGAGCGGATGGTGCGCGACCATGTGCTGGCCGCGGCGGCGACAAAGGCCGGGTTGTACACGAGCGACCAGCAGCTGGCCCGGGCGCTGGAACAGAACCCGACCATTGCGTCGCTGCGCAAGCCGGATGGCTCGCTGGACATGGACCGCTACAAGCAACTGCTGGCCGCCCAGGGCATGACTCCCGCGATGTTCGAGGCGGGCGTGCGCAATGACCTGTCCACGCGCCAGGTCATGGAGGGTGTGACCGGCACGAGCTTTGCCACGTCCGCGCAGACCGACGTGGCGCTGAACGCCTTTCTCGAAAAACGCGAAGTACAGGTGGCGCGTTTCGATACCGCGGATTTCTCCTCCAAGGTCACATTGACCGATGCCGACCTGGAGGCGTACTACAAGGCCAACCAGGCCCTGTTCCGTGCGCCCGAACAGGCCAACATCGAATACGTGGTGCTCGATCTGGCCGCCGTGGAAAGCGCCATCACCTTGAATCCGCAGGATGTCAAGACCTACTACGAGCAGAACATCGCCCGTCTGAGCGGCCCGGAGGAACGCCGTGCCAGCCATATCCTGATCGCGGTGCCGCCGAACGCGACACCCGAGGAGCAGGCCAAGGCGAAGGCGAAGGCAGAGGAGGTGCTCGCGATGGTCAGGAAAGATCCGGCCAGCTTCGCGGAACTGGCCAAGAAATACTCGCAGGATCCGGGATCGGCGGCCAAGGGCGGTGATCTGGGTTTCTTCACCCGTGACGCCATGGTGAAGCAGTTCTCCGATGCGGCTTTTGCGCTCAAGAAGGGTGACATCAGCGGCCTGGTGAAGACCGAGTACGGCTACCACATCATCATGCTGACCGATATCAAGGAGCCGAAGCAGCGCAGCTTCGAGGAGATGAAGCCCCAGATCGAGGCGGACCTTAAAAAGCAGCAGGCGCAGAGCGCGTTCGCCGACGCGGCGGATAAATTCACCAACAGTGTGTATGAGCAGTCGGACAGCCTGAAGCCGGTGGCCGACAAGCTCAAGCTGCAAATCATGACCGCGACCAACGTGACGCGCAAACCCGCGCCGGGCGCGACCGGCGTGCTGGCCAGCACGAAATTCCTGGATGCGCTCTTTGCCCCCGATTCGATCGACAAGAAGCGCAACACCCAGGCCGTGGAAACGTCCCCGAACCAGCTGGTATCCGGGCGCGTAACGCAATACACCCCGAGCCATATCCGCCCCTTTGCCGAAGTCAAGGACGACGTGCGCCAGCGCCTGCTGGCGATCCGTGGTGCCGCGCTGGCCAAGACGCAGGGGATGGCAAAGCTGGCCGCCTGGAAGGCGGATCCGGCGGCGGCCGTGCTGCCGGCCGCCGTGACGGTTTCGCGGGACCAGCCGCAAAAACTGCCGCAATCCGTCGTGGAGGCTATTTTGCGAGTGGACAGCGCCCATCTGCCGCAGTTTGTGGGTGTTGACCTGGGGGCGCAGGGCTATGCCGTCGTCAAGATCGACAAGGTGATCGCCCGCGTGCCATCCACCGGCGAAGCCGCCGTGCAGGAGCGCACCCAATTTGCGCAACTGGTGGCATCGGCTGAGGCACAGGCCTATTACAGCCTGCTGAAACAGCGCTTCAAGGCAACCATCAAGGTGCCACAGCCCACGGCGGCGTCCGCGGACGAGCTGCTGCAGGGGGCAACGCAATAACCTGCCCAGCTATAATCCAACGTCAAACGGTGGCTGTAGCTCAGTTGGTAGAGTCCAGGATTGTGATTCCTGTTGTCGTGGGTTCGAGTCCCATCAGCCACCCCAGAATAGAATCTCGCATCACCCCGAACTCTGTCTAGGCTGCGCAAACACAAGCCCCTCGCGAGGGGCTTTCTTGCGCCTGGCGAGTGCTCAGCGCGGCACGACCCGGGTCAGCAGTTCCTTGCGCAGTGCGCGCAGCTTGGCCTTCAACCGCCGCTCGTTGACGGAGCCCACGCGCACCATGATTTTCTGTCCGGAGGCCAGGGATTCCAGCGCGGGGTCGGCAAACTGGTAGCGGACCCAGGGCATCAGCGACGGCTCCGGGCCCTTGACATCCGTCAGTTGCACGCTTACCGGATAGCCCGGGTCGGGGCTGGCGAGCAGCAGGTCCATCACCTGGATCAGCCGGTCGTTGAAATAGGCCTTGGGGTATCCCAGGTCCTGGTAGGCGTGCTGCAGCAGCGGGTACATGCGGATATACAGATCCACGGCCTTTTGCGTATCGACGGACTCGGCGAGCAGGACCAGCGCGGTGTAGCGCAGGCTGTTGTCGGCAGAAATGACGGTGCTGCCGTCGTGCGTTTGCACCTCGAAGTGCCCGGGTGTCGGATTGATGGGCCAAAGCGATGGCGGCGCATAGGAGCGGCCCAGGTTGTCCACGGTGGCCACGAAGCGATGCGCAAAGTCATCGACTTGCAACAAACTCCTGACGGACTTTCGGCCCAGCAAATCATCCAGCGCCGCGGCGATGCCGGAGGATTCAAGGGGTGCCGCAGTGGACGAGGCCACCGGATACTGGATTGCGGGCTCTGCCGGCGCGGCCGCCGAGGCCACCGGTGCAGGTGCCGCGGGGGTCGACGCTGCGGGTTCGGGCGGCGGCACGGCCACGGCGCCGGGACGCCAGCCGTTCCACCACCAGTAAGCAACGCCCGCGGCGATGATCAGAATGATGACGATCAGCAGGGCGCGCCATGCGCCGGAGTTCATCTCGCTCCGGTTGTCGCCCCTCTTCGGTGAAGTGCCCATGGCTGCCAATCTACCATGTCTGGCGCTGTGTGGGAACCGGCTTGGCTAGGACTGACGGCACCAGGCAAGGACCAGGTGCGCGTTACCTGCCAAACTTACCCGTTCACCATCACCAGCTTGCCCTTCACACCGCGCGAGCCCATGTGGGCGTAGGCTGCCTTGAGTTCGGTCATCGGCATGGTGCGGTCGATCACGGGCTTGATCTTGCCCTGCGCATACCACTGGGCTAGCTCGGCCATGGCGGCCGCGCTGGCCTTGGGCTCCTGCTTGGCGAAGCCGCCCCAGAACACGCCGACGATGGACGCGCCCTTGAGCAGCGTCAGGTTCAGCGGCAGCGAAGGAATCGGCCCCGACGCAAAGCCCACCACCAGGTAGCGGCCGCGCCAGGCGATGGAGCGGAATGCCGGTTCGGCGAAGTCACCGCCCACCGGGTCGTAGATCACGTCCGGGCCCTTGCCGCCGGTCAGCGTCTTGATGGCCTCGCGCAGGATTTCCGTGCTGTAGTTGATGGTGGCATCCGCGCCGATGGATTTGCACAGCGCGCACTTCTCGTCCGTGGAGGCCGCCGCAATCACTTTTGCACCCATCACCTTGGCAATCTGGATGGCGGAAGTGCCGACACCGCCGGCCGCGCCGAGCACGAGCACGGTTTCACCGGCCTTGAGCTGCGCGCGGTCCACCAGCGCATGGTGCGAGGTGGCGTAAATCATGATGAAGGCGGCCGCATCCACGTGCGGGAAACCCGCGGGCAGCGGCATGCACAGCGCGGCGGGCGCGATGGTGTGGGTGCCGAAGCCGCCCGTACCCGACAGGCAGGCCACGCTCTGGCCGACCTTGAGGTGTGTCACGCCGTCGCCCACGGCCTGCACCACGCCGGCGTATTCGGAGCCGGGCACGAAGGGCAGGGGCGGCTTCATCTGGTACTTGTTCTGCACGATCAGCAGGTCAGGGAAATTCAGGCTGGCGGCCTTGATTTCGATCAGCACCTCGCCGGCCTTCGGGCTCGGGGTGGGCAGTTCCTTCCAGGTCAGCGCATCGACGCCGACGGGGTTTTCGCAAAGCCATGCGTGCATGAAAAATTCTCCAAGGAAACTGCTCGAATGATAGAGCCTGGTGCATGCCCTCAATGTCCCACGAGCGACCTGTGCAACGGTGCGACCCGAGACAGACGTGCAACCTACAATCGGTTGCATTCCAAGGCGATCATGAAGATTCTCATTTCCAATGACGACGGCTACCAGGCGCCCGGCATTGTGGCCCTGCACGAGGCCCTGAAAGGCCTCGCCGAGGTCGAAGTGGTGGCGCCCGAGCACAACAACAGCGCCAAGTCGAATGCACTCACGCTGCACTCGCCGCTGTATGTGACGTCGGCGGCGAACGGCTTTCGCTACGTGAACGGTACGCCCGCTGACTGCGTGCATATTGCGCTGACCGGTTTGCTCGGGTATCGGCCGGACCTGGTGATCTCGGGCATCAACAATGGCGCCAACATGGGCGACGACACGATTTACTCGGGCACGGTGGGCGCGGCGATGGAAGGCTACCTGTTCGGCATCCCGTCGATCGCGGTCTCGCAGGTGGAGAAGGGCTGGCGCGAGCTCGAGGCCGCGGCTCAAACCACGCGCGAGCTGGTGCAGCAACTGCTGGGCGGCAGTCTGCCGGGATCGCGCCCGGCTGCCGAGCCCTGGCTGCTGAACATCAACATCCCGAACTTGCCGCTGGGCCAGCTCAAGGCACCCAAGATATGCCGCCTGGGGCGTCGGCACAGTGCCGAACGGGTCATCACGCAGGCCAGCCCGCGCGGCGACACCATGTACTGGATCGGCGGCGCCGGCGCGGCCAAGGATGATGCCGAAGGCACGGATTTTCACGCGGCCCTGCAGGGGCATGTGACCGTGACGCCGCTGAAGGTGGACCTGACCGACCACGAGCGGTTGAGCTATTGGGCCCAGACGGCCGCCCGACTCGTGCAGCGGCAAGGCAGCGCTCTCTGATGGTGCGGCGCCCAGGCTTTCCGGCGCGCATGGATCTGTCCGCATCCGGCGCGAATGATTCAAAAAGCATAGCCGTAAAACAAGTACAGACAAGGGCTAAAGCCCTAAATGATGCCAAACACGGTGCTAAACGCACAGACCACGGCCACGGCCTGGACTCGCAGGCCGTGCGCGCGAGCATGGTGCGCAAGCTGGCGCAGCAGGGCGTCGCGGACCGTGACCTGCTGACGGCGATGGGCGCCATTGAGCGGCATCGGTTCGTTGACAGCGCGCTGGTGAACCAGGCCTATGAAGACACCAGTCTGCCGATCGGCCTGGGCCAGACCATCTCCAAGCCCAGCGTGGTGGCGCGCATGATCGAACTGCTGCTGCAGGGCATCAATGACGGGCGGGCGGTCAAGGCGGGCCGTGTGCTGGAGGTGGGGACCGGCTGCGGCTATCAGGCGGCCGTGCTGAGCTGCCTCGTGCGCGAGGTCTACAGCATCGAGCGCCTGCGCGGGCTGCACGAGAGGGCGCGTGCGAACCTGCGCGCCTTTCGCCTGCCCAATGTGCATCTGTTGCTGGGCGATGGCATGCAGGGCTACGCCAAAGGCGCGCCGTATGGCGGCATCGTCGCCGCAGCCGGCGGCGATGCGGTTCCGCAGGCGTGGCTGGACCAGCTCGCCGTGGGCGGGCGCATCGTGGCGCCGATGGCGACGGCCACGGGGCAGCAGGCGCTCGTGGTGCTGGACAAGCTGGAGCGGGGCGTGCGGCGCAGTGTTCTCGAGGCGGTTCATTTTGTCCCCTTAAAATCGGGCATCGCTTGAAGGGATTGAACATGCGCAGGAATCGACGTCGGGGTTGGGTGTTGGCTGTGGCGCTCGCAATTGGGGCAACCCTGGCCGGCTGCTCGTCCTTCAACAGCGCCAACTGGGCCCCCGTCACGAATCGCAGCACGGGTGCCGCGACCGCCGCCTCCGCAACCGCAAGCGGCGCGGTCGCGCCGCTGCCAGGCGCTGAAAATGCCGGCAAGCCCGGGTACTACACGGTGCGCCCGGGCGATACCATCATGCGCATCGGCCTGGATACGGGGCAGGACTGGCGCGATCTGGCACGCTGGAACAATCTGGAAAACCCGAACGTGATCGAAGTCGGACAGGTCTTGCGCGTGGTGCCGCCGGTTGGGGAGGCGGGCGTCGTGACCCGGCCCGTCACCTCTTCGTCGGTGGCGCCGTTGCCGGCCGCAAGCGCCGCCAAATCACCCGCGCCGGCGGTTGCCGCCGTGGCGCCTCCCCCGGCAGCAGCGCCCACGCCCGCACCGACCCCGGGCGGTCCCGACGATATTTCCTGGGGCTGGCCGACCAATGGCGGGACCGTGCTGGACCAGTTTGACGAAACCAAGAACAAGGGCGTGGATATCGGCGGCAAGGCGGGCGACCCGGTGCTGGCCGCCGCTGCGGGGCGCGTGGTGTACGCGGGCGCCGGATTGCGTGGCTATGGCAATCTGATTATCCTGAAACACAACAACACGTATTTGACGGCGTACGCGCATAATCAAAAACTGCTGGTCAAGGAGGATCAGACCGTGCGCAAGGGTCAGCAAATTGCCGAAATGGGGAGCAGCGATGCGCCGCGCGTGGAGCTGCATTTCGAAATCAGGCGCATGGGCAAGCCGGTGGATCCGCTCAAGTATCTTCCCCCAAGGTAGGTTTGCATGAAAAAGCGCAGCGGACTCGTCAATACCGATGGCCCGATTGCGCTCGATGGGAATGCGCCTGCCGGCTCGGCGCTGTCGGCGCTTGAAGCCGATGTGAACGACGCCGAACCGGCAGCGGGTGACGTGACCCGGGTGGACATCCCGGTCGAATTCCCCGGAGAGTCCAGCGACGCGCTCACGCTGTACCTGCGCGACGTTCGGCGCACCGAGCTGTTCAGCCCCGCGGAAGAATTCGAAATCGCCACGCGCGCCCGCGCCGGCGACTTCGTCGCCAGGCAATCCATGATCGAGCACAACCTGCGCCTCGTGGTGAGCATCGCGAAGCGCTATCTGGGGCGCGGCGTGCCCTTGTCGGACCTGATCGAGGAAGGCAACCTGGGGTTGATGCACGCCATCGACAAATTCGAGCCGGATCGCGGCTTCCGGTTTTCCACCTATGCAACCTGGTGGATTCGCCAGTCGGTCGAGCGTGCCGTGATGAACCAGGGGCGTGTCATCCGGCTGCCGGTCCACGTGATTCGCGAGTTGCAGCAGGTGCTGCGCGCGCGCCGCGCGCTGGAGAACGACGTGATGTTCTCCGCCAACCGGCCCGACGGGGTGCGGGTGGAAGATGTGGCGGCATTGCTCGGACGCGATGTGCAGGAGGTGGCCGATCTGCTGTTGCTCTCCGAAACACCGCGCTCGCTGGACGCGTCCACGGACCGTTCCGAGGACGATCATTCGCTGGGCGACACCATGCCCGACGATCTCGCCGTGGATCCGACCGATACGGCGCAGACGCGCCAGGTGGAGCGCTTGATCGGCGGCTGGATCGATGCCCTGACGCATCGCGAGAAAGAGGTTCTGGAAGGCCGCTTCGGGCTGCGTGATCGCGAGCCCGAAACGCTGGAGGTGCTGAGCGACAGGCTGGGCCTGACGCGCGAGCGCGTGCGCCAGATCCAGAATGAGGCATTGCTCAAGCTCAAGCGCCAGTTGGCGCGCGGCGGCATCGGCAAAGAAGCCTTCCTCTAGGCCGGACGGGTCCCGGCGGGCCTGAGACAATTCGGGCATGACCGATTCCGCCGACAAGAAATCAAACGACCCCGCCGACTGGCTGCTGGTCGAATCGCTGGACATGGACGCGCAGGGCGTCGCGCACCGGCCCGACGGCAAGGTGGTGTTCATCGAAGGCGCGCTGCCGTTCGAAGTCGTGACGGCCAGCGTGAACCGCAGGAAAAACAGTTACGAGCAGGCCACGACGACGGCCGTGCATCGCGAGTCATCGCAGCGTGTCAGGCCGGCCTGCCCGCATTTTGGCCTGCACGCAGGCGCATGCGGCGGCTGCAAGATGCAGCATCTGCACACCGGTGCGCAAGTGGCCATCAAGCAGCGCGTGCTGGAAGACAATCTGTGGCGCCTCGGCAAGGTCCGGCCCGACCATATCCTGCGGCCGATCGAAGGGCCGGCCTGGGGCTACCGCTATCGGGCGCGGCTCTCGGTGCGTCATGTGCGCAAAAAAGGGATCGTGCTGGTGGGCTTTCACGAGCGCAAGAGCAGCTACGTGGCCGACATCACGCAGTGCCGGGTCCTGCCGCCGCCAGTGAGCGCGCTGTTGCTGCCGCTGCGCGAATTGGTGGGGGCCATGCAGGCACGCGAAACCTGCCCGCAGATCGAGCTGGCGATGGGGGATGCGGAAGGCGGCGGTGTGATCGCGCTCGTGCTGCGCCATCTGGAGCCCCTGTGCGCGTCCGATATCGGCCTTCTGAGGGCCTTTGCGGGTGCCCATCCGGGGGTTCAGTGGTGGCTGCAGCCGGGCGGCCCTCAGACGGCGCATTTGCTCGATGTTGGCGGCACGCCGCTGGCTTATACGCTGCCCGAGTTCGGTATCACCATGCCGTTTCGCCCGACCGACTTCACCCAGGTCAATCCATACATCAACCGGATTCTGGTGAGCCGTGCGCTGCGCCTGCTCGATGCGCAAAAGCATGATCGGGTGATCGACTGGTTCTGCGGGCTGGGCAACTTCACGCTGCCGCTGGCGACGCAGGCGGGCGCCGTGCTGGGGATCGAGGGGAGCGCGGCCCTGATCGAGCGTTCGCGCCAGAATTATCAGTCGAATCAGGCGATAGCCCTTACTGGAAAACATTTATCAGATATTGAATTTGTAGCACGCAACCTGTTCGAGATGACGCCGACGCTGCTGATGGCCGACGGCGCAGCCGGCAAATGGCTGGTCGATCCACCGCGGGAGGGCGCATTCGCGCTGGTAAAGGCGCTGGCCGACTTGCGGCAGAACCCCGAACTGCGCCCGGACGCGGCTTTGGCGCAGGCCAGGGGGTGCAAGGGCGACTGGACGCCTCCCAGGCGCATCGTCTATGTCAGTTGCAACCCGGCCACGCTGGCCAGGGACGCCGGCGTGCTGGTGCACCTGGCGGGATACCGCTGCGCCGCGGCGGGCGTGGTCAACATGTTTCCGCACACCGCGCATGTGGAAAGCATCGCGGTGTTCGAGCTGCCCTGAAAAAAAACGGGGCCGTGAGCCCCCGTTTCGTTGTTATGCGCGCGGGGTGTCAGTCGCGCTGACCGCCAAACACACCCAGCAGTGCCAGCAGGCTCTGGAACACGTTGAACAGGTCGAGGTACAGCGCCAGCGTCGCGCTGATGTAGTTGGTCTCGCCGCCATCGATGATGCGCTTGAGGTCGAACAGCATGAAGGCGCTGAAAATCGCGATGGCGGCGACTGAAACGGCCAGCATGCCGGCGGTCGAGCCCACGAAGATGTTGATCACGCTGCCGATCAGCAGGACCACGACGCCGACGAACAGGAATTTCCCCAGGCCGGACAGATCGCGCTTGACGACGCTGGCCAGGCTGGCCATTACAAAGAACACACCCGCCGTGCCGCCAAATGCCGTCATGATCAGTTCGGGCCCGTTCTTGAAACCCAGAATCGCCGCGATCATGCGCGACAGCATCAGGCCCATGAAGAAGGTGAAACCCAGCAGAATCGGCACGCCGGCCGCCGAGTTCTTGGTTTTCTCGACGGCGAACATCAGGCCGAAGGCACCGATCATGAACACCATCAGGCCCGTGCCGCCGGTCAGCGAACGGGTGATGCCGGTCGCGACGCCGAGCCAGGCGCCCAGCACGGTGGGAATCAGGCTCAATGCCAACAGCCAGTAGGTGTTGCGCATGACCTTGTTGCGCTGCTCCTGCGAAAGGGCGTAGCCATAGCCGGCGCCCTGTTGTGCGATTGGCACTTGATCAATCATGGTTTTGACTCCTTCGTCGCCATGGTGGCAGATGCAGGCATTTTAGGGCGTTTCAAGGGCCTGTCGCGAATGGCGCACCACGCGCTCCCTAATTTTCATAAGGTTACTATTCGGCTCTGACGGGCAGGCCGGATCCACCCAGCCTCTCGGGCCGGCGAACAGCAACGGCCAGCGTTCTCCATTCAATACCTTCACTGCGATACCATGAAAAATAAAGCCGTCCTGGAACTTGCCGATATCAAGAAAATTGCCGCTGCAGCGGAGGCCGAGGCACTGCAAAATCGTTGGGCCGTGAGCATCGCCATCGTGGACGACGGCGGGCACCTGCTGTGGTTGCAAAGGCTGGACGGCGCGGCGCCGATCTCGTCCCACATTGCACCGGCCAAGGCGCGTACCGCCGCGCTGGGGTGTCGCGACAGCAAGGTTTATGAAGACATGATCAATGGCGGGCGGGTGTCGTTCCTGAGCGTCCCCGAACTGCAAGGCATGCTCGAAGGGGGCGTGCCGGCCATCAAGGACGGACAATGCCTGGGCGCGGTCGGGGTCAGCGGCGTGAAATCGGCGCAGGATGTGCAGGTTGCACGCGCCGGTCTGGCAGCAATCGGCCTGTAAGCCCTCTGCTGCGGCAAGGCCTTGCCGGCGTGCCGCGCGCCGCCGCAAGAATATGATGCTCGGAGACCCGGGCGCGGCGGTTGTTCGCCGATGCCGGGGCGACCATACAGCAGGCGACATGGGAACGATGTGACGGTGGAGCGGGACCTGGAACAGTTTTTGGGGGTGGCACACGGCCACAAGACTTGGCTCGCGGGCGTGTTGGCGCTGGGTGCGCTGCTGTACTGGGTGTCCGAATTCCATCCGACCGCGATGCCGGTCTGGGCGCCCTGGGATTTTTCCTGGCTCGAATATCTGGCGACGGCGCTGGCGCTGGTGTGGTTCTTGCGCGGGCTTGCGCGCACGCCAACGCAGGCCCGATTGTCGACCGGGCGCCGCGTTGCTTTTCTACTGGGCATCATCGCCCTTTATGCCGTGACGCAAACGCGATTCGACTACATGGCGCAGCACATGTTTTTCATGAACCGCATTCAGCATGTCGTGATGCACCATATTGGCCCGTTTCTGATCGCTCTTGGTTGCGCCGGGAAAACCATCAACCAGGGCATGCCGCGATGGCTGCGGCAACTGTTGGCCCGGCGTCCGGTGGAGTCCGTGATCCGTGTCTTGCAGCAGCCCGCCCTGGCGGCGTTTCTTTTTGTCGGACTTTTCTATTTCTGGCTGATTCCTCCGATTCACTTCCGGGCGATGATCGATCATCGGCTTTATGCCGTAATGAACTGGAGCATGGTCCTCGACGGCATCCTGTTCTGGTCCCTGGTGCTGGATCCGCGCCCCAAGCCGCCGGCCCGGATTTCGTTTGGCACTCGCATTGCGCTCTCGATTGGCGTCATGTTCCCGCAGATCATTCTGGGAGCCTTGATCACGTTCTCTACGCGCGATCTCTACCCGTTCTACGACTTGTGCGGGCGGCTGTTTCCCTCCATCGGCGCGCTTGAAGACCAGTTGATCGGCGGCATCGTGATCTGGATCCCACCGTCCATGATGAGTGTGATCGGTGCGCTGGTGGTATTGCGCGCATTCCAGGTTTACGACGAATCCACCCCGGAAGAACCCACCCATGACATACCCGCATCGCTCACCGTCGGCTAGGGCCGTTGCCGGCCGGGCATTCTTCTCATGCCTTATGCTCGCCGGCGTGCTCGCCGGTGCAGTCCCGGCTCAGGCGCAAGAGGAGGGCGTTCTGGTCAGCGGGCCCTGGATGCGTTTCATCATGCCGTCACGGCCGGCGGCGGGGTACTTTACCCTGTCGAACCATACCGCGCAGCCGCGCACGCTGGTCGGCGCCGATTCGCCGGCCTGCGGCAGGCTGATGCTGCATCGCAGCCTGACTAGTAACGGCGTGGACCGGATGACCATGATGCAGGATATCGACGTGCCGGCGCATGGGAAGGTGGTTTTTTCGCCGGGCGGCTATCACCTGATGTGCGTGTCCCCCTCGGCGGCGATGATTCCCGGACATTCGGTCCCGGTAACGCTGCATTTCAAGGACGGTGGCGCAGTCATGGCGAGTTTTCCGGTGCGCGGCGTGACCGGCAAATAGTTTTTCCCGCCGCGCGCGACGCGGCGATGGTCACGTGCGCGGGCTGCCCTTTTCCGCGATGAGCCGCTGTAGATCAAGTTCAATGCCTGCGGAGTCGGGCGTTGCGGAGTCCAGGGAGGGCACCAATAAACGCGCGGCGCCGGATCGGTCGAAAACATAAATTCCGGAGGCGTGGGTGACTTCGTAGGGGTGACTCCTGGTTTCGGGCGTCACAGAGTAGACAAGGCGATAACGCCGCGCGAGGGAGGCCAGCTGGTCGGGTGTGCCGCGCAGCCCGTCGATCTGCGGGGCAAAATTCTTCACGTAGGCCTTGAGTACCGCCAGCGTGTCCCGGTTCGGATCGACCGTGACAAACAGCACGCGAACCTGCTGCGCGTCGGGCCCGAGTTGGCCGAGGATCCAGCTGAGGTTGGCGAGCGTGGTGGGGCACACGTCGGGGCAAAAGGTATAGCCAAAATACAGCATGACGACCTGTCCGCGATAGTCCGCGCTGGTCACCAGCTTGCCGTCGGACGCCCGCGTCATGCTGAACTGGAGGGGCGGCGCGCTGCCCGAGACATTCAGGGCGTGCCATGGCGCTGCCTTGCTGCAACTGGCCAGCATACTCAGAGGAGTCAGGCATGCCGCGACGGCAAGCCCCGGGATGCGGCGCCGCGTGATCCGGAGTGGCGGCATCTGCGGCGCGCCGGTTTCAGTGCGCTGCCAGGACATGATGTATTTCGACATAGTGAACCACGATCGCCACCACGATGGCGATGGCGAAGGCCGACACGGCCCAACTCGCCAGCATCAGACCGAGCTTGCGGTTCTTTTGCTGCACGCTGGCGCGAAACGATGTTTCTGTGGGTATGGTTTTAACGGGTACAGGTGGCGCCTTTTTATCCGGGCCTTGTTCAATGGGCATGGTCGTCATTCCTGGGGCTCATTCTGCAAACCGTCCGGCGCCGCCGCAAGCGCATGGCTGAACAGTCTGCAAATGTGCAAATGACCCTCACTCGGCGTGATTTTTGGTTTTGTGCGGTTTCGGCTGTCCGGTGAATCGATTCGCCCGGAACTTCGTATTCTGGCACCGCCCGCGAGGGGATCGGTCTGCGTGCCGTGAGGTGAGTGGGCGCGGACAAGCCCCTGATCGACCCGATGACAATGCTTTCGGCCCCTGCGGCCGATTTTAAGATGCATAAAATATAAATCTAAAAGGACTGCCCGCCCTTCGCGCCGTGTCGGGTTCCGGAGTGCTGTCATACTGAACGGTTGGAATTTTTGCCGCAAAGGATGCGATGGTATGGAGGTAATGAATGGCTCTCGCTGAGCAAGCCGCACCGCTGGTGCAGGCGCTGGATGGCCAGTACCGACATGGTTTTGTTACCGATGTCGAGTCGGACTCGTTGCCGCCGGGACTGAACGAAGACATTATCCGCGCCATTTCGCAGCGCAAGCGCGAGCCCGCGTTTCTTCTGAAGCGGCGCCTGGAGGCTTTCGCCCACTGGCGTACCATGCCGCTGCCCGAGTGGGGCAAGCTGCGTGTCGCGCCGGTCGATTTTCAGGCGCTGAGCTACTATTCGGCCCCGAAGTCGCTTAAAGACGGTCCCAAGAGCCTGGCTGACGTGGACCCCAAGCTGCTCGAGACTTACGAGAAGCTGAACGTACCGCTGCACGAGCGGGCTCGCCTGGCGGGCGTGGCGGTGGATGCGGTGTTTGACTCCGTGTCGGTAGGCACCACGTTTCGGGAGCAACTGGCGGACGTTGGCGTGATCTTCTGCTCGTTCTCGCACGCAGTGGAGCATCACCCCGATCTGATAGAGCAGTATCTGGGCTCGGTGGTGCCGCTGGGTGACAATTTTTATGCCGCGCTGAATTCCGCGGTGTTTTCCGATGGCTCGTTTGTGTATGTCCCCAGGGGTGTGCGGTGTCCGATGGAGCTGTCCTCGTACTTTCGCATCAACGCGCCCAACACGGGGCAATTCGAGCGCACGCTGATCATCGCCGAGGCCGGCAGCCATGTCAGCTACCTGGAAGGCTGCACGGCGCCCCAGCGTGACGAAAACCAGTTGCACGCGGCTGTGGTCGAACTGGTCGCGCACGAAGATGCCCACATCAAGTACTCGACGGTGCAGAACTGGTATCCGGGAGACGAGCGCGGGCGCGGTGGCATCTACAACTTCGTGACCAAGCGCGGCCTGTGTGCCGGCAAACGCTCGCATATCGCGTGGACGCAGATCGAAACCGGCTCGGCCATTACCTGGAAGTATCCCAGCGTGGTGCTGCGCGGCGATGACTCCAGCGGCGAGTTCTATTCGATCGCGGTGTCGAACCACTTCCAGCAGGCCGACACCGGCACCAAGATGATCCACTTGGGGCGCAACACCAGGAGCCGCATTGTCTCCAAGGGCATCAGCGCCGGGCATGCACAGAACAGCTACCGCGGCCTGGTGCGCGTGGCGCCCACCGCGGCCGGGGCCGCCAACCATACCCAGTGCGACTCGCTTTTGATTGGCCCGCACTGCGGCGCGCATACCTTTCCCTACATCGAGGCCGGCCGGGACGATGCGGTGATCGAGCACGAGGCGACTACCACGCGCATCTCCGAGGAGCGGTTGTTCTATTGCCAGCAGCGCGGCATCGATCCGCAGGAGGCCACGGCGCTGATCGTTGGGGGGTTTTGCCAGGCCGTGCTGGAGGAGTTGCCGATGGAGTTCGCGCTCGAGGCCAAGGCCTTGCTGGCTGTCTCGCTGGAAGGTGCTGTCGGATGAACAAAAATGATCAAAGGAAAGCCATGAAACCATCGGAACCATTGCTGGCGGTGCGCGAACTGCGCGTCAACGTGGGCGAGCAGAACGTACTGAAGTCAGTGTCCCTGGCCGTGCCGGCCGGAGCCCTGGTGGTGCTCATGGGCGCCAACGGCAGTGGCAAGAGCACGCTGGGCTTGACCCTGGCTGGCCATCCGCGCTATCAGGTGGTTTCTGGCGAAGCGCGCTTCGGGGGAGAGGATCTGTTCGCGCTGAATCCAGAAGCGCGCGCGCGCGCGGGCTTGTTCGTGTCGTTTCAGGCGCCGCCCGATATTCCGGGTGTGAAGAACGGGTTGTTCATCCGCAGCGCGCTCAATGCGGTGCGAGAGTCGCGCGGTGAGTCGCCGCTCGATGCGTTTGACTTTCTGGCCAGCGCGCGCACCGCGGCGGGCGAGTTGGGCTTGCCTGTGGCCATGCTGAACCGGCCTGTCAACGATGGCTTCTCCGGCGGCGAGCGCAAGCGCAACGAATTGCTGCAACTGGCACTGCTCCGGCCCCGGCTGGCGCTGCTCGACGAGATCGACTCGGGCATGGACGTCGATGGCGTGCGTGCCGTTGTCAAGCTGGTGCAGTCGCTGCGCGCGCGGGGCACATCATTCATTGTGGTGTCGCACTATCTGCAGATGATCGAGTTGCTGGAGCCCGATTCCGTGCACCGACTCGATCAGGGCTGCATCGTCGAAGATGGTGGACTGGCGCTGGCACGCGACATTGCGCGTACCGGCTTCGCGCGGACGCCAGCAGTGGCGGAGGCATGAACGCATGAATCAAGTGCGCGCTGACGTCATGACCGCCAGGGAGCGATTGGCCGCACTCGGCTGGATTCCGGGTCGGTCTGAATATTTTCACCATTTGCCGCCACCGGGTATGCAGGTGTGGATGGGTGGTGAAGACGGTGAGCCGTCTCTTGCGGACCCTGGCGCGCCGGAGTCCGCCGAGGCTGGCTGGAAGCTGGAGACACTGCGCAGCACGCAGCAGGGGCTGGTCGAGGCCCAGTGGCTCGATGCCGCGGACGGGGTGCAACGTACCCAGCTCTTCGCAGGGATTGCCGCGCCGGGAGACGGTGACGCAGACCGCTTCGCGTGGGCACATCAGGCCATGTGCAGTCGCGGCCTGCGTTTGCACATCGGGAGCGGGGCCGTCCCAGCGGGGGATCGACAGGGCGAGGCCGTTTGGCTGGCGCTGCGGCGGCATGCACAAGCCGCACTGGAAGCGCCCATGCTGGTGATTGACGTGTTGCCCGGCATGCGCTGTGTGCTGCTGGAGTCGCATGAGCATGGCGGGGACACGGGAGCGATCGTGCAAAACCTCGACGTGCACATCAACCTGGGCGACGGTGCCAGCTTGCAGCACTTGCGTGTGGCCACGGCCGGGGCAAACGATCGCGTTGCGCATCGTGTGCATGTGCGTCTGGGCCGTGGCGCCAGTTACGATCAGGCGCTGATCGCCAGTGGGAGCAGCTACCACCTGCAGCGCATCGAGCTGGATCTGCATGGCGCACACGCGAGTGCGCGTACCGGCGCCGCACTGTTTGCTGCGGGTGCGGCGCTGGAGCATCAGGTCGAGACGCTGCATGGCGGTGCATGTACAAGCAGTGCGATCGAAGCATTGGTGCTTGCCTGCGGCAAGGCCCGTGGTGTTGTGAATGCCTACAGTCGCATCGCGGCGGGTGCGGACGAAGCTTCCGTGCGCCAGCGGCTCTGCGGAATTCCCACGGGCGGTCAGCCCAAACTGGTATTGCGCCCGCATCTGGAGATCAATCATGACAAGGTGGAGGCGGTGCATGGGGCCACCTGGGGCGCGTTGCCCGAGGAGGCGCTGTTTTATGCGCGCCAGCGTGGTCTGGACGAGAGTAGTGCGCGCGCGTTGATCATTGAAGGCCTGTTGGCTGCCGTGCTCGAACGCAGTCTCGGCAATCCGGAGGTGATGCAGGTGCTGAACCTGAACACGCTGCTGGCCGGCGCGGTCGCGCGCTATCTGGCCGCGGGCAAGGAGCTGTCCGATGAGTGAATCATCCAGCCTGCAGGATGCACTGGAACGCGTTGGCGCGAAGTTTCCGGTGCTGGCGCAGCGTATTCACGACGCGCCGCTGGCCTACCTTGACAATGCCGCGACGACCCAGATGCCGCAGTCCGTGCTGGCCGCGATGAACGGCTTTGAACAGCATGATCGGGCCAATATCCATCGCGGAGTTCACACGCTGAGTCAGCGTGCCACCGACGCTTTCGAGCGCGCCCGTGCCGACGTCAAGCGCTTTGTCGGGGCGGACGCTTCGCACGAGTTGATTTTTACCTCGGGCACCACGGAGGCGCTGAACATGGTGGCACAGGGCCTGTCGGTGCCCGGTGACGTGGCGGCCGTGATTCGCCCGGGCGACGAGCTCATTGTGAGCGGCCTGGAACACCACGCCAATTTGATACCCTGGCAGCAGGCGGCGCGCCGCAGCGGCGCCAGTTTGCGCATTCTGATGCCGGATACCGCGGGGCAGGTGCATGCGCGGGACCTGAAGAAACTGCTGTCGCCGCGCACGCGCGTGTTCGCGCTGACCGCGTGTTCGAACGCGACGGGTTATCGCCCGCCCTATGAAGACTTGCTGGCGCTGGCCGCGGAGGCCGGCGCGCTGACGGTGCTCGATGCGGCGCAGGCGGTGGGTCACAGCCCTCTGCAACTGGGCACACTCGCGTGTGATTTCATGGCGTTCTCGGCGCACAAGATGTATGGCCCCATGGGCATGGGGGCACTGGTCGGTCGCCGCGCGGCGCTCGAGCGGCTGGTGCCGCTGCGGTTTGGTGGCGACATGGTGGACTGGGTTTCGCTCGATGGTGCCGGGTTTGCCGGCTTGCCCGCGCGACTCGAAGGCGGCACGCCCCATGTTGCCGGCACGATCGGGATGGCGGCCGCGGCGGCGTTCATCGCGGCGATCGGGCACGAACGGATCGAGGAACATCTGGGCGCGCTGCGCAAGCATGCGGCGCAGGGACTGCAGCAAATCGAAGGCATCCGGGTTCTGGCACCCGACGCCAGGTTGTCGACCATTGTCTCGTTTGTGGCCGATGATGTGCATCCGCATGATATTGGCACCTTGCTGGACGAAGCCGGCATCGCGGTGCGCACTGGCCACCACTGTGCGCAGCCATTGCTCGACCACCTTGGTGTGGGGCCGACCACGCGCGCCTCGTTCGCGGTCTACAACAGCCATGACGAAGTGGAGCGTTTGCTCGCAGCGGTGTCTCGTGCGTTGAAGGTGTTTCGATGAGCGCCGACACCGATCTTTACCAGGAGGTGGTGGTCGAGCACAAGCGCGCACCGCGCAATTTCGGCAAACTCGCCACCTGGACGCATCAGGCGCGTGGCCGAAACCCGCAGTGCGGCGACGACATCAGTGTGCAGTTGCAGGTTGAACAGGACCAGATCCGCGACATCCGGTTTCACGGACTGGGTTGCGCCATTTGTATTGCGTCAGCCTCGATGATGACCGAAGCCGTGAAGGGCGCCAGCGTGCCGGCCGCGCAGCAGCTTCAGCAGCACTTTCGCGCCGTGATGACAGGACAGCAGGAGCCCGACGACGCCTATCTTGGCAAGCTGATCAGCCTGGCCGCCGTGCGGCGCTATCCGAGCCGCATCAAATGTGCCTTGTTGGGCTGGCACGCCCTGGCACATGCGCTCGGAGATCCCGACCGGGGCGATGCCGAGCAGCCCGAACTGGACGGCGCGACGCGCGCGAGTGAGCAGCCATGATGCGCAACCGAGAGACGGTGCTGGTTCGCCGCCCGGTGTGGGTCGAGCTGGTACCCGATGGAACCCGGTTCGAACTGGCGCAGGGTACCCTGGCCGAGATCACGCAGGCGCTGGGCTCGTCCTTCACGCTGTACTACGAGGGCCGGTTGGTGCGCCTGTCGGGAGAGGACGCCGACGCGATCGGCAGGACGCCGCCGGTGGCGCCGTCGCTTGCGGCAAACGCCAGCACCGACGACGTACGCGCGCTGGTCTGGGAAACGCTCAAGACGTGCTACGACCCGGAAATTCCCGTCGATATCGTTGAGCTGGGGCTGGTCTATGTGTGCGATGTGCTGCCGTTGCAGGATGGCCAGCTGCGCGTGTCGATCAAGATGACCCTGACGGCGCCCGGTTGCGGTATGGGCGAGAGCATCGCCCAGGAAGTGCGGCAGAAACTGCAGCGGCTGCCGCGTGTGGAGCAAGTAGACGTCGAGGTGGTTTTCGACCCACCGTGGTCCCGTTCGATGATGTCCGAAGCGGCGGAGTTGAGCCTCGGGCTGTAGCGACGAAGCGGCCAGGCTCAGGGCTTGCTTGCCGGCTCGGTAACGAACCCGATTTTCTTGATACCTGCCTGCTGCGCCGCGGCCAGCGCCTGCGCGACGCGTTCGTAGCGCACCGCTTTGTCGCCCAGGATATGCAACTCCGGTTGCGGATTCCTCAGGGCCGCGGTCTTCAACAGCGCCGCAAGTTCCTTGTCGCCGGTTCGGGTGGCGTTCCAGAAATAGTTGCCCTGCGCGTCCACGCTGAGCTCGATTGTTTCGGGCTTGGCTTCCAATGGCTGGCTGCTGGCGCGCGGCAAGTCGATGTTGACCGAATTTTTCAGCACCGGCACGGTGATGATGAAGATGATCAGCAGCACCAGCATCACGTCGACCATGGGGGTCACGTTGATCTCGTTCATCACCTCATCGGTGTCGTCCTGGGTTCCAAAGGCCATAAGTCAATTCCTTCCGGATGGCAACAAGCGGGAGCGCAGGCCTCAGGCCTTTTTCATCGTGACGATATTGCTGTCGCCGCCGGTAGGAACCCGCGCGCCGGTCACGAAGTAGGCGTGCAGGTCGTGCGTGAAGCTGCCCAGCTTGATCAGGATGAATTTGTTGCCGCGCACCAGGGCGTTGTAGCCCAGTACCGCCGGAATCGCGACGGCCAGTCCCAGCGCGGTCATGACCAGCGATTCGCCCACCGGCCCTGCGACCTGATCGATGCTGGCCTGACCGCTTGCGCCTATGCTCAGCAGCGCGTGGTAAATGCCCCAGACGGTACCGAACAGTCCCACGAACGGCGCGGTGGACCCGACCGAAGCCAGAATGGCCAGCCCCGATTGCAGTCTCGCCGAGAATTCGTCGATGGTGTTGCGCAGGCAGCGTGAAACCCAGTCGCTCACATCCAGCGTGTCATGCAGATGCGCCCTGGTATTGCGGTGGTGCGCGGTCGCTTCCCGGCCCTCCAGTGCCAGTTGGCGAAAAGGGTTGTCGGGGTCGGCGCCCAGTTTGGCCAATCCCGCCGCAAAGTCTTCGCTGTGCCAGAAATCAGCCGCCCGGACGGCGAGTTGCTTGTACTTGATGACGTCCAGGGCCTTGATGACGATGACGATCCAGGAGGCCAGCGACATGAGGAGCAGCAGCACCGCCGTGCTCCTGATGACGATGTCGCCCTGGGTCCAGAGATGCACGAGGCCGAATTGGGATTCCATGAATACTCCGAGAAACTATTGGAGAACAAAATTGATGGGCACGTTGACCCACATGGCTTCGGGGACGCCGCCCCGCTTTCCAGGAACATAACGCCACTTCATCACGGTCTCGAGCGCAACGCGATCGAGACGATCGAAGCCGCTGGACTGCTTCAGGTCGGCCTTTTGCGGCAGTCCGTCCGCCCCGATCAGCACCCTGACGATGACTGTTCCCTGCTCTCCCAGGCGTTTGCTGATGGGGGGGTAGGGCGGTTTGGGGTTCTGCAGGTAATCGGCGTTGCTCGAGGGAAGCTCGACCTTCGCTGGTGCTGTCCGGGCAGTGGGTGCGGGCGGTGCTTCGGGTGCCGGGGCGGCCACAGGTGGCGCGGCGGGTTGCGGCGTGGCCGCCGTCGCGGCGACGGTTGGTGCAGGTTCAGGGGTGACGTTCTCGGCCGGCTTGGGTGCCGGGCGCGGTGCGGGGGGCGCTCGATGCGGCTGCGGATGGGGGTGCTCCAGGTGCCTCACGACTGCATGCGGCTGGATCAAGGGGGGTGCAGGCGGCGCCGGGGTCGGCTGCTCCAACGTGGGCGCCGGCGGTTTCAGCATCTCCGACAGCATTTCTACAGGGACCACGATTTCAGCCGGCTGAGGCCGCAGGTTTACTTGCAGCAGCGCCCAGAGCGCTGCAACGTGGACCAGCACCACGCCAGAGGCCACGATGGTGTTGCGGCTCAGGGACGGGTGTGCGACAGACGGGGCCATGTTGAGTGGATTGAGCGGACTCGTGCCGGCAGTACTTCATCATGCCGGCTGTCGCGGCGGCAGCGCTATGGGATGCAGAGCCCGCCAGACCGAGCCCATGGTCAGAGTCAGGCTGGCGCCAAATGTTGCAGGAAATTCTATGCTTAGTCTCGGAGGCCTGCGAGGGCCGGCGTGATCGCCGCGACCTTGCCGTCGCCGGGGTTCAATGCCGCCACTGGATGCAAGGCATTGCATTGCGCGACCAGATCGCGGGCACAGCCCTCGCATCGGCCGCACTGGGTGGCCACGCCGAGTTCCATCTGGATTTCGTCAAAGCCCATTCCGGCGCGCGCATAACGGGCGATTTCGCGGTCAGAGATCCGGCGGCATACACAAACAATCATGGCAGCGGGGGGTGAACAGTTAAAGATCGACGGTGTTTGATTATAAATACGAATCTATCTCATTTGCAACATGGAAAATGTAAAGATGCTCCGAATTTCTCAGGTCGTGGTCGCCATGCGGCGCTCGGGCGCTGTCAGGGCCGCTTGACGAATCTGGTCTTGACTGGCCTTGTTTTGCCGGCTGAAGGCATCGCCGCGTTGCCGCAGCCGCTGCAACCGGAGCCGCAGCCCCCCTTTTGCTGCGCCCAGGCCTGCCACCGGCGGGACGAGCGCAAGGTGCGCGATCGAGCCATCAAGCCCGCCGCAACAAGGCGCTTGAGGCCGGCCGGTGCCAGGGTCCACGCGGCATAGACGGTGCAACATGCCACCAGCGCATACACCAGCAATGCCTGCAACGTGTCGGTCATCATGCGGTCAATGCCAGTGCGACCCGGTAAGTGGCAAAGGAGGCGGCATAGGCCAGCGCAAACAGGTAGCCCGCCATCAGAAGCGGATAGCGCCACGAATTGGTCTCGCGCCTGACCACGGCCAGCGTCGAAATGCATTGCGGCGCAAACACATACCAGGCCAGCAGCGCGTAGGCGGTGGCGAGCGACCAGCTCTGGGCGATCAGCGGGACCAGCGATTTCGCTGCATCTTCGCCCGTGCTGGAGAGCGCATAGACCGTGCCCAGTGCGCCCACCGCCACTTCGCGCGCCGCCATGCCCGGCACCAGCGCGATGGAAATCTGCCAGTTGAAACCGATTGGCGCAAACACCACTTCGAGCGCCCGGCCAATCATGCCGGCAAAGCTGTACTGGATGGCCGGGCCCGTTGGGCCAAGGGGTGGGCTGGGGAAGGTCGACAGGAACCAGAGCACCACCATGAGCGAGAAAATAATGGTCCCGACACGCTGCAGGAAGATTTGCATGCGTTGCCACAGGCCCAGCACCAGATTGCGCAGGTTGGGCACGCGGTACGGCGGCAACTCGAGCATCAGCGGCTGGTAGTTGCTCTTGAGCCAGATGCGCTTGAAGACCCAGGCGACGCCCATGGCCGACACGATGCCGGCGGCGTAGAGCACAAACAGGGTGATGCCCTGCAGGTTGAACCCGCCGATCTCGCGTTTCGGCACAAAGGCACTGATCAGCAGCGCATACAGCGGCAAGCGCGCCGAGCAGGTCATCAAGGGCGCGATCATGATGGTGGACAGCCGGTCGCGCCAGTTCGGGATGGTGCGCGTGGCCATGATGCCCGGAATGGCGCACGCGAAGCTCGACAGCAGGGGGATGAAGGCGCGGCCCGACAGGCCCACCTTGCCCATCAGGTTGTCGAGCAAAAAGGCGGCCCGCGGCAGATAGCCCGAGTCTTCCAGCAGCAGGATGAAGAAGAACAGGATCAGGATCTGCGGCAGGAACACCAGCACGCTGCCCACGCCCGCGACGACCCCGTCCACCAGCAGGCTCTGCAGCAGCCCGGGCGGCATGTGCTGCTGGATCAGGATCCCTACGCCGGTGACCGCGCTCTGGATCAGTTCCATTGGCACGTTGGCCCACGAAAACACCGCCTGGAAGATCAGGAACAGCACCACGCCCAGCAGCGCCAGGCCCCACACCGGGTGCATCACGACCGCATCGATGCCGTGGTTGAACCGCTGGATCTGGCCCGCGTTGGGTACTGTGGCCGCCAGAATCAACCTGACCTGGGCCTGCAATGCCTCAGATGTCAAGACCTGGTTCGCTACAGTGTTGGAAGCAAACTCTTGAGTATGGGTATGGGTTTGAGGTTCAAAATTATGACAAGAATCGCCCAGGAACGCGGCCTGGGCAGCTTGCAGCAGGGTTGCGCGGCCGTTTTCCGTGGCGCGGCCCAGCCAGCTGCTGACCCAGTTGGCCTGCACCGCGACGGTCTCCACCACCGGGATGCCCAGCTCCGCCGCCAGCCGCGCGGTGTCAATCTGCAGGCCCCGTGCGCGGGCGACGTCGATCATGTTCAGTGCCAGCACCATCGGGCGCCCGAGGGCTCGCAATTGCAGCACCAGGCGCAGGTTCATGCGCAGGTTGGTGGCGTCCACCACGGCAATGATGCCGTCGGGCTGAGCTTCCCCGGCGCGCCGGCCCATCACCACGTCGTGTGTCACGGCCTCGTCGGTGCTGGCCGGGTTCAGGCTGTAGGCGCCCGGCAGGTCCAGGATGGAGACCGCGCGGCCGCCAGGCAGGCGTGTGAACCCCTCTTTGCGCTCGATCGTCACGCCCGCATAGTTGGCCACCTTCTGGCGCGCGCCGGTGAGCAGATTGAACAGCGCGGTCTTGCCGCAGTTCGGATTGCCGACCAGGGCAATGCGCAGGGCAGCGCGCGGCGCAGTTTGCGAAGTGGTGTTCATCGCTGCGGCTCCGTGTCACGTGCCGAGTTCATTGTCCAAATGCTGACCCGGCTCATGCGGCGACTCGCACGCGGATGCAGCCGGCCTCATGACGGCGCAGCGCAAACACCGTGTCGCCAACCTGCACCGCGATGGGTTCACGTCCGCCCGGCCCGCGGCGCAGCACACTGACGGTTTCGCCCACGATGAAACCCAGTTCGGCCAGCCGCTGCGCCATGCGGGTCGGCCGGCCCGCGCCGTTGGCCTCGGTCAGGGCGGTGATGGTGGCGAAATGGCGAGGCTGCAGGTCCGCCACCGACAGCGAGTCGAAGATTGGCGCGGCGCACCCATGTGGCAGGGCGTCGGCCGATGGGGCGGTGGACTCGGAGGCGGCGTTGCGGCTAGTCATGGGCGCTCAGAGGGTTAATTGATGCTTATGAGAATCATTATTATTCAATCTTACCATGACCCGGTCAAGCCAAAGGACGTTATTCGAGAGGTTGCTCGTCGAAATCGCGGCGGTGCGCCAACAACGAAGGCGATGGCGTGTGACGGGCGTGCCGGCTCAACCGGCGGCGGACTGGATTGCCTGTGCGAGCCGTGCGCCGGCGTGGGATGCCGCCATGGCGCAGGCCGGGCAGGGTATCAGTCGGGCTCGCCCATCTGCGACTGTAGGTAATTCTGCAGCCCCACCTTGTCGAGCAGTTCGATCTGTGTTTCCAGGAAGTCGATGTGTTCTTCGGTGTCGTTCAGGATGTCCTGCAGCAGGTCGCGCGAGACGTAGTCATGGACTTTTTCGCAGTGCGCCATGCCCGCTTTGACGGTGGCCTGCGCACCCTGTTCGGATTGCAGGTCACAGGCGAGGATCTCGGGCACGTCCTCGCCCACCAGCAGCTTGGCCAGGTCCTGCAGATTGGGCAGGCCGTCGAGCACGAGGATCCGGTCCATCAGCCGGTCGGCGTGCTTCATTTCGCCCATCGACTCC
>SCRU01000189.1 GCA_004323695.1 Burkholderiaceae bacterium
GATGGTGATGTCGCCGGCCTCGGGCGTGTAACGCAGGGCATTGGACAGCAGGTTGCTCACCGCGCGGCGGAACATCAGGCGGTCGCCTTCGATCTCGCCAGCGCCTTCCACCCGCAGCCGAATGCGCTTTTCCTCGGCCACGGCCTCGTAGAACTCCAGCAGTGCCAGTGCGTCCTGGCGCGCGGAAAACCGCTCCTTGTGCGGCAGATCCACGCCGCGCTCGGTCTTGGCCAGGAACAGCATGTCGGACACCATGCGCGCCAGCCGCTGAAATTCCTCGGCGTTCGATGCCAGGATGTCGCGGTAGGTTGCGGCATCGCGCTTGGTCGCCAGCGCCACCTGGGTCTGCGTCAGCAGATTGCTGATGGGGGTGCGCAGCTCGTGCGCGAGGTCCGACGCGAAATCGGTCAGGCGCTGGAAATCCTCCTGCAGCCGATCCAGCATACGGTTCAGCTCTTGCGCCAGGTCGGCCATTTCCACCGGTACGGCCTGCACGGGCATGCGCTCGCCAAGCTTCTGCCCCGTCACCTTGGCAGCCCGTGACTTCATGTCGCGCAAGGGCGCCAGCCCCTGGCGCGCGGCGAACCACGAGAGCAGGCCGCAGATGGCGATGGCGGCGAGCACATACAGGGCGAGGCTGCGCCGCAGGCGGTCGAGAAACTGCGTGTGGTGATCCGTATCCGCGGCGATCCAGACCATCAGGGGGGTGCTGGAGTAGGCAGGGGCGGCCTTGAAGACCAGCGTATGGAACCGGGCACCGTCGTGCCGCCACACCCCAAACACCTTATTTTCACCGGCGCTCAGGGGCTTATCGCCGCGCATGGTAGGGATGAACCCTCGGGACTGAAAGACCACCGCTCCTTGTCCATCCTGGACTTGGGCGTAGAGATCATGGTGATAGCTCAGCGCCTCGCCCAGTCGCCGGTGAGCGTCGTCCGCCGAGTTGGCATTGCGCAGAATTTCCTCGATCAGGTGTTGCTTGTCTTGCAGCGCCATCCGATCGAGCTCGACGAAATGCCGCTCAGTCTCGACCAGAAACAATGCGCCCAGCCCTAGCACCACCGAGGCCGCCACGGCGGTAAACAGCAATGTCAGGCGCCGCGTCAGTGGCAACCGGCCCCAACGAATCCGCAACGCCACCTACTCCTCCTGCGGCACGTCGAGCACATAGCCCATGCCGCGCACGGTCTGGATCAGCTTGACCGCGTGGCCCTCGTCAATCTTCATGCGCAGTCGGCGCATCGCCACTTCGATGACGTTGGTGTCGCTGTCGAAGTTCATGTCCCACACCTGCGAAGCGATCAGGGAGCGCGGCAGCACCTCGCCATGGCGGCGCATCAGCAGTTCCAGCAGGCCGAACTCCTTGGCCGTCAGGTCCACGCGCCTGCCGTTGCGCGAGACCCGGCGGCGCAGCAGATCCAGCTCCAGATCGGCGACGCGCAACATGGTGCCTTCGTTGCCCGCCGGGCCACGGCGCAAGATGATGCGCACGCGGGCCAGCAGTTCCGCAAACGAGAACGGTTTGACCAGATAGTCGTCCGCACCAAGCTCCAGTCCCTTGACACGGTCTTCCACCTGGTCGCGTGCGGTCAGGAACAGCACTGGCATTTGCAGGCCGCGCTCGCGCAGCGATTGCAGCACCTGCCAGCCGTTCAGCCCGGGCAGCATGACATCCAGGATCACGAGGTCGTAGGCACCGTGCAAGGCCATGTGCAGCCCATCGGTGCCATTGGGCACCAGGTCCGCCACATACCCGGCCTCGCTCAGGCCCTGGCGCAAATACTCGCCCGTCTTGGGCTCGTCTTCGACGATCAATATCTTCACCGGTTCGGCTCCTTTGCGGTTCTGGCGCAAGTGTGCCGCGTGTAAGGCCTGCCGACATGAAGCTGACAAGAATGTAATGCTGTAAACATCTTGCTGAAAGGACGGGCTCTTCAGAATCTGCGACATGCGATTCAAAACCCCTTCCTTTTCCGCCTCCCCAGGCCAGGCCATCCAGCGCCGGCGCTTTCTGAGGGCGCTGGCGGCGGGTACCGCATTGGGCACGCTCGATGCCGCACTGCCCGCCTGGGCACTGCAAGACC
>SCRU01000020.1 GCA_004323695.1 Burkholderiaceae bacterium
AACGTGACCATCACGGTCAAGCTGATCAACCCGATTGCCATGGAAGAGGGCCTGCGCTTTGCCATCCGCGAGGGCGGCAAGACCGTGGGCGCCGGCGTCGTGGCCAAGATCATCGCGTAACCGGAAGGAATCAGCATGTCAGCCAAGCAAAAAATCCGTATTCGCCTGAAGGCGTTCGACTACAAGCTCATCGACCAGTCGGCCGCCGAGATCGTGGATACTGCCAAGCGCACCGGTGCCATCGTCAAGGGCCCCGTGCCCCTGCCGACGCGCATGAAGCGCTTCGACATCCTGCGCTCGCCGCACGTGAACAAGACCAGTCGCGATCAGTTCGAGATCCGCACGCACCAGCGCCTGATGGATATCGTCGACCCGACGGACAAGACCGTCGATGCGCTGATGAAGCTCGATCTGCCCGCCGGCGTCGATGTGGAGATCAAGCTGCAATAAACGGGACCCCGCGGGGGTTTGCTTGCGCAAACCCCCATTGAACGTCTTGGCGGCGGTGCCGGTTTGCCTGAAACGGCGGTTCGCGCTACAATGCAAGGCTCTGCACAATTTGCAATGCAAATGGGCAGGGTTTTATCAACCTTCTTTCACACGCAAACGCTGTCGCCAATTGAAGTGACAGCGGTGGAAGTTTTGGAGAAAACAATGAGTCTGAGCAACTCCCTGGGGTTGCTGGGCCGCAAGGTGGGCATGATGCGCCTGTTCACTGATGACGGGGACGCAGTGCCCGTCACGGTGGTGGATGTGTCCAACAACCGCGTGACCCAGATCAAAACCCAAGAGAATGACGGCTACGTGGCCCTGCAGGTCACGTTCGGTTCGCGCAAGGCGTCGCGCGTCACCAAGCCGGCTGCCGGCCACCTTGCGAAAGCAGGCGTCGAGGCCGGTGAAATCATTCAGGAATTCCGCGTGACGGCTGACGCCGCCGCGCAATACCAGGCAGGCGCTTCCGTCCCTGTGACGGCCGTGTTCGCGGCAGGCCAGAAGGTGGACGTGCAGGGCACTTCCATCGGCAAGGGTTATGCCGGCACCATCAAGCGCCACAACATGAGCTCGCAGCGTGCGTCCCACGGCAACAGCCGTTCGCACAATGTGCCGGGCTCGATCGGCATGGCGCAGGATCCGGGGCGCGTTTTCCCGGGCAAGCGCATGACCGGCCATTTGGGCGACGTCACCGTGACCACGCAAAACCTGGATGTGTTCCGGATCGACGAAGCGCGCCAGCTGCTTTTGATTCGGGGCGCGATCCCCGGCTCCAAGGGCGGTTTTGTGACCGTCCGCCACGCCGTCAAGGCGAAAGAATCCGCCGCCAGCGCGAAGGGAGCGAACTGATGCAGCTCGAACTCCTGAACGACCAAGGCCAGGCCGCTTCCAAATTTGAAGCGCCCGAGACCGTGTTTGGCCGTGAATACAACGAAGATCTGGTGCACCAGATCGTGGTCGCGTTCCAGGCGAACGCGCGCCAGGGCACGCGTGCCCAGAAAGACCGCCAACAGGTCCACCACTCGACCAAGAAGCCTTTCAAGCAAAAGGGAACGGGCCGCGCCCGTGCCGGCATGACGTCGTCGCCGCTGTGGCGTGGCGGCGGCCGGATTTTCCCGAACAGCCCGGAAGAGAACTTCACCCAGAAAATCAACAAGAAGATGTACCGCGCCGGCATGGCCGCCATCCTCTCGCAGCTGGCGCGCGAAGGGCGCCTGGCCGTGGTCGATTCACTGAAGGTGGAATCACCCAAGACCAAGCCGCTGGCGGCCCGCTTCAAGGCCATGAACCTGCAATCCGTGATGGTGATTGCCGACGAGGTGGATGAAAACCTGTACCTGGCCTCCCGCAATCTCGTGAACGTGCTCGTGGTTGAGCCGCGTTACGCCGATCCCGTGTCGCTGGTGCACTACAAGAAGGTCCTCGTCACCAAGGGTGCCATGGACAAGCTCAAGGAGATGTTCGCATGAGCACCGCCACTGCAAAGTTTGACGAAGGCCGCCTGATGCAGGTGCTGGTCGCGCCCATTGTGTCCGAAAAGGCCACCATGGTCGGCGACAAGAGCAATGCCGTGACCTTCAAGGTGCTGCAGGATGCGTCCAAGCCCGAAATCAAGGCCGCCGTGGAATTGATGTTCAAGGTGGAGGTCAAGGGCGTTTCCGTGCTGAACATCAAAGGCAAGACCAAGCGTTTCGGCAAATCCATGGGCCGTCGCGACAACGTGCGCAAGGCCTATGTGACGCTGAAAGCCGGTCAAGAGTTGAACCTGTCCGGGGAGGCTGCGTAATCATGGCTGTCGTCAAACTCAAACCGACATCACCGGGGCAGCGTGGCGTGGTGAAGGTCACTCGTGATCACCTGTACAAAGGTGCGCCGCACGCGCCGCTGCTCGAGCCGCAATTTCAGCAGGCCGGACGCAACAACAATGGCCACATCACGACCCGGCATCGGGGCGGCGGTCACAAGCATCACTACCGCGTGGTCGATTTCTGCCGCACCAAGGACGGCATTCCGGCGAAAGTGGAGCGCATCGAGTACGACCCGAACCGCACGGCCCACATCGCCCTGGTGTGCTACGCCGACGGCGAGCGCCGCTATATCGTTGCGCCGCGCGGCCTGGAAGTGGGCGCGTCGCTGATGAGCGGGGCCGAGGCACCGATCCGCGCCGGCAACACGTTGCCGATCCGCAATATTCCGGTGGGCTCGACCATTCACTGCATCGAACTGCAGCCCGGCAAGGGCGCCCAGATTGCCCGCTCGGCCGGCACCTCGGCAACCCTGCTGGCCCGCGAAGGCAGCTATGCCCAAGTGCGGATGCGCTCGGGTGAGGTGCGCAAGATCCACATCGAATGCCGCGCCACCATCGGCGAGGTCGCCAACGAAGAACACAGCCTGCGCCGTCTCGGCAAGGCCGGTGTGAAGCGCTGGATGGGGATCCGGCCGACCGTTCGCGGTGTCGTGATGAACCCGGTAGATCACCCGCATGGCGGCGGCGAAGGCAAGACCGGCGAAGGCCGCCACCCTGTCGACCCCTGGGGCAATCTGACCAAGGGCTATCGCACCCGCAACAACAAGCGCACGCAGGTCATGATCGTGTCGCGTCGCAAGAAATAAGGGATAGCCAATGACTCGCTCTCTCAAAAAAGGTCCGTTTGTTGATCATCATCTGGTGATCAAGGCCGACAAGGCCGTGACAACCAAGGACAAGAAACCGATCAAGACGTGGTCGCGCCGCTCCATGGTTCTGCCCGAGTTCATCGGGCTGACCATCGCCGTGCACAACGGCAAGCAGCACGTGCCGGTCTATATCACCGACCAGATGGTGGGCCACAAACTGGGCGAATTCGCCCTGACGCGCACCTTCAAGGGTCACCCCGCGGACAAAAAAGTCCAGAAGAAATAAGGAAAGACCATGGAAACACGTGCAGTCCTTCGGGGCGTTCGTCTGTCGGTCGACAAGGGCCGTCTGGTCGCCGATCTGATTCGCGGCAAGAAGGTGGATCAGGCGCTCAACGTGCTGGAATTCACCCAGAAAAAGGCCGCGGTGATCATCAAGAAGGTTCTTGAGTCCGCCATCGCCAACGCCGAACACAACGACGGCGCCGACATCGACGAGCTGAAGGTCAAGACCATCTATGTCGAGCAGGGCGCTTCGCTGCGGCGCTTCACCGCGCGCGCCAAGGGCCGCGGCAACCAGATCAGAAAACCCACGTGCCATGTGTACGTGACGGTTGGCAACTGAAAGGCCGGACAGAACTATGGGACAGAAAATCCACCCCACCGGCTTCCGTCTTGCGGTTAGCCGCAACTGGGCCTCGCGCTGGTACGCCAGCAACCGTGACTTCGCCGGCATGCTGGCCGAAGACGTCAAGGTGCGCGAGTACCTCAAGACCAAGCTCAAGAATGCCGCGGTCTCGCGCGTCCTGATCGAGCGCCCCGCCAAGAACGCCCGCATCACCATCTTCTCGGCGCGTCCGGGCGTGGTGATCGGCAAGAAGGGCGAGGATATCGAGAACCTCAAGCGCGAACTCGGCCGCCAGCTGGGCGTGCCGGTGGCGGTCAACATCGAGGAAGTGCGCAAGCCCGAAATCGATGCCAAGCTGATCGCCGACTCGATCACGCAGCAGCTCGAGAAGCGCATCATGTTCCGCCGCGCGATGAAGCGCGCCATGCAGAACGCGATGCGCCTGGGCGCGCAGGGCATCAAGATCATGTCGTCCGGGCGCCTGAATGGCATCGAGATCGCACGCTGCGAGTGGTACCGCGAAGGCCGCGTGCCGCTGCACACGCTGCGCGCCGACATCGACTACGGCACCTCTGAGGCCAAGACCACCTATGGCGTGATTGGCGTCAAGGTCTGGGTCTACAAGGGCGACACCCTGGGCCGCAACGACGCGCCCGCCGCCCTGGAGCCGCGCGCCGACGAAGAGCGCCGCCCACGCGGCCCGCGCCGCGATGCGCGGCCCGGCGACCGCCCGCCGGCCCGTGGCCCGCGGCGTCCCGCCGGCGCGAATGTGGCGCCGGCCGATGGCAGCGACAAACCCGTTGAGGCCACCCCCGGTGCCGCCGATGCAACCAAACCCGCCGTTAAGCGCGTCCGCAAGGTAGCCGCGCCAGCCGCAGCAGCTGACGGTGGAACAAAAACCGAGTAATACGGAGAACCAACATGCTGCAACCTGCTCGCAGAAAGTTCCGCAAGGAGCAAAAAGGCCGCAACACCGGCATCGCCACCCGGGGCAACTCGGTGGCGTTCGGTGACTTCGGCCTGAAGTGCACCGACCGCGGCCGCCTGACCGCGCGCCAGATCGAAGCCGCGCGCCGTGCGATTTCCCGCCACGTCAAACGCGGTGGCCGCATCTGGATCCGCGTGTTTCCCGACAAGCCGATCTCCCAGAAGCCCGCCGAGGTGCGCATGGGCAACGGCAAGGGCAATCCTGAATACTACGTGGCTGAAATCCAGCCCGGCAAGGTGGTGTTCGAGATCGTTGGCGTGCCCGAGGAACTCGCGCGCGAGGCGTTCCGCCTGGCAGCCGCCAAGCTGCCGCTGCGCACCACGTTTGTCAGCCGCATGATCGGCGCCTGATTTCAGGAGAATGAAGAAATGAAAGCTGCTGAACTGCGCCAAAAGGACGTGGCTGGCTTGCAAACCGAGGTCAAGGCGCTGCAAAAAGCCCACTTTGGCCTGCGCATGCAAAAAGCCACGCAACAACTCAACAACACCGCCACGCTGCGCCAGGCGCGCCGCGATATTGCTCGCGCCAAGACGATTCTTGCCGAGAAGCAAGCGGCTAAATAAGGAGCGGTACCATGACGGAACCTGAAAAATCCCTCAAGCGCACTCTAGTCGGCAAGGTGGTCAGCGACAAGCGCGCAAAAACCGTGACCGTGCTGATCGAGCGTCGCGTCAAGCACGAGCTGTACGGCAAGATCGTCGGCAAGTCGAGCAAGTACCACGCGCACGATGAAAAAGGCGAATACAAACTGGGCGACCTGATTGAAATCACCGAGAGCCGGCCGATTTCCAAAACCAAGAACTGGGTGGCGACCCGGCTGGTACAAAAGGCCAGCGCAATCTAGGCGCTTGCCGGCGCGTGCTGCGCGGCATCGCAAAACAGCCCACAATGTGGGCTGTTTTTATTTCCGGCGCCGCCATGGCGCGGCGCCGTCCCGATTTAACCCGAACTCACCCTGGAGCGCACCATGATCAAAGTTGGCGATACTCTTCCCGCCGTGACCCTGATGGAATATTCCGAAATCGAAGGCAACGGCTGCAGCATCGGCCCCAACCCGGTCGATGTGAGCAAGGCCACCGCCGGCAAAACCATCGCGCTGTTTGCGCTGCCCGGCGCCTTTACCCCGACCTGTTCGGCCAAGCATGTGCCGGGCTATGTCGAAAAGGCCGATGCGCTCAAGGCTGCCGGTGTCGATGAAATATGGTGCGTCAGCGTGAATGATGCCTTCGTGATGGGCGCCTGGGCGCGGGAGCAGAAGACTGGCACCAAGGTTCGCATGCTGGGTGATGGCGACGCGGCCTTCGCCAAGGCGACGGGCCTGACGCTGGACCTGACCGGCAAGGGCCTGGGCCTGCGCAGCAACCGCTATTCGATGCTGGTGAAGAACGGCAAGGTGGCCACGCTGAACATCGAGGGTCCCGGCAAGTTCGAGGTGAGCGACGCCGCCACGCTGCTGGCGCAGGTCAAGTCCTGATCAAGCGCCACCATTTTGATAGCTGACATCTGTTGTCAGCTAAGGGCTTGAGCGCTGTTTCACTTGAAATTGGGTGACAGGTTCGCCTTCAGGTAATGCGTTCCCGCGATCGGGTTTTGGTAGTAGGGCGGTACTTCCCGAAATCCCAGTTCCCCATAAAGCGAGCGGGCGGTTTGCATCTCTTCCAGCGTGTCGAGCAAGATGCAGGCGTACCCCGCCTGGCGCGCGCGATCCAGCACGGCTTCGGCCAGCCGGCGCCCCAGACCCCATCCGCGAAACGCCCGGCGTACATAAAAGCGCTTCATTTCGCAGGCGTTCGGGTGGTCCGGTGTCTCACGCGGGCGCAGGGCGCAGCAACCCGCGGCGGCGCCATTCACCAGCGCCAGCAGTAGCGCGCCCCGGGGCGCGGCGTATTCGCCCGGCAGGGACGCCAGCTCCGCCGCGAAGCCCTGAAAGCAGAGATCCACCCCCAGGCCGTCCGCGTACTCGCGAAACAGCGCGCGAGCGCGATCCAGGTCGCCGGGCCCGGCGGCTGTAACCAGTTCTATGGAAGGGGTGTCCAAGACGAGTGCTTGAGGGCGGCGCGAAATCCAGTCTGCCTGTTCCCGCACCGACACGGCAGCCAAACAGGCGTCAGGTCTGGGCCAGCAGCTTTTCGATCAGCCGATCCAGTTCGGCATAGTTCGGCTCGCCCACATAGCGCTTCACGATCTCGCCACGCTTGTTGACCAGATAGCTGGTGGGCGTGAGCTGCACATTTCCCCAGGCCTTTGCGACTGCGCCGGTGTTGTCGATGGCGACCTGGAACGGCAGCTTGCGCGTTTTGGCGTAGTTCACGACATAGCTGGGGTTGTCGTAGCTCATGGCCACGGCCAGCGTGTCAAACCCCTGGTTCTTGTATTTGTCGTAGGTGGCGACCATCTTGGGCATCTCGGCCACGCAGGTGGTGCAGCTGGTGGCCCAGAAATCCACGAAGGTGACCTTGCCGCGCAGGTCCGCCGTGGTTCTGGTGCTGCCGTCGAGCAGCACAAAGCTCGATTGCGGCGCGGCCTGGTGGCTGGTGCTCCAGTACACGGCGCCGGCCGTGAAGACCAGAACCAGTACCGCCGCCACACTGTAGAAAGAGCGCTTCATGCAGGGATCAACCAAGAACAGGCCACAGTTTAAATCCAATTGGGATTCCGTGCCCGGCGGGCAGTTCCGGCAACGCTCCGGCTTGCCGGCGGGCTCTCAGATGACCTTGTCGCTCCGCAGCTGCGCCAGCCGGGCATCGGAATACCCCAGCAAGTCGCGCAGCACTTCCTCGGTGTGCTGCCCCAGCAGCGGCGGCGGCCGCCCGCCACGGTCCGGCGTGCGCACCGGTGTGGCGCTGAGCTTGAGCGGACTCGCGACCAGGCGCAGCTCGGATTTCAGCGGGTGCTGCCAGTCGTTCACCATGCCGCGCTGGCGTACCTGCGGGTCGGCGAACACTTCGCCCAGATTGTTGATGGCGCCGCAGGGTACCTGGGCCGCTTCCAGTGCCGCCAGCCAGTCGGCCTTGGTGCGGGTTTTCAAAATGGCTTCCAACAGCGGTACCAGCCTGGCACGGTTCCGGACGCGATCCTGGTTTTTGGCATAAAGCGGGTCCAGACCCAGGTCGGGCCTGCCCGCAACGCTACAGAATTTGACGAACTGGTGGTCATTGCCGACTGCCAGTATCAGGTGATCGCGCGTGCCGCTCGGCGCGTCATCGGGCGCCTTCACCTCGAACACCTGGTACGGCACGATGTTCTGGTGCGCGTTGCCGGCGCGTGCCGGCACCTGGCCGCTCACGAGGTAATTGGCGCTCAGGTTCGCCAGCATCGCTACCTGGGTGTCGAGCAGGGCCATGTCCACCTGCTGACCTGCGCCGGTGCGCTCGGCGTGGCGCAGCGCCGCCAGGATGGCGACGGCGGCATACATGCCGGTGAACAGGTCGGCTACCGCCACGCCCACCTTTTGCGGGCCGCCACCGAGGTCGTCGCGCTCGCCGGTCACGCTCATCAGGCCTCCCATGCCCTGCACCGCGTAGTCATAGCCGGCCCTCTCCCGGTAGGGTCCGGTCTGGCCGAAGCCGGTGATGCTGCAGTAAACCAGCTTCGGATTGACGGCCTTGAGCGTGGCGTGGTCAAGCCCGTAGCGTGCCATGTCGCCCACCTTGAAGTTCTCGATGAACACGTCGCAGTGCCGCGCCAGTTCGCGCACCAGCGCCTGACCGGCCGCCTGCGCAATATCGCAGGTGACCGAGCGTTTGTTCCGATTGGCGGCCAGGTAGTAGGCGGCCTCGGCCGTGTCGTGGCCGGCGGCGTCCTGGATGAACGGCGGGCCCCAGCCGCGTGTATCGTCGCCGCTGCCGGGCCGCTCGATCTTGATCACGTCGGCGCCGAGGTCGGCCAGCGTCTGGGTGCACCAGGGACCCGCGAGCACGCGTGACAGGTCGAGAATGCGAATGCCTTGCAATGAGTCCATGGGCCGTATTTTCGATGCAAAAACGATCATTCACCGAAGCCGCTCGTGGGGGCAGCCCGGCCCGCCTGGCCGTGAGCCTTGCCGGCATTTGCACGCCGGGCTTCAACGAGCCCGCGCAAACTCCGATAATCGGCACTCATGAATGGCATTTTCATCATCGCCCATGCGCCGCTGGCTCGCGCCCTGCGCGAATGTGCGCTGCATGTCTATCCGGACTGTGCCAGCGCCGTGGTGGCGTTTGACGTCCTGCCTCATCAGCCGCCGGAGGAATCCCTGGCGGCGGCACGCGTCGCCATGGCGCAAATGGGAACGAACAGCAATCTCGTGCTGACTGATGTGTTTGGCGCCACGCCCTGCAATGTGGCGCAAAAGCTGGTTGATGGGGTGAACTCCCGGCTCATCACCGGGGTGAACCTGCCCATGGTGCTGCGTACGGTGTGCTACTGCCAGGAGCCGCTCGACGCGCTGGTCAACCGCGCCGTGATTGGCGGGACCCAGGGCGTGATGCAGGTGGCCGTGACCGCGCCGCCAAACCAGACCAAAAAAACCGCATGATCAAGACCACGACGACCATCAACAATAGGCTGGGCCTGCATGCGCGTGCCTCTGCCAAGCTGACCAAGCTGGCCGGCAGTTTTCCGTGCGAGGTGTGGCTCAGCAAGGGGGAGCGCCGCGTGAATGCGAAAAGCATCATGGGCGTGATGATGCTGGCGGCCGGGGTGGGCTCGGTGGTCGATCTGGAGACCGACGGCGATGGCGAGCAGGCAGCCAGCGATGCACTGCTCGCGCTGATTGCCGACAAGTTCGGCGAGGGCGAGTAGCGTGCGGCCAACCGCTGCACCGGCATCGATAGTGGCGCGCCGCCGCGCGCCGCGCCAGGAGACCGATCGATGACCTTCAGCGTGCATGGCTTGCCGGTGGCGCGCGGCATTGCGATCGGGCGTGCGGTGCTGGTCGCGTCCAGCCGGGCCGACGTGGCGCATTACTTCATCGAGCCGGCGAGCGTCGATGCCGAGATCGAGCGCGTCCGGATGGGGCGCAACGCGGTGGTGGATGAAATCCACCGGCTGCAGCAAAGCGTGGCGCAAATGGGCCCGAAGGATGCACCGCACGAGTTGACCGCGCTGCTCGATGTGCATCTGATGCTGTTGCAGGACGAAATGCTGGTGAGCGGCGTCAAGCACTGGATCACGAACCGCCTGTACAACGCCGAGTGGGCGCTGACCACCCAGCTCGAAGTGATTGCGCGCCAGTTCGATGAGATGGAGGACGAGTACCTGCGCGAACGCAAGGCCGATCTGGAGCAGGTGGTCGAGCGCATCCTGCGCTATATGAAAGGGGGGGCGTCGCCCATGGCGCCACTGGCGGCGTCGCACCACAAGACGCAACAGGATCTGCTGCTGGACGACACGGTCGACGTGCCGCTGGTGCTGATTGCCAACGACCTCTCGCCGGGCGACATGCTCCAATTCAAGCAGAGCGTGTTTGCGGGGTTCGCGACCGACGTGGGCGGCAAGACTTCGCACACCGCCATCGTGGCCCGCAGCCTGGACATCCCGGCCGTGGTGGGCGCGCGCTCGGCAAGCCAGCTGGTGCGCCAGGACGACTGGGTCATCATCGACGGCGACGCCGGCGTGCTCATCGTGGATCCGTCCGCCATCATCCTGGCCGAATACGGGTTCAAGCAGCGCCAGGGCCAGTTGGAGCGCGAACGCTTGGCGCGCCTGCGCCATACCCCGGCAATCACGATGGACGGCGAGAAGGTGGAGTTGCTCGCGAACATCGAAATGCCCGAGGACGCGGCGGGCGCGATCAAGGCGGGCGCCGTCGGCGTGGGCCTGTTTCGCAGCGAGTTCCTGTTCATGGGCCGCAACGGCAAGCTGCCGGGCGAGGAAGAGCAATACCAGGCCTACCGGCGTGCCGTGGAAGGCATACAGGGCCTGCCGGTCACGATTCGCACCGTGGACATCGGCGCCGACAAGTCGCTGGACCGGGGACAGAAAGACGGTGCCGGCCTGAACCCGGCGCTGGGGCTGCGCGCGATCCGCTGGAGCCTGAACGATCCGGCCATGTTCCTGACCCAGTTGCGCGCCATCCTGCGCGCCGCGGCGCATGGGCAGGTCAACTTGCTGATTCCCATGCTGGCGCATGCGAGCGAAATCCGCCAGACCCTGGCGCTGATCGATGCCGCCCGGGCCGAACTGGAGGGCCAGGGCGTGCCTTGCGGCCCGGTCAAGCTGGGCGCCATGATCGAGATACCCGCCGCCGCCCTGATGCTCAAGCT
>SCRU01000190.1 GCA_004323695.1 Burkholderiaceae bacterium
GTAAAGACGTCCTGCCCGCCGAGCAAGCCGAAGCTCAGGCCGGCGCCGCGCTGCACCGAGTCGGCCACCGCCACCGCGCGATGCTGGCGGATCAGCTCGTCGCTCAAGGGCTCGGGCGCATGTGCCAGCGGATGATGCGGCGCCACGGCAAAGACAAAATGCATCTGCCCCAGCGGCTTGCTGTGGATGCCCGTGCTGGTGCCGGGCTCTATCGCCACACCGATGGCCAGATCGGCCTGGCCCGAGGTGAGCGCCAGCAGGGTGCCCGACAGGGCTTCTTCACGCAGCTTGAGGCGGGTCGGCGGGTTCAGCGCAAAAAATGCCTCGCACAGCTCCATGATGGTGGCGCGCGACATGATGCTGTCCACCGCCAGCGTGAGCTGCGACTCCCAGCCCGTGGCCACGCGTCGTACCCGGTTCGCCACCGCGTCGATCTCGCCCAGCAGTCGCGCGCCCTCGAACAGCAGTTCGCGACCCGCCTCGGTCACGCGGGCCTGGCGCGAGCTGCGGTCGAACAGCAGCACGTCGAGCGCTTCCTCGATCTGGCGCACCCGGTAGCTCAGTGCGCTGGGAACCAGACCGAGCGCGCGCGCCGCCTGCGCAAAGCTGCCCGCTTCGGAAACCGCCTGCAGCATGGCGAGCGCGTCGGGCGTCAGAACATCGCGAGGGGTTGGCATCGAATACGGCATTTGATTCAAATAATTTGAATGATGCCATCAAACCGGATGACTGGTATTGATCGCTCGGGCGCCTAAAGTTCAATGCATTCTTGAATGCTTGCAGGACAGACCGCAGACCGCGCAGCGGGCCAGCGCTGACCTCAACTGACCAGGAGCACATCATGCTGACACTTCGCAAATCGCAGGACCGGGGCTACGCCGACCACGGCTGGCTCAAGTCGTTTCACAGTTTCTCTTTTGCGGGCTACTACGACGCCCAGCACATGGGCTGGGGCAACCTGCGCGTGATCAACGAGGACCGCATCGCTCCCGGCATGGGTTTCGGTACACACGGTCACCGCGACATGGAAATCATCAGCTATGTGCTCTCGGGCAACCTCGCGCACAAGGACACCATGGGCAACGTCAAGGGCATTCCGCCGGGCGACGTGCAGCGCATGAGCGCGGGCAGCGGCGTGCAGCACAGCGAGTTCAACCACGCAAAAGACCAGACCACGCATTTCCTGCAGATCTGGATCGAGCCGAACGTGACCGGCATTGCGCCCAGCTACGAGCAAAAGACGTTTCCCGAGCTGGACAAGCGCGGCAGGCTGCGCCTGGTGGCTTCGCCCGATGGCGCGCAAGGCTCGGTCACGATTCATGCGGACGCGTCGGTGTATGCCGGGCTGTTTGACGGAACCGAGGCCGCCACGCTGACTCTGAACCCTTTGCGCAAGGGCTATGTGCACCTGGTGCGCGGCGAGTTGCTGGTGAACGGCAGCAAACTGCAGAGCGGCGATGCCGTCCTGGTCGAGGGCGAGAGCGCCGTGAAGCTGGAACAGGGGCATGACGCCGAGGTACTGGTGTTCGACCTGAGCGCGTAGCCCCTTAATTTTCCGGAGAAAAAATCATGAAGGTCTTTATTTTTGGCGCCAGCGGTATGGTGGGCCAGGCCCTGGTGAAGGAAGCGTTGCAGCGTGGCCACCACGTCACGGCCGCGGCCCGCGCAATCTCAAAGGCGGCTTTGCCCGCCGGCGTGAAAGTCGTGCCGGCCGACGCCGCCAGCGAGAGCGAAGTGCGCGAGGCGGTCGCCGGCAACGATGCCGTGATCGCCGCCATTAGCGGGCGCAAGAGCGGGCATGACACGGTCGCTGCGATCGCGCGCAATCTGCTGTCCGTCCTGCCGTTGGCGGGCGTGTCGCGCCTGCTGTGGGTCGGCGGTGCCGGCAGCCTGGAGGTCGCGCCGGGCATGCAGTTGGTCAACACTCCCAACTTTCCCGCCGCTTACAAGGATGAAGCGCTGGGCCAGGGCCGCGCGCTGGAGGTGTTCCGCGCCGGCACCTCGCCGCTGAACTGGACCTTTGTCAGCCCGGCCGCGTTGCTGCAGCCCGGCGAGCGCACCGGCCACTACCGCACCGGCGGCGACCAGTTGCTCAAGGATGCCGCAGGCAACAGCCAGATCAGCGTGGCCGATTTTGCCGCCGCGATGCTTGATGAGCTGGAGCGCAACGCGCACCCCCGGCAGCGCATGACCGCTGCTTATTGAAATCTTTCTTACTGAAATCTTTACTCCTCCCGTTCACACTTCTATACCCCGCTTCCAAAGGAAACATCATGCCGACTTCATTTCAAAATTTTCTGGGCCTGCTCGGCCGCATCCTGGTGGCGGTGCTGTTCCTGCCGGCAGGTATTTCCAAGATCGGTCACTTTGCCGGCACGGTGGGTTACATCACGTCGCACGGCTTGCCGCAGCCGGAGATCGCCGCGGTGATCGCCATCCTGGCCGAGGTCGTGCTGCCACTGGCCTTGCTGGTGGGCTTCAAGACGGGCTGGGTCGCGCTGTTGCTGGCCATCTACACGGTCGCCGCGGGGATCTTCTTCCACAACTACTGGGACGCGCCCACCACGCAGGTGATGATGCAGCAGATCAACTTCTACAAGAACCTGGCCATTGCCGGCGGCTTGCTGTCCTTTGCCGCTTCCGGCGCGGGGGGCTGGAGCCTGGACGCGAAACGCGCCAGCGCCTGACGCCAAGCGGGCGGGGCGCTCCGGGGCCGGCATTGCGGCCAGGCGGCCCGGCTGTTAGATTGACTGCTTTGCGAGGAGCCCGCCATGACTGTTGAACTCAGGCGTCAGGTCACGCCCACTGGTCCCGCGCCGATGGCGCTCACGCTGCACATCCGCAGCCATGAGCTGATCGCGGATGGCAGCGTGGCCGAGGGCGGCACCGACGCCGGCCCCAATCCACACGACTTTTACGATGCGGCGTTGGGCGCCTGCAAGGCGCTGACCGTGCTCTGGTACGCGCGCAAAAAGGGCATCGCGGTGGCCGATATTCACACGGTGATCGAGCGCGACGCTTCGGCCGAGCGCAGTGGCGTGTACCGGCTCGCGGCGCGGTTGCAGATCAGTGGCGACCTGACCGATGCGCAATTGCAGGAGTTGGGCGCCGTGGCGGGCAAGTGCCCGGTGCACAAGCTCATGACGCAGGTCGCGACCGAGATCACCACCCAGGTGGAGCGTTTGCCATGAGCACCGCGCCGGGCCGCCTCAGGCAAGCTCGCGCCGCCGTGCGCAGCACGGAGGCATTCCAGTGAGCGCGCTGCTGCAAATTGCGGGGCGCGAGCATGATCTGGGCGGCGGCTTCATGGTGCGGCGCTTGCTGCCGGCCGCGCAGCGCCAGGCTATCGGCCCCTTCCTTTTTTTCGACTACTTTGGTCCGGTGCAGGAGCGACCTGAAGACAACCACGACGTGCGCCCGCACCCGCACATCGGGCTGTCCACCGTGACCTACCTGTTCGAGGGTGCCGTGCTGCACCGGGACAGCCTGGGTTCCGTGCAGAAAATCGAGCCCGGCGCGATCAACTGGATGACCTCCGGGCGTGGCATCGTGCATTCCGAGCGGCGTCCGGTCGAACTGCGCGGACAGTCCTACGTGAGCCACGGCATCCAGCTGTGGGCCGCGCTGCCGCGCGAGCACGAGGAAGTCGAGCCCAGCTTTGCGCACACGCCGGCTGCCGCAATGCCAACGCTCAGGGTCGGCACTGCGCAGGTGCGCGTGCTGATCGGTGACGCGTTTGGCGCGGTGTCGCCGGTAGCGACTTATTCCAGAACCGTTTATCTGGACGTGTCGCTGCCGGCCAACGGGCACCTGGCGCTGCCGGCGCTGGCGCCGGAACTGGCGGTCTTTGTCGTCGAAGGCGCGGTGCTGGTGGACGGTGCGCCGCTGGCCTTGCACACGCTGGCCGTGCTGGCGTCGAATGCGGGCGCGGAGCTTGCGGCGCCCGCCGGTGCGCGGGTGATGGTGCTGGGGGGTGATGCGCTGCCCGAACGCCGCTTCATCTGGTGGAATTTTGTGTCCAGCCGCAAGGAACGCATCGCGCAGGCCGCGCAGGACTGGCAGGATCAGGCCATGGGCCAGGTGCCGGGCGAGATCGAATTCATCCCGCTGCCGGAGAAGCGCTTCGTCGTCTGATTCAGCCGTCGCCCCGTTGCGGCGGTTTCCTACAATGCAGGCTATGTTCGTTCACCTTCGCCTGCATACCGAATTCTCCGTCGTTGACGGCACGAATCGCGTCGATGAAATTGTCCAGGCCGCCGCTGGTGATGGCCAGCCCGCGCTGGCCATCACCGACCTGGGTAACCTGTTCGGCGCCATCAAGTTCTACAAGGCGGCGCGCGAGGCCGGCGTCAAGCCCCTGATTGGCGCGGAAATCTTTCTGGAAGGGCTGGGCGCGGATCCGGCGGCCCTGTCGCGCCTCGTGCTGCTGGTGCAAAACCGCCAGGGCTACCTGAACCTGTCCGAGCTGCTGGCGCGTGCCTGGACGCAAAACGTAGTCCGCGCCCAGGCCGTCGTCAAGCTCGCGTGGCTAACGGAATTGGGCGAAGGCCTGATCGTGCTCTCTGGCGCGCAGGCGGGGCCGGTCGGGCAGGCGCTGGTGCAGGGGGACTCCGCCCGGGCCCGTGCGGCGGCGCTGCAACTGGCCGCGCTGTTCCCTCATCGTTTCTACATCGAACTGCAGCGCGCCGGTCGTCCTGATGACGAATCCCATGTGGTCGCCGCCGTGCAACTGGCCGCCAGTCTGAAGCTGCCCGTGGTGGCGACCCATCCGGTGCAGTTCACACGAGAGGATGACTACGAAGCGCACGAGGCGCGCGTGTGTATTGCCGAGGGTGAAATCCTCGGCAATCAGCGCCGTACGCGCAGGTTCACGCGCGAGCAGTATTTCAAGACGGCCGCGCAGATGCAGGCGCTGTTTGCCGATGTGCCCTCCAGCATCGCGAATACGCTGGAGATCGCGCGGCGCTGCAGCCTCACGCTGGTGCTCGGCAAGCCACAACTGCCGGACTTTCCCACACCTGAAGTCGACGGGCGCAAGCTCTCGCCCGAGGACTACTTCCGCCATGCCTCGCATGAGGGGCTGGAGCAGCGCCTGGCGCATCTTTATCCCGACGCGGCGCAGCGTGACACCGAGCGCCCACGCTACGTGGAGCGGCTCGAGTTCGAGATCGACACGATCCTGAAGATGGGCTTCCCGGGTTACTTCCTGATCGTGGGCGACTTCATCAACTGGGCCAAGAACAACGGCTGCCCGGTCGGGCCGGGCCGCGGCTCGGGCGCGGGCTCGCTGGTGGCCTACGCGCTCAAGATCACCGACCTCGATCCGCTGCAATACAACCTGCTGTTCGAGCGTTTTCTGAATCCCGAGCGCGTGTCGATGCCCGACTTCGACATCGACTTCTGCCAGAGCAACCGCGACCGCGTGATCGACTACGTCAAGCTCAAGTACGGCAAGGATGCCGTGAGCCAGATCGCGACCTTCGGCACCATGGCGGCGCGCGCCGCGATTCGCGACGTGGGCCGCGTGCTGGACATGAGCTACACGTTTTGCGACGGCATCAGCAAGCTGATTCCGAACAAGCCGGGCACCCACATCACCATCGATGGTGCGATCAAGGCGGAGCCGATCCTGGCCGGGCGGCTGGACAAGGAAGACGAGGTCAAGACCCTGCTGGCGCTCGCGCAAAAGCTCGAGGGCATGACGCGCAACGTGGGCATGCATGCGGGCGGCGTGCTGATCGCGCCCAGCAAGCTGACCGATTTTTGCCCGCTGTATCAGCAGCCGGGCAGTGATTCGGCGGTAAGCCAGTTCGACAAGGACGACGTGGAGGCGATCGGGCTGGTGAAGTTCGACTTCCTGGGTCTGGCCACGCTGACCATCCTGGAAATCGCCAAGGACTTCATCGCGCAACGGCACCAGGGCCAGGAGAACTTCGCCTACGAGAATCTGCCGCTGGACGACCCGGCGGTGTACCGGCTGTTTGCGGAGGGCAAGACCGAGGCCGTGTTCCAGTTTGAAAGCCGCGGCATGCAGGGGATGCTGCGTGACGCCAGGCCGACGCGGCTGGAAGACCTGATCGCGATGAACGCGCTGTACCGGCCGGGTCCGATGGACCTGATCCCGACCTACATTGCGCGCAAGGCCGGGCGCGAGCCGGTGGTGTATCCCGACCCGCGCGTGGAGGCCATCCTGTCCGAGACCTACGGCGTCATGGTGTACCAGGAGCAGGTGATGCAGATGGCGCAGATCCTGGGTGGCTACTCACTGGGTGGCGCCGATCTGCTGCGGCGCGCCATGGGCAAGAAGAAGGCCGAGGAAATGGCCCGGCACCGCCAGATCTTCCGCGACGGCGCGGCGCAAAACGGCATTGACGCGGACAGGGCCGACGCCGTGTTCGACGACATGGAAAAGTTCGCGGGCTACGGCTTCAACAAGTCGCACTCGGCCGCCTATGCGTTGCTGGCGTATCACACCGCCTGGCTCAAGGTGCATTACACGGCCGAGTTCTTCTGCGCCAACATGACGGTGGAAATGGACGACACCGACAAACTCCGGCTGTTGCACGAGGACGCCGTGAAGATGGGCATGACGTTCGAAGCGCCCGACGTGAATCGCGGCTTTCACCGCTTCGAGCCGATCTCCGACACGGTCATCCGCTACGGGCTGGGCGCCGTCAAGGGCACGGGCCAGCAGGCGATCGATGCGATCGTGGCGGCGCGGCAGGGAGGTGGCCCGTTTACGAGTCTCTATGATTTCTGCGTGCGTGTGGACCGCAGCAAATTCAACAAGCGTGCGCTGGAAGCGTTGATCAAGGCCGGTGCGTTCGATTCGCTGCAGCTCAATCGCGCGGCGCTGGTCGCCTCGGTGGACCGCGCCTTCGACTTTGCCACGGCCACGCAGGCCAACGTCAACCAGGGCGGCCTGTTCGACCTGGGCGATGACGATCACGGCTCCAGCACCCAGGAGCCCGATCTGGTGGATGCCATTCCCTGGGGTATCAAGGAGCGCCTGACGCACGAGAAGACCGCCATCGGTTTTTACCTCTCCGGCCATCTGTTCGACGAGGTCGCGCATGAGGTGCGGCATTTTTGCAAGCGCGAGATCGCCGATCTGATCGATTCGCGCGAGCCGCAACTGCTCGCGGGCATCGTGGGCGATTTGCGCGTCATCAACAGCCAGCGTGGCAAGCTGGCGCTGTTCCGGCTGGACGACAAGTCGGGTGCCATCGATGCGACCGCCGACGAAGCGCTGTTCAATGCGCACCGCAACACGCTCAGGGACGACGAGCTGGTGGTCGTGAGCGGCCGCCTGCAGCCGGGCCGGGGCGGTTTCGAAGCGCGCTTTCAGGTGCAGCAGGTGTGGGATCTGGCGGCCGCGCGTTGTCGCTTCGGCAAGTTCCTGCGCGTGGCCGTGAACGGCAGGGCGCCCGACATCGCGCGGATCGTGAAGGATTTTCCGCCCCGGCGCGAAGTGTCGGAGCAGGGCGAGCTGCTGCGCGGCCTGGGCGTGCGGCTCGCGCTGCAGCGGCGCGGCGACAGTGCGGCCGCTGCGGCCGAACTGCAGCTCGGCGACGAGGCGAGATTCTTCCCGACCGATGCCGCGCTGGCGAGCTGGATGGCGCAAGCCGACCAGGGCCAGGCCGCGATCGTGTACGACTGACCCGCGCGAACGGCGCTTACCATTGCCCGAGACCCATTCTGGAGATCCCCATGACCACCGAAGACACCCTGCAAGCCGTGCGCCCCCACGCCGAGGAAATCATCGGCATCCGGCGCGACATTCACCAGAACCCCGAACTGTCCTTCAAGGAGCAGCGCACCAGCGACCTGGTGGCCGAGCGGCTGCAGGGCTGGGGTTACCGGGTCGAGCGCGGCCTGGGCGGCACCGGCCTGGTCGGCCAGTTGCGACGCGGCACGGGCAAGCGCGCGCTGGGCCTGCGCGCCGACATGGACGCACTG
>SCRU01000021.1 GCA_004323695.1 Burkholderiaceae bacterium
GCGCACGGCCTGCTCGTCGGCGAAGCGGGTGTTGCTGAAGCTGCCCAGGTAGAGCTTGAACGACTTGCTCTCCACCAGGTACGGCGACTCGCATGGCACCACGATGTGCGCCAGCGCCACCTGCGGCTTGCCGCGCGGGTTGAGCCAGCTCAGTTCGAACGCGGTCCATAGATCGGCACCGAAAAAGGGCAGGGCGCCGCGCACGCCGAGGGCCTCGCGCTGCGGCGCACGTGCGATCGGAAACAGCAGCGATGCGTCGTACCGGTCGGCAAACAGCGTGGGCTTGCCCAGCAGGGAGTCTTCAGGCTGGTTCATGGAAGGTGACGATGGGCCGGGCGGGCGCTGGCTTCGATGCGGCCGCGTTGGCGAGACACTCATGCGGCGCGCAGGTGCGCCAGCATGGGCTCCAGCAGGCGTTCGATCACGCCGGGTGGCAGGTCGTGCCCCATGCCTTCCACACCCACGAGTTTCGCGCCGCGAATGCGCCGCGCCGTGTCTTCGCCGCAGGCGTAGGGCACCAGTGGATCGGCCTTGCCGTGCAGCACCAGGGTCGGGCTTTCCACACGGGCGAGTTCGGCCGCGCGCCCGGCATCCGCCACGACCGCCAGCATCTGGCGCTGCGTGCCGGCCGGGTGAAAACTGCGCTGGATGCCGGCGGTGATGCGTTCGCGCATCTGCGCCTCGGCCATCGGGAAACCGGGGCTGCCGATCGCCTTGAACAGCCGCACATAGTGGTCAAGCAGGTCGCCGAGCGCGCTACTCGCAGGGCGCCCCATCAGCGCGCGCATGACCTCGGGCCGCGCCTGCGGCAGCCCTTGCGCGCCGCTGGAACTCATGATGCTGGTCAGGCTCAGCACCCGCTGCGGCGCCGCAATGGCCACGCGCTGCGCAATCATGCCGCCCATGCTGACGCCGACCACGTGCGCCTTCTCCACGCCCAGCGCATCGAGCACGCCGATGGCGTCCCGCGCCATGTCGGTCAGGCTGTACGGTGCGCGCAGCGTCAGGCCCAGCTTGAGCTTGATGCTCTGCCACAGCAGATTGGGCGTGCCGAGCTGGTCGAAATGCTGCGACAGGCCGATGTCGCGGTTGTCCATCCGGATCACGCGCAAGCCCGCATCCAGCAGCGCCTGAACCAGTGGGGCCGGCCACTCGGTCAACTGCATGCCCAGGCCCATGATGAGCAGCACGGCCGGGCGCCGCTCGCCCGGCGCGCCCGCGCCGCTGTCTTCGACCTCGATGTCAATTCCGTTAGCTCTTATTTTCATAGCTACATATTGATACCAAATAAGGATCAATGACCCATTCTATATAAATTCCCGCTCGCGCAGCCACTTGGTGGCAATCCACTTCTCGCCGGCGGTCACGGGCGCGCCGCCGTGCAATGTGAAGGTGCTGGGGTCGGGCCGCTCGTAGCTGAAGAACACGGCGTTGCCGCGTTTCGGGGTGATCTCCAGATGCACGTCCGGAAACGTGGTGGCGCCGCCCTGGTCGGGTTCGCATAGATAGATGATCAGCGTCGCCACGCGCTGGCCGCCACGGCGCAGGATGGCGGCGGTACCCGGCTCGTGCGGGTCAAAGTAGTCGTAGTGCGGCCGGTATTGCGCGCCGGGCGCATAGCGCAGGATCTGCAGGCCCTCGCCGTTTTCCACGGGCCAGTGGACGAGCCGCGCGATGCGCGCCTCGATGCGCGCCACCAGTTCGCACTCGCCGCGCTCGAAGAACATGCCGCTGCTGGTGCGGTCGTCGTTGGGCGCCTCGCCGCGCTCATTCGTCGCCACCGTGAGCGAGCGGCTCATGCGCGGCCGGGCCAGCGCGATCAGCGCCTCGCATTCGTCGTCGCCCAGCAGGTTGCCAAACAGCACCAGGCGCGGGTCCGTCATGGCCTGCAACACGTGCACGCGCCGGTCGCCCGCGTCGAGGTACAGCGGCGAATCCCGCAGCGCCGGCCCGGGCACGGGAACGGCCGGCGGCAGGCTGGCCTGCTCGGCGCGCGCCGCCTCCCTGGCAAGGTGCTCGCTCAACACCTTCTGCAAGGCCAGCAGCGCGACTTCTTCCTGCCAGCCCGATTTCACCATGGACTCGACCAGGGCCTGGGGCGCCTGCCCCGCGGCGGCCTGCGCGACGATCCATGCGCGCAGTTCGGCAGTGATGTGCTGCGGATTCGGGGTCATGGGCAGACGTCGATAAAAAAGGCTTCGCAATGGAAGCCTTCATTATCGTTACCGCACAAGCGCGCCGCGCTATCGCAGGTCCGCGACCAGAGCCGCCAGCGTTTCGGGTGAAATCTGCGTGTGCGCGGGGTAATGCGTGTGGTCGCAGCCGAGCTTGACGCCGGCGCCGGCCTTGACCGAAGCACACATGCCCGGCGTGAGCTCGAAACGCACGAAGTGCACGGCCGAGGTTTTCTCGTCGTTCTCGCGCTCCATGTCTTCGTCGGCAATGGCGTAGACGCGGTCATGGCCTTCGACCTCGACAAACAATCGGTCTTCCACGCCGATCAGGCGCGCCAGCTCGCGTTTGCGCTCGTTGACGTCGGTGTATTCGATCATCATCGTGGCCTTCCAATTGCGGCCGTCGGGCACCAGCGGCGCGTAGGCCTCGATCTCCTGCGCAATGCCTTCTTCCTCAAAGATTTTTTCGACGCGCAGCATTTCCTGGATCTGGTAGCGGATCGTGGTCTCGCTCTCGAACTGCAGGTTGATGTGCTCGCCCAGGTGCACCGAGCGCAGCTGGCGGTGCGCCATCACGTCGGCCTTGTGCGCCTTGCGCCATTTGCTGTAGGCCTCCAGGCTCATGAGGCTGTCGGCGGTGATTTTTCCGGTGAGTTGCATCTTGTTTACTCCAGGCCGTAGGCCGTGCGAATCAGGGTCAGCGGGTGCTTTTGCGGCGGATCACCCAGCTGGTTGACGTCAAAGCCCTGCGCGATGTGGTGGCCACCCAGCGGGCAGTCGCTGCTGATCACATCGGGCAGGCCGCCGTCCTTGTGGCTGGCCATCGCCTTGAACAGCGGCTTGCCAATCTTCATGGCCTGCTGGTGCGTGGCCTTCTTCACGCCAAAAGTGCCCGCATGACCCGAGCAGCGCTCATGCGTCTGCACGCTGGTGCCGGGCACCATCTTGAGCATTTCTTCGGTTTTCTTGCCGATGTTCTGGACCCGGCCGTGGCATGGAATCTGGTAGCTGATCTTGCCCAGCGGCGTGCTGAACTCGGTCTTGAGCAATCCGTCGCGCTTGCGCGCCATCAGGTACTCGAACGGATCCCACATGTGTTCCTTGACGAGTTGCACATCGGCCTCGTCCGGGTACATCAGCGGCAGTTCCTGCTTGAACATCAGCGCACAACTCGGCACCGCGGCCAGGATGGCGTAACCCTCTTTGGCGTATTTTGCGAGCACCGGAATGTTGACCTGTTTGTGTGCATCCACGCCTTCGAGGTCGCCCAGCTCCAGCTTGGGCATGCCGCAGCAGTTTTCCTTTTCGACGAGGACGTAGGGCACCTCGTTGTGATCGAGGATTTTGAGCAGGTCGTGGCCAATGCCGGGTTCGTTGTAGTTGATGTAGCAGGTCGCATAAATCGCGACCTTGCCAGGCGTCTTCTCGCCGTCGCGTACCGGGTAGTCTTTGGACACCGGTGTGCGCGAGCGGAATTTGCGCGTCGCCAGCGCAGGCAGCCACGCGTCCTTGTCCACGCCCAGCGTTTTTTCCATCAGGCCGCGCGCCGCCCTGGTCTGATTCACCGCGTTGGCGACCTGCACCACAATGGGAATTCCGGCCAGCTGGCCATGCACGTCGGTGGCCGCGAGCAGCTTTTCGCCCACACCGACCTCGCCCTTGCTGAACTTGATGGCCTTGGCGCGCAGCATGGTGTGCGGAAAGTCCAGGTTCCAGGGGTGCGGCGGCACGTAGGGACACTTGGTCATGTAGCACAGGTCGCACAGATAGCACTGATCGACCACTTTCCAGTAGTCATTTTTGGCGACCCCGTCCATCTCGCCGCTCTGGCCCTCGTCGATCAGGTCGAACAGCGTGGGAAACGAACCGCACAGGCTCACGCAGCGGCGGCAGCCGTGGCAGATGTCGAAGATGCGCTCCATTTCCGCAAGCGCGGCTTCTTCGTTGTAGAACCCGGGATTTTTCCAGTCGATGGCATGCCGCGTGGGGGCTTGCAGGTTGCCTTCGGTAGCCATGGGCGATGTTTCTCCTTGAACGGACACAGAGTGCTCTGCATTGGGCACGGCCCGGGCCATGCCCAACACGCAAAACTCGGATATCAGTCCACGAGTTCGGCCAGCGCCTTGGTGTAGCGGTTCGCGTGCGAGCGCTCGGCCTTGGCCAGCGTTTCGAACCAGTCGGCGATTTCGTCGAAGCCCTCGCTGCGCGCGGTCTTGGCCATGCCAGGATACATGTCGGTGTACTCGTGAGTCTCGCCGGCCACGGCCGACTTGAGGTTATCGCGCGTGGCGCCGATCGGCAGGCCGGTGGCCGGATCGCCCGATTGCTCGAGAAACTCGAGATGGCCGTGCGCATGGCCGGTTTCACCTTCGGCAGTCGAGCGGAACAGGGCCGCCACGTCGTTCTGGCCTTCCACGTCCGCCTTGTTCGCGAAATACAGATAACGACGGTTCGCCTGGGACTCGCCCGAGAACGCGTCCTTCAGGCATTGCTCCGTCTGGGAGCCTTTGAGTGTTGCCATGGAATTCTCCTGATGGGTTGAACAAATGGACCAGCGCCTTGAAACGATTCACGTCAAGGACCGGTCGAGGTTAACTTCGATAGGGAAGCGCGTCTAATTGACTCAGTCAATGCCTTGAATCGTGAATGACTATTGCACCGATTTTGTTGATATTCATTCTCAATAGAGACACCACTCCAGGCGCCGCAGGATTGGCAGGGCCCAAAGATTACGGTATAGTAAATCGATTACGCATTGGTAAATTCAACCTGGAGTCGATCATGGCCGCCGTTCTGAAAGACCTTGCCCACCTGCCCGCGCCCGCGCCCATCCACCAGTTGCACCATGTCGCCTACCGCGCGAAGGACGCCGAGGAAACCCGCCACTTCTACGAAGACATCCTGGGCCTGCCGCTGTACCACATCATCCAGAGCGACGTGGTGCCGAGCACCGGCGAGTACTGCCCCTACACGCACTTCTTCTTTCGCCTGCAGGACGGCTCGTTCATCGCTTTTTTCGACCTGGGCAACGACGAGGCAGCGCTGCCCTCCCCGAACAACCCGCTGTGGGTTAACCATATTTCGTTCCGTGTGGACTCGATACAAACGCTGCGCGACATGAAAACCCGGCTGGAGGCGCACGGCGTCGATGTGCTGGGCATCATCGATCACCACATCTTCCACAGCATTTACTTTTTCGACCCGAATGGCGTGCGGCTGGAGCTGAGCGCGCAGCTGGCCGACGAGTTCCAGATGCTGCAGGAAAGCAAGACCGCGCACGCCCGGCTGGCCGAATGGACCGCGCGCAAAGAGCAGTGGCGCCGCGAACGCGCCGCCGGCAAGGCCACGGGTGCACTCAAACCGCAGCAAAATGACCGTCCGGAGTTCGTGGCGGACCAGGCGCCCCGTTAGTCGTCAATTCATTTTTTTATAGCGCCTAAGGTCCACACCGTAAGGGCAAAAGCCCGATTTCTTGAATAAAATAACACCCGAACCGCGCCGCGCCATGCTTGATCCGAACCGTCCAGCCCGACCCGCCTGGCGCGAGCTCGCGCCGTCCCCCGGCTATGAATTCACTGGTGGCGCGGGCTACCAGCTCCCCGAATATCCGTTTGTGGCGCCGCCCGAACTCACGAGCAATGTCCCGGTGCGCCACCCCATCGTCATCGTCGGCGGCGGCATCACCGGCCTGACGCTGGCGTGTGCGCTCGCACATTTGGGTGTCGAAGCCGTGCTGCTGGACGAGGACAACACCGTGGGCGTGAAGGGCGCGTCCTCGCGCGGCATCTGCTACACGCAAAAGTCATTGGAAATCTTCCACCGCCTCGGCATTTACGAGCGCATTGCCAAAAGAGGCATCCAGTGGAGCGTGGGCCGCACCTTCGCGGGCCAGGACGAGATCTATACGTTCGACCTGCGCGAGCAGGGCAATTTCAACCTCTCGACCCAGCCGCCTTTCATCAACATCCAGCAGTTCTACATCGAGGGCTTCCTGGTCGAGCGCATCCATGAGCTCGGCCACGTGGACATCCGCTGGAAGAGCCGCGTCACTGCGTTCCAGCAAAACGACGAATTCGCCACGCTCACTGTCGAGACCCCGGCGGGCAGCTACCGGATCGCGGCCGATCACGTGATCGATGCCACGGGCTGCGCCACGCGGTTTCACGAATGGTGCGCCGCCGCCGTGCACACCAAGCGCGGCGACGACCGCTGGTGCATTGCCGACGTGCGCTTTGCCAGGCACCCGCCGGTGGAGCGCCACACCTGGATCGAGGCGCCGTTCAACGAAAACCGCGCGGTCTGGCAGCACCTGATGGCGGACGGCGTGTGGCGCATCGACTACCAGATGGCGCCGAATGCCGACCCCGCCTATGTCAGCCGGGAAGACGTGGTGCGCGAGCGGCTCGCGCGGCAGTTCGGCCCCGACGCGGGGGTGGAGCTGGTCTGGGTCGGGCCTTACGCGTACCGCAGCCAGTGGGTGGACCGGATGCGCATGGGCCGGGTGTTTTTCATGGGCGACACCGCCAAGGTGGTGAGCCCGTTTGGCGCACGCGGCGGCAACACCGGCGTGGCCGATGCCGACAACCTGGCCTGGAAGCTCGCCGCGGTGCTGCGTGGCCAGGCCACGGCCGCGCTGCTGGACAGCTATCACGACGAACGCCACGAGGCGGCACGCCAGAACGTGCTGGTCACGAATCGCACGGCGCGCTTCCTGCGGCCCGCCGATGGCGTCGAGCGGCTGTTTCGCAGCGCCGCCATCAGCCTGGCCCGACAGCACGCGTTTGCGCGCAGCCTGATCAACACCGGCCGCATGGCAGTGGCCAACAGCTACACCGAGTCGCGCATCTGCGAAGCCACGGGCGGCCTGTCGGTGCAGAACGTCGCGTTCGACTGGGCGCGCGGCGCGGCCGGAACCCACGGTACCGCGCCGGGCACGCGGGGCGTGGTCAACGATCTGCTGACCTGGGCGCAGGGCCGCTTGCTGGTGCTGGTGTTTGGCGATATTTCGGGGACCGCGAGCCAGCGTCTGCGCCAGCTTGCCACCGACACACCGGTGCGCTGCGTGCAGGTGGTGGGCACCGACGGGAGACCGCAGGCGCGCGAACATGTGCACGACCCCAAGGGCCATCTGCAGGGCGCCTGCCACGTGTTCGGCCACGCCTGGGCGCTGGTTCGGCCCGACGGCTACCTGGCCGCCACCGGAGAGGCCGTGGACGACCAGCTCATCCACGCGATCGAGAAATGCCTGGGCCATGCGCCAGCCAACCACGCCGCACCATGAAAACCACTCCGAATTTCCATGACGCCGATGCCTTTTACGAGCAGTTGCTCGATGCCCATGCAGGCCTGAGCCCGGAAGAATCGGAACTGCTGAACGCGCGCCTGATCCTGCTGCTCGCGAACCAGGTGGGCGACGAGCGCGTGCTGGCCGAGTGCATCGCGGCAGCCAGGGCCACCCCGAAGTAAAATCGGACCTTCCCGCAACCAGCTAACAAGCGGCACCTCAGGGGTGCCGTTTTTCGTTTCCCGTAAAGCCCCGCATGACCGACACCCTGCAACAACCCGGCCTGAACAGTCTGTCCAAATCGTTCGAGCCCGCCGCCATCGAGGCCCGTTGGGGCCCGGAGTGGGAGCGGCGCGGCTACGCGGCGGCCGGCCAGCGCGGCACGGGCAGCCCCAGCGCACCGGCCCACGCGCAAGGCCATGACTTTGCGATCCAGCTGCCGCCGCCGAACGTGACCGGCACGCTGCACATGGGCCATGCGTTCAACCAGACCATCATGGACAGCCTCACGCGCTACCACCGCATGCGCGGCTTCAACACGGTCTGGGTGCCGGGCACCGACCACGCGGGCATCGCGACCCAGATCGTGGTCGAGCGCCAGTTGCAGGAACAGGGCAGCAGCCGCCATGACCTGGGCCCGACCCCTGATGAGGCGCGCAAGAATTTCGTCGCGAAGGTGTGGGAGTGGAAGGAGCAAAGCGGCAACACCATTACCACGCAGATGCGGCGCCTGGGCGACAGCGTGGACTGGAGCCGCGAATACTTCACGATGGACGACAAGCTGTCCAGGGTAGTGACCGAGACCTTCGTGCGGCTTTATGAGCAGGGTCTGATCTACCGCGGCAAGCGTCTCGTGAATTGGGACCCGGTGCTCAAGACAGCGGTGAGTGACCTCGAAGTGGAGAGTGAGGAAGAAGACGGTTCTCTATGGCACATCCTCTATCCCTTTGCAGATGGCCCCATCAATGGGGTGGCCGGCTTGACCGTGGCCACCACCCGGCCGGAAACCATGCTCGGCGACGTCGCTCTGATGGTGCATCCCGAGGATGAGCGCTACCGCCACCTGATCGGCAAAACCGTGACCCTGCCGCTCGTGGACCGCGAGATCCCTGTCATCGCGGATGACTACGTGGACAAGGAATTCGGCACCGGCGTGGTCAAGGTCACACCGGCGCACGACGTGAACGACTACGCGGTCGGCCAGCGTCACAAGCTGCCCATCATCGGCGTGTTGACGCTGGATGCCTCCATCAATGACAACGCCCCGCAAAAATACCGCGGCATGAACCGGTTCGCAGCGCGCAAGCAGGTCGTCGTTGACCTGGAGGCCATCGGCGCGATGGTCGAAGTGAGAAAACACAAGCTGCAGGTGCCGCGCTGCGCGCGCACCGGCCAGATCATCGAACCCATGCTGACCGACCAGTGGTTCGTCGCCATGAGCAAGGTCTCCGACCAGGACCCAAGCGGCAAGAGCATCGCACAAAAGGCCATAGACGCGGTCGCCACGGGCGAGGTTCGCTTCGTGCCCGAGCAATGGGTCAACACCTACAACCAGTGGATGAACAATATCCAGGACTGGTGCATCAGCCGCCAGCTCTGGTGGGGCCACCAGATCCCGGCCTGGTACGACGAAGACGGCAAGGTTTATGTGGCACGGAACGAAGCTGAAGCGCAAACCCAGGCGCCCGGCAAGCGGCTGACGCGCGACGCAGATGTGCTCGACACCTGGTACTCCTCGGCGCTGGTGCCGTTTTCCACCATGGGCTGGCCGAACCAGGGCAACGCGCCGACCGACGACTACAACCTGTACCTGCCCTCCTCCGTGCTGGTCACCGGCTACGACATCATCTTCTTCTGGGTCGCGCGCATGATCATGATGACGACCCACTTCACCGGCCGCGTGCCGTTCCGGCACGTCTACATCCACGGCCTGGTGCGCGACTCGCACGGCCACAAGATGAGCAAGTCCGAGGGCAATGTGCTCGATCCGGTGGACCTGATCGACGGCATTGCGCTCGGCCCCCTGCTCGACAAGCGCACCACCGGCCTGCGCAAGCCCGAGACGGCACCGCAGGTGCGCAAGAACACCGAGCGCGAATTTCCCGACGGCATTCCGGCGTTCGGCGCCGACGCGCTGCGCTTCACCTTCGCCGCGCTCGCCACGCTGGGCCGCAGCATCAACTTCGATACCCGGCGCTGCGAGGGCTACCGCAATTTCTGCAACAAGCTCTGGAACGCCACGCGCTTCGTGCTGATGAACTGCGAGGGGCACGACTGCGGGCTTGAAGAGCACACCAAGGCGCAATGCGCGCCGGGCCAGCCGTTCCACGGCTACCTGAGCTTCAGCCAGGCCGACCGCTGGATCAGCTCCGTGCTGCAAAAGGTCGAGGCGGACGTGGCCCGCGGCTTCGAGGACTATCGGCTCGACAACGTCGCAGGCGCGGTCTACCAGTTCGTCTGGGACGAGTTCTGCGACTGGTACCTGGAGATTGCCAAGGTCCAGATTCAGACGGGCAACGCCGCCCAGCAGCGCGCAACACGCCGCACCCTGATCCGCACGCTGGAAGCCATTCTGCGGCTGGCGCATCCGCTGATTCCCTTCATCACCGAAGAGCTCTGGCAAAAAGTGGCACCCGTGGCCGGCATTGGCGGCAATTCGGTCAGCATCGCGCCGTATCCGGTCAGCCAGCCGGGCAAGATCGACGAGGCCGCGATCGCGCATGTCGCCAGGCTCAAGTCGCTGGTCGATGCCTGCCGAAATTTGCGCGGCGAGATGAAGGTGTCGCCCGCCACGCGCCTGCCGCTTTATGTCATGGCGCCCAGCGCCGGCGAAACGGCCTTCGTGGAGCAGGCGGCGCCGCTGTTGCGGGCCCTCGCCAAGCTCGGCGAGGTGCGGGTGTTTGGCGACGAGGCCGCCTGGGCCGCCGCGGCCCAGGCTGCGCCGGTGGCCGTGGTGGGTGAGGCGCGCATCTGCCTGCACATGGAGATCGACGCCGCAGCCGAGAAAGCCCGGCTGGGCAAGGAGGTGGCGCGGCTGGAAGGCGAAATTGCCAGGACCCGGGGCAAGCTGGGCAACGAAGCCTTCGTTGCCAAGGCGCCCGCCGCCGTCATTGACCAGGAGCGCAGGCGGCTCGCAGATTTCACGGCCACCCTGACCAAGGTGAGTGACCAGCTCGCGCGGCTCGCCGCGGATTAGCGAGACGGTGCGTTAAGGCGACGGCCCGGGCTCGCCGGAAACCACGCCCGGCACGGACACCGCATCCAGCGACGCCTCGTGCAGGCGATCCACCAGATACCAGTGCGCGCGCAGGCGCGCCTCGTGGGTATGCGCTGCCACGCGAGGTGTCACGATCAGGTTGTTCAAGCCGTGCAGCGGCGAGCCTTCGGCGACGAGACCGTCTTCGGCGCCATCGAGCAGACAGGTATCGATACGCCCGTCCCGCAAGGCGTTGGCCAGTGCCTGCGGCTCGAACAGCGCGGCGCGGCTGACGCTGACCCAGGCCTGCCCCGGCTTGCAGTGCATCAGCGCGGCCTCATTGATGAAGCCGGCGTAGCGTGAGGCATACAGCATCTGCAGCGAGACCGCGTCGGACTGCGCCATCAACTCGGGCAACGCGACCGGCTGGATTTTCAGGATTTCCCAGATCGCGGCACTGCGATGCAGCGCCGGTTCGTAGCCGATCAGCCGGGCGCCCAGCGGGACCAGCATCTTCGCCAGGGCGTGGGCAGCCGGCGTGAGACCCAGAATGCCGATCACGCTGTCGCCCAGTTCCCGGCCGAGCCGGATATCGGGGCGCCGGGCCCCTCCGAGCGGCACCCCGAAGCCGCGCCGCAACAGCATCAGCAGGCCGCCCAGCAGGTATTCGGCGTTGGCGCGCACGGGGGCATTGGCGGGCTGGATCAGCCGGATGCCCCGGTCGCGGCAACCTTCCAGATCGATGTTGTCGATCTCATCGAACAGGCCGGCAACCACCTTGAGCCGCGGCGCGAAGTCCAGCAGTTCGCGGGTGACGGCGACCTTGGGCGTCACCAGCAGCGCCTGCGTCTTGTACACGGCCCGGCGCAACGCGCCCGCATCGTCGGCCAGTTGCGGCTGGTAGCTGACGGCGTGACGTGCCTCCAGCCATTGCCGCACCTCCGGCATCAACGTCTCAAGAAGTAAGATATCCACCTGCCTGCCCTTGTCCCAGGAACGTTGATGAGCACCGGCGCCATGCGCCAGCCTGTCAACGAGGCCCGCACCGCCGCCAACACTTTAGCCACGAACGTCCCGCATGTCGATGCAAAAAAACAAACCCGTCAAAACCGCCGTTTTCCCGGTCGCCGGCCTGGGCACACGCTTTCTGCCAGCCACCAAGGCGCAGCCCAAGGAAATGTTGCCGATCGTGGACAAGCCCTTGATCCAGTATGCCGTGGAAGAGGCGTATGCCGCGGGTGTGCGCCACATGATCTTCGTGACCGGGCGCAACAAACGCGCCATCGAGGACCATTTCGATACGGCCTACGAACTCGAGAGCGAGCTGGAAGCCAACCAGAAACTTGACCTGCTGGCGCTGGTGCGGTCCCTGCAGCCGGATGACATGAACCTGTCTTTCGTGCGCCAGCCGCGCTCGCTCGGGCTGGGGCATGCGGTGCTGTGCGCCGAACACCTGGTCGGCGACGAACCGTTTGCCGTGCTGCTGGCAGACGACCTGATGGCCGGGCCTGCGGGCGGGCTGCCCGTGCTGACCCAGATGGTGCAGGCCTTCGAGCGTCTGGGAGGCTCGCTGCTGGCGGTGCAGGAAGTGCCGCTGGATCAGGTGCGCCGCTATGGCATCGTAGTGGGTGATCCGGTCGATGGCCCGCGCAATGAGCGCGTGCTGAAAGTCCGCGCCATGGTGGAAAAGCCCAGCCCCGAGACCGCGCCTTCGCGCATGGGCGTGGCCGGACGCTATATCCTGGCACCCGGCGTCTTTGAACAGATCCGGAACCAGCCACGCGGCGTGGGCGGGGAAATCCAGCTGACCGACGGCATTGCACGCCTGATGCGCACGCAGCCGGTATATGCGCTGCAGTACGAGGGAAAGCGCTACGACTGCGGCAGCAAGGAGGGTTTCCTGCAGGCCACGGTGGAACTTGCACTCAAGCACCCCGAGGTGGGGGAGGACTTTCGCCGCTACCTGCAGGGCCTCAAGTTCTGATCAACGCCGGCGCAGGATGTGGATGAATTCCGCGCCCACGGTTTGCTGCTCGACCAGCTCGTTGCCGGTTTGCTTGGCAAACGCCTGAAAATCCCTCGTCGATCCGGCGTCGGTCGCTACGACCTTGAGCAGCTGGCCACTCGCCATGTCGGCCAACGCCTTCTTGGCCTTGAGGATGGGCAGCGGACAGTTCAGGCCGCGGGTGTCGATTTCCTTGTTGACTTGCATGAGTTGAATCCTTCCGGGATGCCGCAATTTTAAGCACTTCGGGCTCAGGGCCGAAGCAGCAGCCGAATGTCCGACACCAGCGCGGCAACGCCGCTGCCGTAGCGGTAGTACAGGCGCACGTTGCCCTTTGTGTCATACACGTAGCTGCCCGCCGAATGGTCCATGGTGTAGCTGGTGGGCGTCGTGCCGGGAACCTTTTTGTAATACACCTTGTACGCCTTCGCGAGCTCGGGGAGCTGCTCGGGCGTGGGGCGCAGCGCCAGAAAAGTCGGGTCGAAGTTGGCCATGTACGCCTTGAGCACCTGGGGCGTGTCGCGCTCCGGATCGACGGTGACGAACAGCACCTGCAGCTTGTCGCCTTGCTGGCCCAGCGCCTTCTTGGCCTCGGCCAGCTCCGCCATCGTGGTCGGACACACGTCGGGGCACTGGGTGTAGCCGAAGAACATGACCACCACCTTGCCGCGGAAGTCGCTCAAGGTGCGTACCACCCCATCCTGATCCGCAAGATGGAAGTCACGGGCGTAATCGGCACCCGTGATGTCGATGTTCCGGAACTTGGGTTTGTCCTGCGAACACGCAGCAATAAAGCCGGTAAAACCCATCAACAAAGCGCTACCGGCTATTAATCTAATAGCATCTCTTTTATGCATGATGGGTGACCTAGTGAAAGTAGTGGTCCAGGAGCAGCGCGGCAAACAGCAGGCTCAGGTGGATCAGGGAGAACCGGAACGTCTTGCGTGCGAGCGCGTCGGAGTAGTTGCGCCAGAGCCGAAAGCCATAGAGGCAAAAGCCGCTGCACAGAATCACCGCCGCGACCAGGTACAGCCAGGAGCTCATGCCGTACATGAACGGCATCAGGCACCCGGCAAACAGAATCAGCGTATACAGGAACACCTGCAATCGGGTGAAGGCGTTGCCATGCGTGACGGGCAGCATCGGCAGGCCGGACTTGCGGTAGTCGTCCACGCGGTACAGCGCCAGCGCCCAGAAGTGCGGCGGCGTCCACAGGAAGATGATCAGGAACAGGATCAGCGCCTCCGGCCCCACATCGCCGCGCATGGCGGCCCAGCCGAGCACCGGCGGCATTGCCCCCGAGGCGCCGCCAATCACGATGTTTTGCGGGGTCAGCGGCTTGAGGATCACGGTGTAGATGACCGCGTAGCCAACAAACGTAGCCGCGGTCAACCACATGGTGAGCGGATTGATCCAGACATACAGCACCGCCGAGCCCAGCGAGAACAGCACGGAAGAAAACAGCAGCGCCTGCCCGTCGCTGAGTTCCCCCTTGGCCGTGGGGCGCCAGGCGGTGCGCTTCATCTTGGCGTCGATGTTGTGCTCGACCAGGCAGTTGAACGCCGCGGCCGCGGCCGCCACGAGCCAGATCCCCACGCAAGCGACGGCGGCGCGCTGCACATCGGCGAGCGACGGCAGGCCGGGCACGGCCAGCAGCATGCCGATCAGCGCGCAAAACACGATGAGCTGGATGACGCGCGGCTTGGTCAGCGCGTAGTACTGCTTGAAATGCGACATCGGGGCCGCGCTGGCCAAGGTATTCATGCGGATAGCCTGGAGGAAGGGTGTGGGGGCGCGCCGGATGCAGTCACGGCCGCGGCCGCCTCGCGGGCGGCGCCGCGGCTCGCGCACACAGTCCATGTCAGCACGACTGCCAGCGCCGCCGCACCGCCGGTGTGCGACACGGCCGACACGAGCGGCCAGCCCAGCAACTCGTTGCCCAGGCCGGTGGCCAATTGCCAGAGCATCAGGCCGGCGATCCAGCGCGCCTGTGGGCGCAGGGCCGCGCTGCGGCGTAACCGCCACGCCAGCAGCCCGAGCGCGGCGAACACGACAAAGGCAAACAGGCGGTGCGTGAAGTGGATGGCGGTGAGCGCGGAGAAATCAATCGGGACGCCGCCCGGCGTCATGCCCAGTCTGCGCCAGATTTCAAAGCCCTGGTGGAAATTCATGTCGGGCCACCAGCTGTTCTGGCACAGCGGAAACTCGCGGCACGCGAGGACCGCGTAATTGGTGCTGACCCAGCCGCCCAGCGCAATCTGGCAGGCCACGAGCGCGCAGCAACACCAGAGCAGGCGCCGCGTGGAGCGCGCCAGCGACGCCGCCGCCAGGCCGCCCAGCGCCTGGGTGGCCTGCACAGCCTGCGCGCACAGCAGGGACAGCAGCACCATGCCGCCCAGCAGATGCAGCGTCACGATGGCCGGGAACAGCCTCATCGTCACGGTGAGCGCGCCAAACGCGCCCTGCACGCAGACCCAGACGAGGGTTGCCGTCGGCCACCACGGGTTCACGGCCGCAGCCGCGCGGACGCCGCCCGCTGCGCCTGCGCCACGGCGCCGCAGCATCCAGCTTCCAATGGTCAGCGCCAGAATCAGCACGCCAACGCCGGTGGCCAGATAGCGATGCACCATCTCGACCCAGGCCTTGCCATGCGTCACGGGGCCCGTGGGCATGGCGGTCTGCGCCGCCGTGATCGCGACGCTGGCGCCGACCGGGCTGGCGTGTCCATAGCAGCCCGGCCAGTCGGGGCAGCCCAGCCCGGAATCGGTCAGGCGCGTGAACGCGCCGAACAACACCAGGTCGAACGTGAGGAACAGGGTCAGCAGCGTCAAGGCCTGCACCCAGCGTGCCGCTGGAGCGCGGCGATTGCGCAGCCAGACCCAGGTCAATGGACCCAGGGCCGCCAGCACGCCCGCAAGCATGACTTGCGCCAGCGGCGACAGGTTGTACAGGGACTGAACCGTCATGACGTCGACCCGATCGGATGCGTCAAGGCCGTTCGGCCCGGTTCCACGACTCGGACGCCCGCAGCAGTCGCGTGAGATCTTCCCTGGCCTTGGTGGCGCTGGCAACATCCAGGTTCGCGGGAAACCGCATCATGAGATGGCCCATCGGGTCCACAAGGTACAGATGCTCGGTCAACGCATGACCGGCGGCCGGCGGCAGCCATTGGGTGAGGACGGCGGCCGGGACCCGCAGCACCGTCGCTTCTTTCAGGGCAGGGAGCAGCCTGGCGGGCACCGGCCCATCGTCGTCGACGAGCCAGACCCAGTTCACGCGGTACCGGTTCGCGCCCAGCGACGCGCGCAACTGATGCTGCAGGTACAGACGCTGCTGGCACCGGGCGTCGCATGCGCCATCGGCCACGCTGACCAGCAACCACTGGTTCTCGAGCGAGCGCAGCGGCACGCTGCGCCCCGCCAGTGTGGTCGCGGTCACGTCAGGAATCGGACGCTGCGGGTTGATCAGGGTGCCGAAGTCGGAACGGCCCGTCGGGTGAATCACGTAGTACGTGAAGTAGGACGCGATCACCGGCGCCGCGCAGATCAGCATCAGGATGAACATCATCCGGCGCCCGCTCGCCGTGCGCAGCGCGTCCTCCCGGACCCGCTGCGGCGTCGGCATTGAATGCACGCTCAGCACGAGCGGCTCATCCAGCGCCTCAGGCCGCGGGACGCTGGCGACGGGGGGCAACGAAGCGCCGGATGATTTGGAACCAGACATAAAGGATTGCAATCAGCGCGCTGAACGAGAACCATTGAAACGCATAGCCATAGTTTGTTTCCACTCCGGTATTGATGGGGGGCCAGTCGCGCTGCAAACCGTCGCTGGGCGCGCCGGTTTGCAGCACCGTCACGCCAAGCAGCGGCAGACCCGTTTCGATGCGAAATTGCGGCAGATCCAGATTTTGCCGTATCAGGCCCGTGCCAGGCCCCTTGAACTGGAAAAGCTTGGACGGAGGCGGGGCAATCCGGCCCTGCACCAGCACCAACCCTGCGGGCGTATCAATCGTGGGCAGTGCGGTACGGTCCATGAAATTGCGCTGCACCCAGCCGCGCTGGACCAGAATCACGGCGTCGCTGTGCTCCAGCCGCAGCGGCGTGACGACGAAGAAACCCGGCGTCTCGTGCATCTGGCGGTTATCCAGATAGACCGTATAGCGGGGCAGCCAGGTGCCCCGCAGCGCAATCCGGCGGTACAGGTTGGTTGCTTCATCTTTAGTAGCTAAAAATTCAGGCGTGGCAATGGCAGACAGCTTATTTTTCTGATGAATTTCGGTTTGTATCGCCACTTTCTGGGCGGCCCGGGACAACTGCCAGCGGCCCAGCGCCAGCGTGACGCCGATACCGATCAGCGCGCCCAGCGTCATCAGCCAGAAACGCACAAGCGAGGCGCGCGCAGTCACGGGATAATCGGGTCCATGAAATATCTTGTCATCGTCGCGTTCATCGCCATCATCGGCAGCCTGGGCTCCGCGCTTTTCTTCATGATGCGCGGCGACAAGACGCAGGACAACGAGCGCCGCAGCCGCAACATGGAACGGGCGCTGGCGCTGCGCATCGGGTTTTCGATTTTGCTCTTCGTCTGCATCTTGCTGGCCTGGAAGCTGGGCTATATCCACGCCACCGGCATCGCGCCCGGCCAGTGATCCGGGCCGGGACCCCCGAAGGCCGCGGGCCGCCGCCGTACAAGTTATCTTGCGCCGTGCGGCGCTTTTTCAGGCGGGCGCGGCTTACAGCCAGTAGACAAAGACGTACAAACCGAGCCACACCACGTCGACAAAGTGCCAGTACCACGCCGCGCCTTCGAAACCGAAGTGCTTCTCGGGCGTGAAATGCCCCTTCATCAGGCGCAGCGTAATGGAGATCAGCATCAGCAGGCCCACGAACACGTGGAAGCCATGAAACCCGGTCAGCATGAAGAATGTCGACCCATACACGCCGGACGTGAGCTTGAGGTTCATTTCGGTGTACGCGTGGTAGTACTCAAAGCTCTGCACGCACAGGAAGCTTGCACCCAGCAGGATCGTGATCCACATGAAGGCGATCGTGCGGCCGCGGTGTGCCGAGCGCAGCGCATGGTGGGCGAACGTCACCGTGACGGCCGAGGACAGCAAGAGCGCGGTATTGATGGTCGGTAGCCAGAACGGCGTCATGGTTCCGAACGGCGCGACAATGTCCGCCGGCGACGCGGTGGCACCGGCCGCAAGCGAAGGCCAGACCCCCTTGAAATTGGGCCACAGCAGCGCGTTTTCCACATTCGCCAGCGTCGGCACCGAGTGCTCGTGCGCCCACCACAGGGCCGTGAAGAAGGCACCGAAGAACATCACCTCGGTGAAAATGAACCAGCTCATGCTCCAGCGGAACGACAGGTCGTTCTTGTGGCCGTACTGGCCGCCTTCACTCTCCAGGATCGCGTCGCGAAACCACAGGAACAGCACACACAGCAGCCACAGGACCCCGAAAATAAAGACATATTCGCCCCAGTCTCGTTCGTTGATCCACTGGCTGGCGCCGAAGATCACGCACAACAGGCCGAATGCGGCAAACGCCGGGTGGCTCGATGGGGAGGGCACGAAGTAGTAAGGCTTTGCGCTGGCGGGGGTTGAACTCATATCAGCTCCTGAATCTTCCGAATTGTCTCTGGATTTCTAATAATGGGGGCCCTACTGGGGCACGACCCAGTGAACGATGACGATCAGCATGACGACGATGACGATCACGGCCGCGATCGCCGCTCCAACCACCTGAAGCGGGCTCACCCGCGCCAGGTCATCCTGGGAATCGGCTTTTTTGCGGATACCCAGGAACGCCCAGCCAATCATCTTGAGGCTGCGCAGCAGCGAACCTTCGGGCCGCATGACGGGCAAGGTCGCGGGCTCGGTCATGAGAGCCTGCTCCGGACGTCCGCATAGCTGCCGGCGTCGGCTGACACACCCGGCGCGGGCAGCATCCTGGCGCCCACTTCGAAAAATGTGTAGGACAGCGTCACCGTGTCCACATCCCTGGGCAGCTTGGGATCGATCACGAACACGACCGGCCACTCCTTCTTTTCACCGGCATCGAGCGTCCACTGGTTGAAGCAGAAACACTCCACTTTTTGGAAATACCCGGCGGCCTGGGACGGCGCATAGCTCGGGATGGCCTGCGCCGTCGTGCGCTGCTTCTCGTTGTTCCGGAACTCGTACATCACGGTCGTGAGCGCGCCGGGATGAACCTCTACCGAGCGCTGGGCCGGCTGGAACGACCAGGCGCCGCGCGCGTTCGCATCGAAGATCACGGTCACGGTACGGCTCGCGTCAACCTGGCTGTTCAGCGGCGAGCCCGCGCCGGTGCTGCGAGCCACCAGATTGGGCACTTCCTGTTCACTGCGCGCCAGGATATTCACGCCCGTTGCCTCGCAGATGGCCCGGTAAATCGGAACCAGTGCGTAGCCGAAGGCGAACATGGCGACGGCAACCACCGCCAGCTTGCCGACCATCTTGACGTTTTCCCGGCGGATGCTCATGGCGACGGGCGGCTCACTTCAAAAGAGCCTGATTGACCATCACGCCTACAAAAAAAACGAACGCCACGCCCGCCAGGATCAGCGCCAGGCGAAGATTGCTTTTCTTTTGCTCAGGTGTCATGACGGTGCGTTCACCCGATGATGCGTGTCGCGGTCGGATCCAGCTTGGGCGGCGTCTCGAACGTGTGGAAAGGCGCGGGTGACGGCACCTCCCATTCGAGGCCTTCGGCGCCTTCCCACGGGTTCTGCGGCGCCTTTTCGCCCTTGCCCCGCATGGTCGGCAGCACCACGAAAGCGAAGAAATAGACTTGCGCGAGCCCGAACAGGAGCGCGCCGATGGAAACGATCATGTTCAAGTCGGCAAACTGCGCCGGATAGTCCGCATAGCGGCGCGGCATGCCCGCCAGACCGAGGAAGTGCATCGGGAAGAACGCCAGGTTGAACGAGATCAGCGACCACCAGAAGTGAATCTTGCCGCGCGTCTCGTTGTACATCACGCCGGTCCATTTGGGACACCAGTAGTAGTACCCGGCGAACATGGCGAACAACGCGGCCGCCACCAGCACGTAGTGGAAATGGGCCACCACGTAGTAGGTACCGTGCAACTGCAGATCAACCGGCGCCAGCGCCAGGATCAGGCCGCTGAAACCCCCGATGACGAACACGAAGATGAAACCGACCGCGAACAGCATGGGGGTCTCGAACGTCATCGAGCCGCGCCACATGGTGGCGGTCCAGTTGAACACCTTGACCGCCGTCGGCACTGCGATCAGCATGGTGGAGTACATGAAGAACAGCTGCCCCGTCACAGGCATGCCCGTGGCAAACATGTGGTGTGCCCAGACGATGAAGCTCAGGATCGCGATCGACGCGATCGCATACACCATCGAGGTATAGCCAAACAGCTTCTTGCGCGAGAACGCCGGTATCACCTGGCTGATGATGCCGAACGCCGGCAGGATCATGATGTACACCTCGGGGTGACCAAAGAACCAGAAGATGTGCTGGTACATGATCGGGTCGCCGCCGTTGGCCGCATTGAAGAAGCTGGTGCCGAAATGCCGGTCCGTAAGCGTCATGGTGACCGCGCCCGCCAACACCGGCATCACCGCGACCAGCAGGTAGGCGGTGATCAGCCAGGCCCAGCAGAACATCGGCATTTTCATCAGCTTCATGCCGGGTGCGCGCATGTTCAGGATGGTCACGATGATGTTGATCGACCCCATGATCGAGGAGGCACCCATCAGGTGGATCGCAAAAATCGTCGAATCCATCGACATGCCCATCTGCAGCGACAGCGGGGCATACATCGTCCAGCCGGTCGCGGGCGCACCGCCGGGCATGAAAAATCCGCCTACCAGCATCAGGGCCGCCGGAATCAGCAGCCAGAAGCTGAAGTTGTTCATGCGGGCGAACGCCATGTCGGAGGCACCGACCTGCAGCGGCACCATCCAGTTCGCGAACCCCACAAACGCCGGCATGATGGCGCCGAAGATCATGATCAGGCCGTGCATGGTCGTGAGCTGGTTGAAGAACTCGGGGCTGAAGAATTGCGCCCCCGGCTCGGACAGTTCGAGGCGAATCAGCATCGCCAGGACACCGCCCACGAGGAACATGGTGGACGCGAACACCAGGTACATCGTGCCGATGTCCTTGTGGTTGGTCGCGTACACCCAGCGCCTCCAGCCCGTCGGGGCATGGGCATGGTGGTCGTCATGCGCATGGTCGCCGGGCGCGTGGTTGTCCAGAACTGCACTCATGGTGATTTCCTTCTCAATACTTTTTCAATGACTTCCTGGCGACTTCAACTGCGGCTCGGCTTGACATCCACCGTCTTGCTGCCGGTCAGCGCCGAAACCTTGTCGGGGCCCACTGGCGCACCGGCCAGCGCCTTGTGCTCGGTGGCAACCCACGCGGTGTAGTCCGCCGCGCTCAGCACCCTGACCTCAATGGGCATGTAGGCATGCTCCTTGCCACACAGTTCGGTGCACGAGCCGTAGAAGGTGCCGATCTTGTCGGCCTTGAACCAGGTATCGCGCACGAAGCCGGGGATGGCGTCCTGCTTGACACCGAACGCCGGGACCGAGAAGGAGTGAATGACATCGTTGGAGGTCGTGATGATGCGCACTTTCTTGTTCACCGGTACCACCAGCGGATGATCGACGGCGAGCAGATAGTCATCCGGAAACGGCCCCTTGAAGCCGGTTCCGGACAATTCGCGCATGCCCGGCTTGAGTCTGGAGATAAAGTCGATGCCCTGCCCCTCGCCCTTGAGATAGTCGTAGCCCCACATCCACTGGTAGCCGGTCACCTTGATCGTCAAATCCGCGTTGGTCGTGTCTTTTTCCGCGACGATGACCTTGGTGGCGGGCAGCGCCACCAGGATCAGGATGATGAAGGGTACGATAGTCCAGGCAATCTCGACCGCGGTCGACTCGTGAAAGGTGGCCGCCTTGTGGCCCACCGACTTGCGGTGTTTCCAGATGGAATAGAACATCACGCCGAACACGCCCACGAAAATCACGGCGCACACGATCATCAAGCCATTATTGAGCCAGTGCTGCTCTTGCGCGATTTTGGAGGCCGCGGGCTGCAGGTCGAACTCCCACACCGAAGGCCCCCCCGGCAGGTTGCCCACCGCATGCGCCGCCGTGCTGGCCCAGGCCGCCAGCAGGACGAAGGGAATTCGAAGACAGGAAACCAGCTTGTTGGAGATGTTTTTGATCATGTTCAGTTCTTCATTGTCTCAATTAAACCAATCTTGCTTTCCATCGCCATGGGCCGCGGTCACCACGCCGCGCCCGCGTTGCCAGGCCCGCCTCACGCGCCACGCAACGCCATCCTGATCTCGCGCGCCAGGGCCGGACGCAACTCGGGGCGCACGTAGCGCCCCACCTGAACCGTGCGTCCCTGACCCGACACCTCGATCAACGACCTGTCATCGGTCCGGGGTTCGACGCGAACCCAGTCCCGGTTGAATTCCGCGCGCTCGAGTTTGCCGGCGTTCTCCAGCTCGACCACCAGTTGCGCACCCTGCAGGGAAATCTTCTCGCCATCGGTGGCATGGCGGGCGTACACCCAGAACGCCGCGCCAACGACCAGCAACTCCAGCCAGGCAAACGGCATGATCAGCGTAGCGCCCCTGAACCAGAACACGCCACTGATGCCGAAAGACAGAACGCAGAGCGAGGCGTACACCCAAGCCAGTTCGACCGGGGACACCGAGCAGTTGCGCCTCAGGAACCACTGAACATTCTGGCCCTGAATCGTTGCGAAGCGAAACACCAAGTTAGACACGCGCCAAGTCCATCGACCTGCCAATTCGCCAGCCAGCGCCAGCGCGGCATAAAACCCGGGGACATTCCCTGAAATCCACTCGCGCAGATTGTAGCCGACGCCCTGATCACCCTGACGGCGTCAGAGTGAGGGTTTCTCAGGACGACTGCAGCTTTTTGCGTCGATGCAACGCGGCGCGCATTTCGTCGAGCGTGAGAACGGTTTCCGTCTGGATCGGCAGGCGCGGCGCGGGCTTGAGGGCGTGTCCGTAAATGATCTCGAATGTCAGCGTGAGTCGTCCCTGCTGGTGCGCATCGGCCAGCCGCGCGCTCATTTCCTGCTGCAGCTGCTGGTGCCAGCGCCGGCCCCGCAATGCGGCGAAGCGCGCGGGATGCAGGTTGCGGCCAAGCTCGCGCAACTCCTGCAACAGCCGCTGCGGTGTCTCGTAGGTCAGCGTGATGCGCTCCATGTCCATCACCGGCTCGGCAAAGCCGGCATGCACCAGCATGTCGCCCCAGTCATGCATGTCAGTGAACTCATGCCCGCAGGGCGGCCAGCCGAGCGCGTCGTACAGCGCGCGCAGTTCACGCAGGGTGTCGGGCCCGAGACAGGAGAACATCAGAAATCCGTCCGTCGCCAACGCGCGATGCCATTGCGCGATCAGCGCCTCGGGATCGGCTGCATCGTGCAGCGCCATATTCGCCCAAAGCATCTGCACACTGGCGTCGGGTGGCATCCCGAAGCGCGTGGGCGCGCTTCCCCAGCCGGCCGGGTTCCACCAGGGTTTCACTATTGATTTTATAGCTGCCTTCGCCCTCTGTGTACCGGCTTCCACTACAAAACACTCGGTATTCGGGTAGCGGCGCGCGAGCAGTGCATGGGCTTGCAGACCGCCGCGCACCGGTGCCCAGTGCGCCCAGCGCGCGGGCTGCAGCCGGATCCACTGCAGCCGGTCTTCCATGCGCCGCGCCACCTCTTCATGCAGCCAGGGCGAAACCGCGGGAGCCGTCCCGACCCAGCGCGCGGCGGCAAGAGGGTCGATCGTGGGAGGATGTGCTGGTGGCATGAAAGTGCGTGCGGCCTGCGAACAGCGGCGTCGCGAGTATATTGATTCGATGTTCCGCGACCTGCTCGCCCGCGCAATGACCACACTGCCGAGCCAGTGCGGCGTGTGTCGCGCGTGGCCGGCGCAGCCGGTCTGCGAAGCCTGTGTCGCGCGGTTTGCGCAGCCGCTGCCGCGCTGCCCCACCTGTGCGCTGCATGTTCCGGGGATCGCTCGGGCCACCCCGCGCAGCTGCGGCGAATGCCTGAAGTCGCCGCCCCCGCTGGATGCCTGTTTCGCCGCGGTGTCCTACGCTTACCCATGGTCGGGCCTGATCGCCAACTACAAATTCAATGGCAACCCGGGCGCATCGGCGTTTTTCGCAACGCTGATGCGCAGCACCCCCTGGATCGAACCGGCACTGGACCACGGCGATCTGCTGCTGCCCATGCCGCTGTCGCGCCAGCGCCTGCAGGAGCGTGGCTTCAACCAGGCGCTGGAACTGGCACGGCATCTGGCCCCGCGCAAGACCGATCCGGCGCTGCTGCTGCGCATTCGCGACACGCCGTCGCAGCGGCCGCTCACCCGCGTGGAGCGCCAGCGCAACGTGGCCGGCGCGTTCGCCCTGGAGCCGGCGCGCGCGCAGCACGTGCGCGGGCGCCGGGTCGTGCTGGTCGACGATGTGATGACCAGCGGCGCCTCGGTATTCGCCGCGGCGCGGGTGCTGCACGAAGCGGGCGCCGCCCATGTCGCCGCGCTGGTGCTTGCGCGCACCGACGACCGGGACTGACCGACCCTTCGCTTCTTGCGCCGAGCGGCTTTTCCCGGCGGCCGGCTTAACATCGCGGCATGTTCCACATCGTCCTGGTCGAGCCCGAGATACCACCCAACACGGGGAACATCATCCGCCTGGCCGCGAACACCGGCTGCATCCTGCACCTGGTCGAACCGCTGGGTTTTTCCATGGACGACAAACTGCTGCGGCGCGCCGGGCTCGATTACCACGAGTACGCCGAGGTGCGCCGGCATGCCGACTGGGCGAACTTTCTGGCGACGCAGGAGCCCGCCCCGGAACGCATGTTCGCGCTGACGACGCACGGCACGCGCAGCCCCTACGAGGTCGCGTTTCGGCCCGGCGACTGGCTGGTGTTCGGTGCGGAAACACGGGGCCTGGCGCCGGCGCTGCGCGCCTCCTTCGCGCCCCGCCAGTGCCTGCGGCTGCCTATGCGGGCCGGCCAGCGCAGCCTGAATCTGTCCAACGCCGTGGCCGTGACGGTGTTCGAGGCCTGGCGGCAAAACGATTTTGCGGCAGCGGCTCGCGGCTGAGATTGCCGCGCGAGGTCACGGGACCGCGGCGCTCACCCCGGCCGGCCAGGTCTTCTCTGCCTGCGCGGCCTTCAGGCGCGTCTGCTCGATCAGGAACTCCATGAAAGCCCGCGCGCGCGCCGGCACGTATTTGCGGCTGGGCAGCGCCGCGTACAAGGTAAAGCGCCCCGTGATCCATGGGGCCAGCACGCGCTTGAGGTGGCCGTCGCGCAGGTAATTCGCCACCAGGTCCAGCGGCTGCGCGCTGATGCCCGCGCCGTCCAGCATGGCGCTTAGCAGGGTATCCGTGTGATTCGCCACCAACACCGGCGTCACGCTCACATTCACCTCCCGGTCCCCCTCCTGCGGATTCATCAGCCGCCATTCTCGCTGCCGGGTGCCCTCCTGGCGCAAGCGCAGACAGGCGTGCTGCTCCAGGTCTTCGGGCCGGCGCGGCGTGCCGGCATGGCGTAAATACTCCGGCGCGGCGCACAGCAGCCCCTCGGAGACGATCACGGGCCGCGCCACCACATTCGCGTCGTAGTGCGCGCCCGCGCCCAGAATCGTCAGATCGAAATCCTCGATCGGCGGCAGTGCGGCGGAATCGACCGTGATGTCCAGCACCACCTTCGGGTAGCGGCGCCGGAACTCGGTCACCAGCGGCGCCAGGATATACACGGCCATCACCGGCTGGGTATGCACGCGCAGCAGCCCGGCCATCTCGTCGGTTTGCTCGCGCGCGGACGCCTCGGCTTCATCGACCGCGCTCAGAATGCCGCGCACCTGCGCCAGGTACGACTGCCCGGCATCCGTGAGCGAGAGCTTGCGCGTGGTGCGCTGCAGCAGCCGGGTGCCCAGATGCTGTTCAAGGTCGGTGATCAGCCGCGTCACGGCCGCCGCCGACAGATCCAGCGAGCGCGCCGCGGCGGCAAAACCCTCCTGGTCGATCACCTGCTGGAACACCCGCATCGATAAAAGTCGGTCCATTTGTGCCTGGAGCTTGATTTCAAGGGGCTTATTATTGCATTTACCGGAATGGTCAATTGATGACCATACGGTTTTTAAACTCTCGGGTTTACCCTATAGTTCACCCATCGATGAGCCGCAACCACTGAATGACTCACCGAGGCTGGACGAGACGGGACATGTTACATGGAGCCCGCCCTGCCCGGATTTGTTTAATCACTGTCACAAGGAAATTCATCATGAACGCATCCAAACTTTTTATCGCTGGTGCTTTTGCTGCCCTGGCCGCCGTTGGCGCCCAAGCCGGTGAAGTCGATCTGACCCCCCTGCCGGTCTTCCACTCCACCGCCTCGGTGGCGCAAGTCCGGGCCGAGGCCGCTGCCGCGCAGCAAGCCGGCCTGATCGCCCACGGCAACCTGGTCGTGGCCTCGCAACCCGAACTCAGCAGCACGCTGACCCGCGCCGATGTGCGCAATGACGCCAAGGTCGCGCTGCGCGCAGGCCAGATCGCCCACGGCGAGGGCGACCTGACGGCGATGTAAGCACCCCCCGTCTTCGCATGCCCGCGCCGGGCCTGCGTGACCGACAAGGCCCGAGCGGGAAACCGTCGCGGGCCATTTTTTTGTGCGCGCACCCGGGCTTCGACGAACGGCGCGTGCCGCGCGTTCGGGCAGCGCTCAGGGATAGCGGCGGGACAACGACTCGGCCACGCACACCGGCTTGGCCTGGCCCTCGCGTTCGATCGTCACTTCCCAGGTCATCTGGACGCCGCCATTGTCGATCGGCGTGCTGGCCAGCAGCTTCATGCGCGCGCGCAGCCGGCTGCCCACCGGCACCGGCGCCATGAAGCGCACCTTGTTGAGCCCGTAGTTCACGCCCATGCGCGACTGCACGACCTCGAATGACGACTCGAAAAACCGGGGCAACAGCGACAGCGTCAGAAAGCCATGCGCAATCGGGCCGCCGAAAGGGCCCGCCTTGGCGCGCTCCACATCCACGTGAATCCACTGGTGATCGCCCGTCGCCTGCGCGAACTGGTTCACCTGTTCCTGCGTGATGGTGATCCAGTCGCTCACGGCGACTTCCTGCCCCACCAGGGAGGCGACTTCCGAAAGGGTTTGAAAGGATTTCATGGCGCCACTTTAAAGGCAGGGACTGGTCTGCCGTGTCCAGCCAGTGACACGCACGGCCCGACAATGGCTTAATCCGCACTCGGACCATCCACAACCAACCTCGCGAACCCCCCATGGAACATGCCCCGACCTGGCTGACCAACAGTTTCATCTACCTGGCCGCCGCCGTCATCATGGTGCCGCTGTCGCGCGCGCTCGGCCTGGGCGCGATCATTGGCTATCTGGTCGCCGGCATCGCCATTGGCCCCTGGGGTCTGGGGCTGGTGACAAATGTGCAGGACATCCTGCACTTTGCCGAATTCGGCGTGGTGCTGATGCTGTTCCTGGTCGGGCTGGAACTGGAGCCGCGCCGCCTGTGGAGCCTGCGCCGCCCGATCTTCGGCTGGGGCAGCGCCCAGGTGCTGATTTGCGCGCTGGCCATTGGCGCCGCCGCCGCCGTCCTGGGCGTGCGCTGGCAGGCGGCCCTGGTGATTGGTCTGGGGCTGGCGCTGTCCAGCACCGCGATCGCGCTGCAGGTGATGGGCGAGCGCAACCTGCTTCGCACCACCAGCGGGCAGGCCGGCTTTTCTATCCTGCTGTTCCAGGACGTGGCCGCGATCCCGATCCTGGCGCTGCTGCCGCTGCTGGCCGTGGCGACCCAGTCGAACGAAGCCGTCCTGGTGGCCAACCGCGCGCTGGAAGCATTGAAAATCGTCGCAGTCATCGGCGGCATCATTTTGGGCGGCCGGCTGCTGCTGCGCCCGCTGCTGCGCTGGATCGCGCGCAGCGAGACGCCGGAGATTTTTACCGCGGCCTCGCTGCTGCTGGTGGTGGGAATTGCTGGGCTTATGCAGTTGGTCGGGCTGTCCATGGCGCTGGGCGCGTTTCTGGCCGGCGTGCTGCTGGCCGAGAGTGAATACCGGCGCGAACTCGAAACCGACCTGGAGCCGTTCAAGGGCCTGCTGCTCGGGCTGTTCTTCATGGCGGTCGGCATGAGCATCGACTTCGGGGTGCTGATGCGCTCACCAGGCCTGATGCTCGCCATCCTGTTCGGGTTTCTGGCGCTCAAGCTGGCCGTGATCCATGCGCTGGCGCGCGTCCTGGACGTGCCATTCCGCGAGCGCCCGGTGTTCACGCTGCTGCTGGCGCAGGGCGGCGAGTTTGCCTTCGTGGTGTTCCAGGCCGCGGCCGGCGCCCACGTGTTCGCGCCCGAAACCGGCTCGCTCCTGATCGGCGCGGTGGCGCTGTCCATGCTGCTCAGTCCGCTCCTGCTGGTGGGATTGGACCGCTGGCTGTTGCCGCGCTATGCGAACTGCAACGCCCCGGTGCTGGAGGAAATCTCGCAACCGCAGACGGCCCCGGTCATCCTCGCCGGTTTCGGCCGCTATGGCCAGATCGTCGGGCGCATGCTGTCGGCGCAGGGCATCGCGACCACGGTGCTGGACCACGACGCCGAGATGGTCGAGGCGGCGCGTGCCTTCGGCTCCAAGGTGTTCTACGGCGACGCCACCCGGCTCGACCTGCTGCGCACCGCGGGCGCACAACAAGCCCGGGTTCTCGTGGTGGCGGTGGATGATGTGGAGCAGTCGCTGAAGATCGTGGACCTGGCACGAGAGCACTTCCCGCACCTGGAACTGGTGGCCCGGGCCCGCGACGTCACGCACTGGAACCAGTTGCGTGACCGCGGCGTGACGCGGGTCGAGCGCGAGTTGTTCGAGTCCAGCCTGAAGAGCGCCCGCACCGTGCTGGAACTGCTGGGCCAGACCCCCGACGCGGCGCGCCAGACCGCGCAGCGTTTTCGCGCGCACAACCTCGCGCTGTTTGAGGAGATGTACCCGCTCTACAAGGACCGCACCAAGCTGATCGCGGTGGTCAAGCGCGGGCGCCAGCAGTTCGAGGACCAGCTCGCCGCGGAGCGCGAGCAGCAGGCGCAAGGTGGGGCACGCAGAATGGGCACGGGCGCCGGCGGGAGCTGAGATATTCGAGCAGGATCGGCTTCAGCCCCTTATGCAGACTACGTTGTCAGCTCTTATATGAAGAGTGCTCGACGCCACTCGATCATGCCGTGTCCGCGTCGCCTGCGCAGGCCGGGCCTGACGCTTCAAACCCGCTCCAGGATCACCGCAATCCCCTGCCCTACGCCGATGCACATGGTGCACAGCGCGTAGCGGCCGCCCGTCTTCATCAGTTGATTCACCGCCGTGGTCGCCAGTCGCGCGCCGCTGGCGCCGAGCGGATGGCCCAGCGCGATCGCGCCGCCGTTCGGGTTCACGCGCGGGTCGTCGTCGGCCACACCGAGCTGGCGCAGCACCGCCAGCCCCTGCGCGGCAAAGGCCTCGTTGAGCTCGATCACGTCCATCTGCGCGATCTTGAGCCCCGTGAGCGCGAGCACCTTCTGCGAGGCCGGCGCAGGTCCCATGCCCATGATGCGCGGCGCCACGCCGGCGGTCGCCATGCCGACCACGCGGGCCTTGGGCGTGAGGCCGTGCCGGGTGGCACTGGCTTCGTCGGCCAGCAGCAGCGCGCAGGCGCCGTCGTTCACGCCGCTCGCATTGCCCGCGGTGATCGTGCCGTCGGGTCGCACGATGGGCTTGAGCTTGGCCAGCGCCTCCAGCGAAGTGTCGCGCGGATGCTCGTCGCGGCTCACCACGACCGGGTCGCCCTTCTTCTGCGCAATCGTCACGGGGGTGATCTCGGCATCGAAATAGCCCGACTTCTGCGCCGCCACCGCCTTGAGCTGCGAGGCCAGCCCCATCCTGTCCTGGTCTTCACGCGAAACCTTGAAGTCCTGGGCCACGTTCTCGGCCGTCTCGGGCATCGAGTCGATGCCGTATTGCGCCTTCATCAACCTGTTCACGAAGCGCCAGCCAATGGTCGTGTCATACACCGCGTTGGCGCGGCTGAACGCGCCCTCGGCCTTCGGCATCACGAACGGCGCGCGGCTCATGCTCTCGACCCCGCCCGCGATCATCAGGCCCGCCTCGCCCGCCTTGATGGCGCGCGCCGCGCTGCCCACGGCGTCGAGCCCGGAGCCGCACAGCCGGTTGATGGTCGCGCCCGGCACCTCGACCGGCAGGCCGGCCAGCAGGCTCGCCATGCGCGCCACGTTGCGGTTGTCCTCGCCGGCCTGATTGGCGCAGCCGTAGAGCACGTCGGCAACGGCCTGCCAGTCCACCTTGGGGTTGCGCGCCATCAGCGCCTTGATCGGAACCGCGCCGAGGTCGTCGGTGCGCACGCCGCTTAGGGCACCGCCGTAGCGGCCGAACGGGGTGCGGATCGCGTCGCAGATGAAAGCCTGGTTTGACATGGGGATCTCCTGTTGGGGTGAGGGCTGGATGGAAGGACCTGAACGACCATTCCTCAAGGCTTTCGCGAACCAACAATCAGCATGATGGCGCCAAGCACGATGGCCCCCCCGCTCAGCCAACGCGGAATATCAACGGATTTCTTCTCCTTCACCGTCAATTGCAGGGGGCCCAGCTTGGCTGCTGTCGTATCCTGGTTGTAGTTGACGCTGCCCAGCAGAAAACCCGCCACCCCCGCCACGATCAACACAATGCCTGCAATCCGGGTCGCGTTCATGGGCGTGTCCTTGATTCGTTGTGCACCAGCGCACAAGGGTAACCGAAACGCCCCAGCCGTGGCGCTCGTGCCCAGGGACTTTTGCGTGATACGCTTTGCGCATGTTCAGTCCATCGCAAGCCGACGTCCGCAGTTTCTTTTGCTCCGTTTACGCCAAAGCCCAGCAGGGAAAAGCACTGGAAGCTATTGAAATAATAGCTAGCCAGTGGATCGACGAACACCCCGAATACCACGCCGACCTGGCGGATGCCGACGCGGCGCTGGAGAAAACCTACGCCGTGGAAGGCGGCAGGAGCAATCCGTTCCTGCATCTGTCCATGCATCTGTCGATCAGCGAGCAGTGCTCCATCGACCAGCCGCACGGCATCCGCCAGGCGGTCGAGCTGCTGAGCCGGCGGCGCCAGTCACTGCACGACGCGCACCACGAAGTGATGGAATGCCTGGGGCGGATGATGTGGGAGAGCCAGCGCTCGGGCCGCCCGCCGGATGGCGCCGCCTATATCGACTGCGTGCAGCGGCGCGCTACGCGGGATTAGCCGTGGCGGTTACTTGAAGCGCGGATCCAACCGCGGGATCGCGACGGTCTTGACATCACCGGGCAGCGAACTGACGTATTCCGCCACGGCCTTCAGATCGGCATCGGAGAACTGCTTGGCCATCGCGCCCATGATGGGGTTGCCGCGGCCAAAGTGCGGGTTGTCGCTGCCCGCCTTGTATTCCTTCAGCGCCACCAGCAGGTAGCTCGCATGCTGGCCGGCCAGCTTGGGATAGTTGGGCGCGATCGGTTTGTCGAAGTTGGCGCCATGGCAGGCGGCGCAGTTGGCCTTGGCCAGAATGGCGGCAACCTGCGCGTTCGGCTTGATGCTGGGCTCGTCGGGGACCGTATGGCCGGATTCCACGCCGAGGGTGCTGTAGTAAGCCGCCACGTCGGCGATGTCCTGGTCGCTCAGGGTCGACGCCACGGCGCGCATGGTGGGAAATTTGCGGTCGCCCGATTTATATTCCTTCAGCGCCGCCTCGATGTATTGGGCATTCTGCCCCGCAATCTTCGGAACCTCGTACACCTCGGGGAAGCTGGCCTTGTACTCGGGGATGCCGTGGCAGCCCATGCACAGGGCCACCTTGGTGGCGCCGGCCGCGGCATCGCCCTTGATTTCCTGGGCGGACGAAGCGGCGGTCACGCAAGCGACAGAGACGGCAAACACGGCGGTCAACAACTTGTTCATTTTTCGCGCACAATCCATTAAGAATTCGGGCCGGTCAATCAGCGCACGATTATATGCGGCACAAACGCAGCCCCATTCCCCATACCATTTCAATACCATTGCTGTGGCATCTCCCATGAAATTTCAAGGTACCCAGAACTACGTCGCGACCCAGGACCTGATGCTGGCCGTGAACGCATCGATCACCCTGAAGCGCCCGTTGCTCGTAAAGGGCGAGCCCGGCACCGGCAAGACCATGCTGGCCGAGGAAGTAGCGCAGGCGCTGAGCATGCCGCTGCTGCAGTGGCACATCAAGTCCACCACCAAGGCGCAGCAGGGCCTGTACGAGTACGACGCGGTCAGCCGCCTGCGCGACTCGCAGCTCGGCGACGAGAAGGTCCGGGACATCCACAACTACATCGTGCGTGGCGTGCTGTGGCAAGCCTTCACGGCCGACGAGCCGGTAGCGCTCCTGATCGACGAAATCGACAAGGCCGACATCGAGTTTCCGAACGATTTGCTGCGCGAAATCGACCGCATGGAGTTCTACTGCTACGAGACGCGCGAACTGGTGCGCGCGAAGCATCGCCCGCTCGTGTTCATCACCTCGAACAACGAGAAGGAGCTGCCCGACGCGTTCCTGCGCCGCTGCTTCTTCCACTACATCAAGTTCCCGGACGCCGACACCATGCGGCGCATCGTGGACGTGCACTTCCCCAGCCTCAAGCGGGAGCTGCTCACGGCCGCCATGAAGACCTTCTACGACGTGCGCAACCTGCCCGGCCTGAAGAAAAAGCCCTCGACCAGCGAACTGCTCGACTGGCTCAAGCTGCTGGTGGCCGAAGACATCCCGCTCGAAGCCCTGCAAAGCAAGGAAGACAAGGTGGCGGTGCCGCCGCTGGTGGGCGCGCTGCTCAAGAATGAACAGGATGTGACCCTGTTCGAGAAACTGGTGTTCATGCAGCGGCACAACCGCTGAACATTCACTTCGAATACGGGCCGACGCCCAGGAGAGTTTTACGCAACCAGGAAGGCCAGAACCATGTCTTTCGTCCACCCCGTTACACTCACCGGCCGCAACTGGGTCGTGCTCGAGCCCCTGCGGCAGGAGCATGAGCAGGAACTGCTCGAGGCGGCGCAGGATGGAGAAATCTGGCAGCTCTGGTACACCACGGCAACCGGCCCGGACGCCATCTTCAGCTACGTGAATGATGCGCTGAAGGCGCGTGACGAAGAAGGCGAGATGCCGTTCGTCGTCCGCCGCAAGTCCGATGGCAAGGTGGTCGGCTCCACCCGTTACATGAATGTCGATGCAAAAAACCGGCGGCTGGGAATAGGCGGCACCTGGTACGGCAAGGCGGCGCAACGAACCGGTATCAACACCGAGGCGAAATTGATCATGCTCAAGCACGCCTTCGAGACGCTCGATTGCATCGCGGTGGAATTCCGCACCCACTGGTTCAACTTCGACAGCCGCGCTGCCATCGCCCGACTGGGCGCCAAGCAGGACGGCGTGCTGCGGAATCACCAGCTGGCGCCCAACGGCACGCTGCGCGACACTGTGGTGTTCAGCATCATCGCCAGCGAATGGCCGACCGTGAAGGCGCACCTGCGCTGGCTTTTGAACAAACCCCGCGCCGGCGTACCGGCCCGATCCTGAGGAGTCCCAAGCATGGCATTCGTGCAACCCGTCAATCTGTCGGCCCGCGGTATCGAACTGGTGCCACTCGCCCTCGACCATGAAGCCGGCCTGCGGGCCGCGGCCGCTGACGGTGAACTCTGGAACATCCGGGTGACTTCGGTACCCGAGCCCGAGAACACCCGGCGCTATATAGAGGATGCGTTGCGCATGCGCGAGGAAGGCAGCCGGTTTGCCTTTGCCGTGACGGACAAGGCCACCGGCACGGTGCTGGGCAGCACCAGCTACCACGACATCGTGCCCGCCGTGCGGCGCGTGGAAATCGGCTGGACCTGGTACGCCAGGCGCTGCCAGCGCACCCACATCAACACCACCGCGAAGCTGCTGCTGCTGACCCATGCCTTCGAGACGCTGGGCTGCCATGTGGTGGGCTGGCGCACCGACAACTTCAACCACGCGTCCCAAAAAGCCATCGAGCGCCTGGGCGCGCGCAAGGACGGCGTGATCCGCGGCCACGCGCTGCGCCGCGACGGCACCATCCGCGACACCGTGATGTACAGCCTGCGCTCGGGCGAATGGCCCGAAGCGAAAGCGCAGTTGCTGTATCTGCTCGACAAGCCGCGATCCTGAGAGAAGCACCGCGATGCTGATCGACTTCTTCTACACGCTGCGCTCGGCCAAGCTGCCGGTCTCGGTCAAGGAATATCTCACGCTGCTCGAAGCCATCGAGAAAGGCGTGGTGGGGCCGGCCAGCAGCGACGAGGACGGCAGCGGCTACAAGATCGACGACTTCTACTACCTCAGCCGCGCCGCGCTGGTGAAGGACGAGAAGCACTACGACAAGTTCGACCGCGCCTTTGCCGCCTACTTCAAGGGCGTGGAGCTGATCGCCGATTTCACGAAGGACATTCCGCTGGAGTGGCTGCGCAAGAACCTGGAGCTCGAGCTCAGCCCCGAGGAGAAGGCCAGGATCGAGAAGATGGGCTGGGACGAGTTGATGGAAACGCTCAAAAAGCGTTTCGAAGAGCAGAAGAAGCGCCACGAAGGCGGCAGCAAGATGATCGGCACCGGCGGCACCAGCCCGTTCGGCGCCTACGGCTACAACCCGCAGGGCATTCGCATCGGGCAGGACAAGGGCCGCAACAAGAGTGCCGTCAAGGTCTGGGACCAGCGCGCCTACAAGGACTACGACGACCAGCAGGAGCTGGGCACGCGCAACATCAAGATCGCGCTGCGCCGGCTGCGCAAGTTCGCGCGCGAAGGCCACGAGGAGGAACTGGACCTCGACGACACCATTCGCCGCACCGCCGAAAACGCGGGCTGGCTCGACATCAAGATGCGCCCCGAGCGCCACAACAACGTGAAGGTGCTGCTGCTGATGGACGTGGGCGGCACCATGGACGAACACATCCAGCGCGTGGAAGAAATGTTCTCGGCCACCAAGACCGAGTTCAAGCACATGGAGTTCTATTACTTCCACAATTGCGTGTACGACTTCATGTGGAAGAACAACCGGCGCCGCTTTTCCGAGAAGTTCGCGACCTGGGACATCATCCGCAAGTACAACAAGGACTACAAGCTGATCTTCATCGGCGACGCGACCATGAGCCCGTACGAAATCCTGCA
>SCRU01000191.1 GCA_004323695.1 Burkholderiaceae bacterium
TGGCGGCAGGTGCGCAGCAAGTCATTGCCAGGATGCATGCCCAGTCAACGCCCCACACGCCAACAGCCTCGGCAGGCTCCTACTAAGCCGGGCAACCTCACTCCAAAAGAAAGACACACACCATGAAAATCGGATTCATCGGTCTGGGCATCATGGGCACGCCCATGGCACTGCAGCTCGTCAGCGCAGGCCATCAACTTTTCGTCAACACTGCGGGCCCGCTGCCTGAGGCCATCGCGGCGTCAACGGCCCAATCCTGTGCCAGCGCCGCGGAAGTGACGGCCCACGCGGACATCATCTTCACGATGGTGCCCGACACCCCTGATGTCGAAGCCGTGCTGTTTGGCGCGAATGGCGTCGCTGACGGCTTGAGGGCCGGAGGTGCACCGGGATCGGGCACGCGCAAAATCATCGTCGACATGAGCTCGATCTCGCCGATGGCCACCAAGACGTTCGCAAAAAAAGTCAACGCGCTCGGTGCCGACTACATTGACGCGCCCGTCTCCGGGGGCGAAGTGGGTGCCAAGGCCGCCTCGCTGACCATCATGTGCGGTGGCGACGAGGCTGTGTTCGAGAAGGTTCGCCCGCTGCTCGAGAAGATGGGCAAGAACATCACGCTGGTGGGGGGCAACGGCGATGGCCAGACCACCAAGGTCGCGAACCAGATCATCGTCGCGTTGAACATTGCCGCGGTTGGCGAGGCGCTGCTCTTCGCCAGCAAGGCCGGTGCCGATCCGGCCAAGGTGCGCCAGGCGCTGATGGGCGGCTTCGCCTCCAGCCGCATCCTCGAAGTGCATGGCGAACGCATGATCAAGCGGACGTTTGCGCCGGGTTTCCGCATCCGGTTGCACCAGAAGGACCTGGGGCTGGCCATGCAGGGCGCGCGCGAGCTGGGTTTGTCGCTGCCGCAAACGGCCGGTGCCGCGCAACTGATGCAGGCCTGTGCTGCGAACGGCATGGCCGATCTGGATCACTCGGCGCTTGTCAAAGCCCTCGAACTGATGGCGGGGCACGAGGTCGCTGCCTGAGGCAGGTTGACGTCCTTGATCAGCACTTTATTGCTATATAGTTCATAGCGAGTTGCTTTTGTTCTGCAAGGGCTACGGGCACTTTTTCTCGAATCTCAGCCCCTGCGACGCCGGATCCCCCGCTCCACCACCTCGAACAGAACTTCGCTCAGCAATGCCAGTGCGGTGGCGGGCAGAGCACCTGCAAGCAGCAACTGGTTGTCATTCAGTGCCAGGCCCGTGACGATGCGCTCGCCGTAGCCACCGGCCCCGATGAACGCGGCGATCGTTGCGGTGCCGATCGAGATCGATGTAGCGATGCGCACACCAGCCAGGATGGTAGGCAGCGCCAGCGGCAGCTCGATGTAGCGCAGTCGCTGGGCCCGCGTCATGCCCAGGGCCTGACCCGCCAGCCGCAACCCCTGGGGCACTTCAGCAAGGCCGGCCGTGGTGTTGCGCATGATGGGCAGCAGCGCGTAGAGCATCAGTGCTACGAGCGCCGGCATCACGCCGATCACACCCATTACCGAAATCAGAATGGCCAGCATGGCCAGAGAGGGCACGGTTTGCAGCAGGCCGGTGGCGGCAAGCACGAGCATGCGCAACTGCGGATGGGGGAATACCAGCACCGCCAGTGGAATCGCGAGCAGCATGGCCACACCCACCGAGATCGCCACCAACGCCAGATGCTGCCAGGTCAATCGTGCGAGATCGGGCCCGAACAGTTTGGACCAGAAGCCGCGCTGGGCCGCGTCGGGGGCGTTGGCGACCGTGATCTTCGCCGTGTCGGCCGCGGCGTTGGTTGGTGCCGGTGTGCCTTTCAGATGGTCTTGCGCAATGACCTTGAACGGCACGCCCTGCAGCTCGGCCCGTGCATTCATCGCGATCATCGCGTGCTCGTCAATGCTGCCGGCCAGCGTTTGCAGGGCGGCCCAGGCCTTCGGAAAGCGCGTGGGAACGTCCAGCCGGTACAGCACCACCGCGTCATAGCGCGGAAAGTAATGAAGGTTGTCCTGAAGCACGCGCAGGCCCAATTGCGCAATCTTGGCATCGGTCGTGTAAATGTCGGTTACATCGATCTGCTTTTTTGCCAGCGCGGTGTAGGCCAGCCCGTGGTCCAGGCCGGTCGGCACCTGCTTGAAGCCGTAGCGCTGCGCCAGGCCTTTCCAGCCATCGGCGCGCCCGATGAACTCGTTCGACAGGCCCAGTTTCAACTCGGGGTGTTGCGCCAGATCGCTTAGCGAGATGATGTGCAGACGCTGCGCCTGCGCCGCGCGCATGGCCAGTGCGTAGCCGTCATTGAACCCCAGCGGAATGGCAACGCCCAGGCCCAGTGGCGCCAGGGCCTTGTTCATGGCGTCCATCGACATCGGTGTTTTGCTTTTGAGGATTTCCAGGCTGATGGTGCCCGTGTATTCCGGATACAGGTCGATGCTGCCCGAGCGCAGCGCTTCATAGACGATGGCGGTGTTGCCCAGCCCCTGCAGCACCTCGGGTGTGGCACCCGTGCGCGCCGCGACGGTCTGAGCCAGCACCTGTGCCAGGATATACGACTCAGTGAAGCGCTTGGAGCCAATGCGCAGCGTATCGTGTGGCGCGTCAGAGGCTGCGGCCAGCGCACCTGTCAACGCCAGCGCGCAGGCGACGCAGCCCGCTGCAAGCGCGTGCAGCCACACGGGCAAGGAATGGCGGCGGAATGCTTCAGGCGGACTGGTCATGCCGCAGTATCGCCCGGTTGACCCGTTGCGTCCAAGCGCCTCAGGCCGTGCCCCAGACCTCCTGCGCCGTTTCCACGACAAGACGCAGCTTGGCGCGCTGCGCCTCCACCGCAATATCGTTGCCGTGCACCGTACTGCTGAAGCCGCATTGCGGGGACAGCGCCAGCTGCTCCAGCGGTGCGTATTTGGCGGCTTGCTCGATGCGGCGTTTCAGCTCGTCCTTGTCCTCCAGCTGGCCGAACTTGGTAGTCACCAGACCCAGCACCACGGTCTTGCCCTTGGGCAGGTAGCGCAGCGGTTTGAAGTCGCCACTGCGGTCATCGTCGTACTCCATGAAGTAGGCGTCCAGGTTCATTTCGCGCAAGAGCGCTTCGGCGACTGGCTCGTAGTTGCCGGCGGCCGCGTGCGTGCTCTTGAAATTGCCGCGGCACAGGTGCATGGCCAGCAGCATGCCGGCCGGCTTTTGCGCCACCACCTTGTTGATGAACGCGGCGTAGCGGTGTGGCAGCTCGTTCGGGTCGTCACCGCGCGCGCGCGCCGCTTCGCGCATCTTCTCGTCGCACAGGTAGGCGAGGTTGGTGTCATCCATCTGCACATAGGTCGCGCCGGCGGCGGCCAGCGAACGCAGTTCGTCGCCATAGGCATTCGCCACATCGTCGTAGAACGCCGGATCCAGCTCGGGATAGGCCTCACGGCTGATGCCCGCCCGCCCACCGCGGAAGTGCAGCATGGTCGGTGAGGGGATGCTGACCTTGGGCGTGTGGCCCTGGCTCACCTGGCTCTTGAGGTACTGGAAGTCGGCCAGCTGGATATTCTTGACGTGCCGCACCTTGTCCACCACCCGCATCACGGGCGGGGCCAGTTCCTGCGTGCCGTCCGGCTTTTGAATCGTGACGGGGATGTCGGTCTTCACGCCGCCGAGCTGGTCCAGAAAGTCGATGTGGAAGTAGGTGCGGCGGAACTCGCCGTCGGTGATGCTTTTCAGGCCCACGTCTTCCTGGAACTTGACGATCTCGGTGATGGCCTGGTCTTCCACGGTGCGCAGCTGCTCGGGCGTGATCTCGCCCTTGGCCTTTTGCTCGCGCGCCTCGAGCAGGTATTTGGGGCGCAGAAAGCTGCCGACATGGTCATAGCGGGCGGGGAGCTGGGTCATACCGTTTTCCTCAGGGTTGTAGTGATTTGAGTGCCTATGTTAGGACACGAAAGAGATTCCGGCGCGCCTTATAGATCGAGGACCAGCGTGCGACTCTTGGCCCGTGAGCAGCACGGTGTGAACTGGTCATTTTTGGCATGCTCCTCATCCGTGAAGTACATGTCCCGGTGGTCCGGCTCTCCTTCCAGCACGCGCGTGATGCAGGTGCCGCAAACGCCCTGTTCGCACGAGGTGAGGATCTCAATCCCGTTCTCCTTGAGTACCTGGACGATGGTCTTGTCGGGGGCGATGGCATAGGATTTTCCGGTACTCGCGATCCTGACCTCGAAGCCGGTGTCGGCGGAGGTGTCCTGCGCCGCGCCACTGAAATACTCCAGGTGAATCTGCTCGCTGGGCCAGCCCTTGGCCTTGGCTGTTCCGACCACGTAGTCGATGAAGCCGCCCGGACCGCAGACGTAAAGCTGGGTGTCGGGTTCGGGCATCGCGATGATCGCGTCCAGATCCATCTTCTGGTCGGGCGGGCCTGCATCGAAGTGGAATTGAACCTGGCTGGCGAAGCGCGAGGCGCCGATGTACTCGCGAAATGCGGTGCGCTGCACCGAGCGTGTGCAGTAGTGCAGGGTGAAGTCCGCATCGATCTGCGCCAGCCGTTCGGCCATGCACAAGAGCGGCGTCACGCCGATGCCGCCGGCAAACAGCAGTGAGCGCCGGGCGTGCTGGAGCGGGAAGTGATTCTTCGGCTCGCTGATATGGATCTCGTCGCCTTCGTTCACTGCGTCATGCATGGCCACGGAGCCGCCGCGGGATCCCGGATCGCGCAGCACGGCAATGCGGTAGCGATGCTGCTCGATGGAGGCGTTGCACAGCGAGTACTGGCGCGTCAGCCCGCCGGGCGCCTGCACGTCGATGTGCGATCCGGCGCTGAACGGCGGCAGCGGGGCGCCATCCGCGCGCGCCAGCTCGAAGCTGACAATATCCTCCGCTTCCTGTGTTTTCTTGACCACCTTGACGGCAATGGTTTCCATGGCGTTCACCGATCCGCTTCCTGCGCGATGAGGCGGTCCAGGATGCGCCGCGACTGCACGCCGCCCGCATCGATGTTGAGCATCAGCAGGCGGCGCTCGGGATACTGTGCGATGTTTTCCTGCTGTGCCTCGAGGACGGCCAGGTCCTCCGCGAAGACCCTGGCCTGGCCGTCGCGAATCGCGGCGGTGAGCGCTTCATCCTTGGGGTTGAAGTGGCGCGCCATGCCCCAGAAGTACCACATCGAGGTTTCGGTCTCCGGCGTGCAGAAGTCCACCACGATGCTGTGTACCTTGTCCTTTGCGTCCGCATGGTAGCCACCCTTGCCGGCGTGCGCGACACCGACTTCGATCATGACGTGACACGGCGGCGTGAAGCGCGAGATCTGCCAACGGTCCACGGGAACATCATCGGCCAGGCCGTTGCCACGCAGGTTCGCGCGCCAGAACGGCGGCGGCATGACGTTTTCCATGAAGCGGCTGGTCGTGACGATATCGCCTTCCAGCTTGGTGGTGACGGGGGCCTCGTCGATTTCATTCTGCCCGATGCTGGTGGTATGGACATAGGCCTCGTGCGTCAGGTCCATGAGGTTGTCGATCATCAGCCGGTAGTTGCAGTTGACGTGGTACAGGCCGCCGCCATAGGCCCACTCGGGATGATCCGCCCATTCGAGGTGATGGATCTTCGCGGGGTCCGCCAGCTTTTCGTCACCGGTCCAGACCCAGATGAAGCCATAGCGTTCCTCCACCGGAAACGTGCGCGTGCGCGGAAACCCCTGCACGCGCTGACCCGGCATGGAGACGGTTTTGCCGTCGCAGCCCACCCGCAGCCCGTGATAGCCGCACATCAAACTGCCGTCGTTGCACACCTTGCCCAGCGAGAGCCGGGCGCCGCGGTGTGGACAGAAATCTTCGAGTGCCGCGACCTTGCCATCCGCTCCACGGAAAAAAACGATCTTTTCGCCGCAGATCTGCCGCCCTAGCGGCTTGTCGGCGATTTCGGGCGGCGTACAGGCGACGTACCAGGCGTTTTTGGGAAACATGTCTTGCTCCAGGGAGGAAGGTTCAAACCATGCGGGCTGGACTTGCGAACAGGTTGCGCAAGGACGCGATACGCGACGGGTTGGCACTGAAATTATGCGAGGATAGCGACTTTATGTATACAAAAAAATAGAATATAGGCCAATAAATGACAGAATATGGTCATATTGTGCATTTAATGTATACAATAAAACTGATTGCCGCTACTCAATGGCACGCGCTGATTCATCCATGAATACACCCAACCTGGCGGTAGCGGACGCCGCGGAGGAAGCTAGCACTTCGCAGGCCGTGAAGGCCCAGTTGCGCCTGCGCGAGATGATCCTGGCGGGCGAGTTGCCGGGCGGCGGCCGGATTGTGGAACTGACCATCGTCGAGAAACTGGGCGTCTCACGCACTCCGATCCGGTCAGCGCTGATGCGGCTGGAGCAGGAAGGGCTGCTGGACGCGCTGCCGGGCGGCGGTTATGCCGTGCGCACTTTTACCGAGCGTGATGTGTCCGAGGCGATCGAGCTGCGCGGCACGCTGGAGGGGCTGTCGGCGCGACTGGCGGCGGAGCGGGGCGTTGCCCCGCCACTGCTCGCCGCGGCGCGCGAATGCCTGGACCGGATTGACGATGCATTAAGACATCCATCACTCGACGACGAAGCATTTTCCAGGTACGTGACCTTGAACGGGCAGTTTCACACCCTGCTGGGCAGCATGGCAGGCAGCCCCGTCGTGGCGCGCGAGCTCGACCGGGTTGTGAGCTTGCCGTTTGCCTCACCCTCGGGCTTTGTCGTACAGCAGGCCAATTCACCGCAGGCGCGCGACATGCTGATCGTGGCGCAAGACCAACACCGCCAGGTGCTCGACGCGATCGCCGCCAGGGAGGGCTCACGCGCCGAAGCCATCATGCGCGAGCATTCGCGCATCGCGCAGCGCAACCTGCACGAAGCCCTGCAAAACCGGCAACTCGATCAGATGCCGGGCGTTCGGCTGATCCGGCAGCGGGCCTGAAATGCGTGATGGCGACTTCCGCGGTATTGCCACTTGCCAACACAAGTCGTGGGGAATTGATCTTGCCACTGGCCGGGTCTCTCGTGACAGTGCGGTGCGGGTTTGCGCCGATGGTGCCTGTGCGACGAACACGCGACGATTCCCGAAAACCTGATTCAACCTGGAGGAACCCATGAAGAAAAGAGTATTTCTCAGCGCAACCGCTCTGGCTGTCACGGCGCTGGCCACGTCTCCTGTGTTCGCGCAGGACAACACCTTCAAGATCGGACTGATCCTGCCCATGACCGGGCAGCAAGCCTCCACGGGGCGCCAGGTCGAGGCCGGGGTGCGCCTGTACATGGCGCAAAACGGTGACATGGTGGCAGGCAAGAAGGTCGAGCTGATCGTGAAGGACGACACCAGCCAGCCCGATGTGACCAAGCGGCTGGCCCAGGAACTGGTGGTGAACGACAAGGTCAATGTGCTGGCGGGCTTTGGCATTACGCCGTCGGCATTGGCCACGGCGCCGATCGCCACGCAGTCCAGGACGCCTGAAATCGTGATGGCGGCAGCAACCTCGAGCATCACCGAAGCCTCGCCTTATATCGTGCGCAGCAGCTTCACGCTGCCGCAGGTGTCGGTGGTGCTGGCGGACTGGGCACCCAAACATGGCATCAAGACGGTTGACACGCTGGTCAGCGATTACGGCCCCGGGATTGACGCCGAGAAATACTTCAGGGAGCGCCTGATCGCCAATGGTGGCAAGGTGACCGAGTCGCTGCGCGTGCCGCTGCGCAGCCCCGACTTTGCCCCGTTTCTGCAGAAGGTGCGCGATGACCATCCGGACGCGTTGTTCGTGTTCGTACCGTCGGGGGCCGGTGCGGCGCTCATGAAGCAGTTTGTGTCGCGCGGCATGGACAAGGCGGGCATCAAGCTGATTGCGACCGGTGACGTGACCGATGACGATCAGCTTAACGACATGGGCGACGGCGCGCTCGGTGTCGTGACCTCGCACCACTACTCCGCCGCCCATCCGTCGGAAACGAACAAACAGTTCGTGGCCGCCTTCGAGAAGGCCAACAAGGGGATGCGCCCGAACTTCATGGCCGTCGGCGGCTATGACGGCACACACCTGATCTACGACGCGCTCAAAAAGACCCAGGGGCAGGGCGGCGGCGAGGCTCTGGTGGCCGCCATGAAGGGCGAGAGCTTCGAGAGCCCGCGAGGCCCGATCCGGATCGACCCCCAGACACGCGACATTGTGCAGAACGTGTATCTGCGCAAAGTCGAGCGCGTCAACGGTCAGTTCTACAACGTCGAGTTCGATGTGGTCAAGGATGTGAAGGACCCGGGCAAGGCCCCGAAGTGACCTTGCGCGACGCTTCAATCTGACGTGATCACCATCCTGTTCGACGGCATTGCCTACGGCATGCTGCTGTTTGTGCTCGCCGTCGGCCTGTCGGTCACGCTGGGTTTGATGAACTTCATCAACCTGGCGCACGGCGCCTTTGCGATGGCAGGCGGTTACCTCACGGTGCTGCTGATGCAGCGCCTGGGGGTGCCCTTCCTGTGGTGCCTGCTGCTGTCTTTTGTGCTGGTCGGCCTGCTCGGGGCGTTGCTGGAGCGCACCCTTTATCGTCCGATCTACGGCAAGTCGCCGCTGGAACAGGTACTGTTCTCGATCGGGCTGGTCTTCATGGCGGTTGCGGCGGTCGATTACTTCGTGGGTTCGAGCCAGCAAACCCTGCAGTTGCCCGAATGGCTGAGCGGACGCACCGAAATTGGCCAGGGCGTCTGGCAGCTGGGCATGGGGCACTACCGGCTGTTCATCATTGCGCTGTGTGCGCTGCTCACGATCGCGCTGCAGCTAATCCTGTCGCGCACCCGCTTCGGCAGCCGCCTGCGTGCGGCGGTCGATGACCCGCGCGTGGCTGCCGGCCTGGGCATCAACGTCAACGTGGTGTTCCTGTTCACGTTCGCGGTGGGCTCGGGGCTCGCCGGTCTCGGCGGCGCGCTGGATGCCGAAATCCTGGGCATCGATCCGACCTTTCCGCTCAAGTACATGATTTACTTCCTGATCGTCGTGTGCGTCGGTGGCACCTCGTCCATCACGGGGCCGCTCGTGGCGGCACTGCTGCTGGGCATAGCCGACGTGGCAGGCAAATACTTCATTCCCTCGCTGGGCGCCTTCATCGTGTACGCGCTCATGATCGTGATCCTGATGTGGCGGCCCGAAGGTCTGTTCGCGCGCAAGGGCGGCCAGTGATGCCGCCCGTTCCTCGCGGCGGCGCCCGTGCCGATCTGCTGCGCATGGCGCGCTGGCGTGTCTGGGAACCGCCCGTGTGGCTGCTCGCATTCGCGGCGCCGTGGCTGTTGCCGAGCCAGGCTTTGATGGTCAACCAGATCGCGATTGTGGCCCTGTTCGCCGTCTCGCTGGATCTGATCCTGGGCTATGCCGGCATCGTCTCGCTCGGGCATGCAGCGTTCTTCGGCTTTGGCGCCTACGCTGCCGCGCTGTTCGCCAAGCTTGTCATGCCCGAGCCCGTGCTAGGCCTGCTGCTGGCGATGGTGCTGTCCGCGCTGCTGGGCGCGCTGTGCAGCTTTACCATCCTGCGCGGCACGGATCTGACGCGCCTGATCGTGACGCTGGGTGTGGCCCTGATCCTGCTGGAGCTGGCGAACAAACTCGACTGGCTCACCGGTGGCGCCGACGGTCTGCAGGGCGTGGTGCTCGGCCCGGTACTTGGGCACTTCGCCTTTGACCTGAGCGGGCGCACCGCGGCCAGCTATTCGCTGTCGGTGTTGCTGCTGCTGTTTCTGGTGCTGCGCCGGCTCGTGCACTCGCCGCTCGGCGCCACGCTCCAGGCCATCCGGGACAACCGGCTGCGCGCCATGGCCATCGGCATCCCGGTGCGCTCGCGTCTGGTGGTGATCTATACGGTGGCGGCCGGTGCGGCCGGTGCGGCCGGCGCCTTGCTGGCGCAGACCACGGGTTTTGCCTCGCTCGACGTGCTGGCCTTCGACCGGTCCGCCAATGTGCTGCTGATGCTGGCGATCGGCGGCATCGGTTGGCTGTACGGTGGCATTGTCGGCGCCATCGTGTTCGAGTTGTTGCAAAACAGCCTGTCGTCCATTACGCCGCAGTACTGGATGTTCTGGATCGGGCTGATCCTGGTGCTGCTGGTGCGGGTGGGCCGCGAGCGCCTGCTGCGCCCCTGGACCTGGTGGAAGAGGAGCGGTGCATGAGCGCGCCGGAGATGAAACAACCCGAGATCGTGCTGTCCGCCCAGGGACTGGTCAAGCGCTTTGGTGGCATCACCGCCACCAGCAATGTCACCCTGAACCTGCGCCGCGGCGGGCGCCATGCGCTGATCGGCCCCAACGGCGCCGGCAAGACGACGCTGATCAACCTGCTCACTGGCGTGCTGCAGCCGACCGAGGGTCGCATCGTGCTGGAAGGCCAGGACATCACCCGGCTCGCGCCGCACCAGCGCGTGCGCCGCGGCATGGTGCGCACCTTCCAGATCAACCAGCTGTTCGACTCCATGACTCCGCTGCAGACGCTGGCGCTCGTGATTTCTCAACAAAAAGGGCTTGGAGCCCAATGGTGGCGGGCACTGGGTACTAGCAAAGATGTAGCAGACCGGGCCCGGCAACTGCTTGAGCGGTTTCATCTGGGCGACGCGCAAAACCAGCCGACGCAGGTGTTGGCCTACGGCAAGCGCCGCTTGCTGGAAATTGCCATCGCGCTGGCCTGCGAGCCACGCGTTCTGCTGCTTGACGAGCCCGTGGCCGGCGTGCCGGCGGGCGAGCGCGAAGAACTGCTGCAGACCGTGGCCGCCTTGCCCGCCGATGTGTCGGTGCTGCTGATCGAACACGACATGGACCTGGTGTTCAGCTTTGCGAATCGCATGACCGTGCTGGTCAACGGCGCCGTGCTGACCGAGGGCGACCCGGACCAGATTGCGGACGATGCGCGGGTCAAGGCCGTGTACCTGGGGCACGGGGAGAGCGAGCATGTCTGAATTGCTCCAGGTAGAAAACCTCAGTGCCGGCTATGGCGAGGCCGTGGTGCTGCAGAATGTGTCGCTCGCACTGGCCGAGGGCGACACGCTGGCCCTGCTCGGGCGCAACGGCACCGGCAAGACCACGCTGATCAACACCCTGGCCGGCGCGACGCGCCAGCATGGCGGCAGCATCACGTTGGGCAATGTCACGCTGCATCAACTGGCGTCGTATCAGCGCGCTGGCGCCGGCATCGGCTGGGTTCCGCAGGAGCGCAACATCTTCAAGTCGCTCACGGTGCACGAGAACCTGACGGCGGTGCAGCGGCCCGCGCGCAGTGCTGCCCAGCCGTGGACGCCCGATCGCGTGTACCAGATGTTCCCGCGCCTGGCCGAGCGCAAGACCAATCTGGGCACCCAACTGTCCGGCGGCGAGCAGCAGATGCTCGCGGTGGGGCGCGCGCTGGTGCTGAATCCGCGCCTGCTGCTGCTCGATGAACCGCTGGAAGGACTGGCGCCGATCATCGTGCAGGAGTTGCTGCGCGCGATCGCCCGCATCACGCGCGAGGAGGGCCTGTCGGCCATCATCGTCGAGCAGCATCCCCAGGCCATCCTCGCAATCTCCGACAGCGCCGTGGTGCTGGACCGTGGCACGGTCGTGCATATGGGCAGTGCGCGGCAACTGCGCGAGCAGCCCGTTTTGCTGGACCGGCTGCTGGGCGTGGCGCGCGCGGGATAAGATCGGTGGCAATGCAACGCCGTCAAACCCTCCACATCGCAGCTGCGGCCCTGGCCACATCGCCGCTGTGGCCGGCCCTGGCCCACGCCGACAACTGGCCGAGCCGACCCATCAAGATCGTCGTGCCGTTCGGTCCCGGTGGCGAGGCCGATGTGACGGCCCGCATCGTGGGGAAAAAACTCGGTGAGCAACTGCACCAGAGCGTGATCATCGAGAACCGCCCCGGCGCGGGTGGTGTGGTCGCGGGTGAACTGGTGGCCCGCGCCGCGCCCGACGGCTACACCCTGCTGCTCATGAGCAACGGCACCGCGGTCAGCGAAGGGCTGTTCAAGCACCTGCCGTTTGATGCGCAAAAAGATTTCGCTCCGATTTCGACGCTGGGCTTCTTCGACCTCGCGATCGTCGTGCCCGCGAGCTCGCGCTTCAAGACGCTGGCGGATCTGCTGACTTTTGCCAAGGCGAATCCCGACAAACTGAATCTGGGCACCATCAACGTGGGCAGCACCCAGAACCTGGCTGCGCAATTGTTCAAGACCACGGCGGGCATTCATGCGCAGATCGTGCCGTTCAATGGCAATGCCGCCGTTTTTACCGCGCTGGTCAGCGGCCAGATTGATGCCGCAGTGGTGGGACTGAGTTCGATGATGTCGCAGATCGCCGCCGGCGCCGTGCGCGCCCTGGCCGTGATGGGCGAGAAGCGCTCGCCCGACCTGCCTCAAGTTCCCACGGTGCGCGAGCGTGGCGGCGCGCTGGCTGGCTTCAACGTGGCTTCGTGGAATGCGCTGGCGGCGCCAGCAAAGACGCCGTCCGCCGTGCTGCAGCGGCTGGACCACGAGATCCTCGTCGCCTTGCAGTCTCCCGACGTCGTCCAGAGCCTGACCCGGATCAACGTCCAGCCCCGGCCCAGCACGCCGGCGCAACTGGCCGAGCTGCTCGGCAGCGAGATCCGGCGCTGGAGCGCGGTGATCCAGAGCGCCGGCATTCCACGGCAATGAGTTTTCCAAATATTTTCGGCGAGGAGTTGTGTTCATGACTCGAACTTTCCTCTCCCGAGTGGTGCGCAGTCTGTTGCCTATTTTGGGTTTCGTGTTCTCATTGAGCACCTTCGCACAACAGGGTTATCCATCCAAGCCGTTGCACCTTATCGTGCCGTTCGCCGCCGGTGGCGCCGTGGATACAGTGGCACGTGTGATCGGCGCGCGCCTGGCGACGCAACTCGGCCAGCCCGTGCTGGTGGAAAACAAACCGGGCGCCAGCGGCGACATTGGTGCCGACGCGGTGGCCAAGGCTGCGCCCGACGGATATACCTTGCTGGTGGGCGCCAACGGCCTGGCGACCAACATGACGCTGTACCCCAACTTGCCGTTCAACACACTGCGCGACTTTGCGCCCATCTCGCGCCTGGGCTACGCGCCGCTGGTGCTGGTGACGGGATCATCCCAGCCTTTTAAAACGGTACGCGGGTTGCTGGCTTGGGGTAAGAAGCATCCGGGCCAACTCACCTACGCTTCGGCTGGCAACGGCAGTTCGGGGCATCTGGCCGGTGCGCTTTTGGCCTCGACCGCCGATATCCAGGCGATGCATGTGCCCTACAAGGGCGGCGCGCCCGCTCTGGTGGATTTGATTGCGGGTCGTATTTCGTTCATGCTGCTCAATCCGTTGGAAGTGTTGCCGCACGTCAAGTCGGGGCGGCTGCGCGCGCTGGGTATTAGCGGCGACCAACGCCTGATGCTGTTACCCGGCGTGCCGACGCTGGCCGAGTCCGGCCTGCCGGGCTTCGAGGCCAGTGTCTGGTGGGGACTGCTGGCGCCTGCTGGCACGTCGCATGAGATCGTGGCTCGCCTCAATGTCGAAACCGCCAAGGCACTGGCTGACCCCGCCGTGCGCGAGCGGCTGACATCGCTCGGTGCAGTGATCACACCCAGCACGCCAGATCAGTTCAGTACTTTCATGCACACCGAGATCGACAAATGGGCCGGCGTGATCAAAACAGCCCATATTCATACGGACTGAGGCCCAATTTCGAGGACGATAGATATGGCGCAGCAGCGAATTTTCGAAATACAGGCAAACCAGATGACGTGTCATCGGTGCGATGACATACCCTCCAATTTGGATGGTGATATTGACGACACACCGGCAGCCAGCGGCGCCATGGAGCAACTGTGATGAGATTCTCCAATGTCGTCGCGAATATCGTCGTAGCGGGCAGCATGGCCTGCGCACTCCTACCCATGGCCAGGGCGCAGGGACCGGGCTTTGCGCTGTTCGACACGCACACCCACTTCTACAGCAGTGATTTCGCAAAATTTCCGCTCCATGCAGAACATGCCTATATGGGCAAGGCGGTGATGGAGGCACGCGCTGCGAATCAGCCGAACGATACGACGAAGGTCTTTCGCGAATGGCAAATCAACGGCGTCGGCGGCGGGGTCGGCATCCAGTACGGTGCCGCCTACCAGTCCGACAACCGGTACCTCCTGTCAGTCGCCGCGAGCCACAAGGGGAAAGTCGTACCGATCGCGATCGTCGACCCGGCTCAACCTGACGCGGCGCAGGCGCTGACTCGGCTCGTCGAGGACGACGGCGTTGTGGGTTTTCGAAAACTGGGTCACCGAGCGCCGGACGGCAGCTATCCCTGGATGAGCTCTGAAGGCATGCTGAAGCTATGGCGAGTAGCCAACGACCGGGGACTGGTCGTTGAGCTGATGCCCTATCCCAGGAGCCCGGACCCGAGGTTTCTTCGGGAGATTGGCCGTCTCGCGGATCAGTTCCCGAAAGCGAAGATCGTGCTGGATCATTGCGACTGGCCAGCTACCGAAGGGGCTCCGTCCTACGGTATCGACGATTCCTACGTTGCGCTGGCAACGCACCACAATGTCTATCTGAAATTCACGACCGAGAACTTCGAGCGCCTGAAGTTCGATGTTGCTTTGACGCAGGGCCTCGTCGGCCAACTGGTCAAGGTATTCGGGGCTGATCACGTGATGTGGGGGTCTGACACAGGCAATACGATGATGGATTACTCGAAGATGGTCGGCTATGCCCTCGCCGCCACTAGCCAGTTGAGCTCGGCGGATCGACAGGACGTTCTTGCATCAACTGGACGGGCCGTCTTTTCGGTGACACGCTGAGCACGACTCACGGGCCGTAGGGCGCGGCTCAAGCAAAACAACGCTGCGGGTAGCGGTACCAGTGAGGTTACAGTAAGGTGTAGTGCCTGCTAAAGCGCACTGTGCTTTAAGCTATCGCCGCGTGGGTCAACAACAAGCACAACGATGCAATGCGTTGGTGGGAGACAGCGTGGACGTCCTTCACAGGCCACTGCCCCGGCGCTCGATAACCAGTCGCTATCAGGGTGATCGCGCCAACCAATTTTCATTCCTGCGCCAATCGCGCTAACCTGCGCGAGGGGCGGCACGCGGTGTGCGGCCCGTTTCCACTGGAGGTGACAGCATGAGCACGGAAAGCAGCGCAAACGCGATCGACTATGGGCCCTTGACCGGGTTGCTGGGCGTTTGGGAGGGAAACAATGGCGTCGACGTCTCGCCGGGAAAACCTGATCAGATGAAGACGGACACCGAAAAGAGCTATCGCGAACGCTGGGTTTTTCAAGCCATCAGCCCCGCGGTGGAAAACCATGACCAAAAGCTGCGCCAGGTCATCGCCGACACCAATGCCTGGCGGGGTACGCCCTCCACGGCCGACAAGAAGGCGGGTGAGCCCTTTCACGCACAACGAGGTTACTGGGTGTGGGACCCTGCCACCGGGATGGTGCTGAACTCGTTTGCGGTACCTCGCGGCATCGTCATCAACGCGGGCGGCACGGTGAAGCCCGGTGCCACCAGTTTCGAGCTGGTAGCGGAAGCGGGGTCCGAGACCTACGGCATTTGCCAGAACCCGTTCCTGATGGACACCTTCAAGGTGGTTCGCTACATCCTCAAGGTGAAGCTGACCGGCAAGGACACCATGGAATACGAGCAGGACACCCAGCTCCAGATCAAGGGCAGGGGGCTCATGCACCACACCGACGCGAACCACTTCAAGCGGGTGTCCTGAGCAGCGGCCACGGCACCTGGGCCCATGCCCCGGGCCGTTGTTGCGCTGCTGCAATGGTGAATTCGGATGTTATTCAAGGCAAGGCGAACACCGTGCCCAAGGTTTCGCGCAGCAGCGCCAGCATGGCCTGCTGCGTCAGCGTGGCGGGGCGCAGCGAACTGACCGCGAGCGACAGGGTGCTGCGCAGCGACGGTGCCTGGATCGCCCTGATGGTATAGGTGGATGTACGGCCCGAGGTGGCCACCGCGTTTCTGGACAGCACGGCGCTGCCGGCGCCGTCGGCCACCAGGTCCAGGATCGCGGGCACGCCGTCAATCTCCAATGCGATCTGGGGCCGGCAGCCGAGTTGCGCCAGTTCCGACTCGACCAGCATGCGCATCGCGTTGGGCCGGGTCGGGATCACGAGCGGAATCGCGGCCAGCTCGCGCAGCTTGACTGGCGCGGCGCGTGCGCGGCGCGAGGCGGCGGGTCGGCGCTGCACCAGAAACAGGTCCTCCTGCAGCAGCGGCGTGACCTCGACTCCTGGCGCGGGCAGCGTGTTGTACAGCAGGGCAACGTCAAGCCGGCCCGTGACCAGTGCTTCGCGCAGCGATACCGACAGGCCCTCGCTGATCGACAGCACGGCATCGGGCAGGCGCGCGCGCGCGGCGCGCGTGAGCGGTACCGTCAGCACCTTGGCAATGCTGGGTGGCAGGCCCAGCGCGACGCGGCCGGCCAGCGCGCCGCGTACCCGGCCCAGTTCCTCGCGCGTGCGCTCGACTTGGTGCAGGATGCCGCGCCCGTGTTCCAGCAGCAGTTTGCCGGCCTCGGTCGGGCTGGCGCCGCGGCCGTTGCGCACCAGCAGGGTCTGCCGCAGTTCGACCTCGAGCAGCCGCACCTGCCGGCTCAGCGCCGGCTGCGCCACGTCCAGCACGACGGAGGCGCGGGTAAAGCTGCCCAGCTCGGCGACCCGCACGAAATACTCGATCTGTCTCAGGTCCATGGGAAACAATTGCTGAACAAGGTTGATTCGGCCATGCCCGAATGATATATCTGCTAGTGGCGCCATCCCCTTCATTTCACCTGTGCGGGCGACCACAATCAATCACATGGATACGCCGCCGAGCAGACGGCTTTCAGCCAGCTCCGCAGGGCACCTTTTGCGCGCTATATTGAATTCCTGATTCAACGATCCCTTGATTTCAGAGGAATGCCACCATGATCATCGACTGCCACGGCCACTACACGACGGCGCCCAGGGCGCTGGAGACCTGGCGCAACCGGCAGATTGCCGGCATCAAGGACCCGGCCGCCATGCCCCGGGTGGCGGACCTCAAAATCAGCGACGATGAGCTGCGCGAATCGATTGAAACCAACCAGCTCGCCAAGATGCGCGAGCGCGGCTCGGACCTCACGCTGTTCTCGCCGCGCGCGAGTTTCATGGCGCACCATATTGGCGACTTCGAGGTGTCCTCCACCTGGGCCGCGATCTGCAACGAGCTGTGCTATCGCGTATCGAAGCTGTTCCCTGATAACTTCATTCCGGTGGCCATGCTGCCGCAGTCGCCGGGTGTGGACCCCGGGAGCTGCATTCCCGAGCTTGAAAAATGCGTGAAGGAATACGGCAACGTCGGCATCAACCTGAACCCCGACCCTTCCGGCGGCCATTGGACTTCGCCTCCGCTGTCCGACAGGCACTGGTTCCCGATCTACGAGAAGATGGTCGAGTACGACATCCCCGCGATGATCCACGTCAGCACCAGCTGCAACCCGGCCTTCCACACCACCGGCGCGCATTACCTGAACGCCGACACCACGGCGTTCATGCAGTGCCTCACCAGCGATCTGTTCAAGGAGTTTCCGACACTGCGGTTTCTGGTCCCGCACGGCGGTGGCGCGGTTCCCTATCACTGGGGCCGCTTTCGCGGCCTCGCGCAGGAACTCAAGAAGCCGCTGCTGTCCGAGCACCTGCTCAACAACATCTTCTTCGACACCTGTGTGTATCACCAGCCCGGCATCGACCTGCTGAACACCGTGATCCCGGTGAAAAACGTGCTGTTTGCGTCAGAGATGATCGGTGCCGTGCGCGGCATCGACCCCGAGACGGGTCACTATTACGACGACACCAAGCGTTACATCGAGGCCAGCACGATCCTGAGCGCGGCCGACCGCCAGCAGATCTACGAAGGCAACGCGCGCCGCGTGTTCCCGCGGCTGGACGCCACTCTCAAGGCCAAGGGCCGGTAACCCCACAAGGAGACTCACCATGAGCATGAATCAACTGGGTATCGTGAAGCGCAACATCGTGCGCGCCGACAAGGTGGCGGTCGAGAAGCTCTCGCACTTCGGCGTTGCCAGCGTGCACGAGGCGATGGGCCGCGTCGGGCTGATGAAACCATACATGCGCCCCATCTATCCGGCCGCGCGTCTGTGCGGCACGGCGGTGACCATCCTGCTGCAGCCGGGTGACAACTGGATGATGCACGTGGCGGCCGAGCAGTTGCAACCCGGCGACGTGGCCGTGGCCGCCTGCACCACCGACAATTTCGACGGCTTCTTCGGCGACCTGCTGGCGACCAGCTTCAAGGCGCGCGGCGCCCGGGGCCTGGTCATCGACGCCGGCTGCCGCGACGTGCAGGAGCTCGAAAAAATGGGCTTCCCGGTGTTCAGCCGCGCGATTCACGCCAAGGGCACGATCAAGGCCACGCTGGGCTCGGTGAACATTCCGGTGGTCTGCGCCGGCGCGCTGGTGAACCCGGGCGACGTGGTGGTGGCCGACATGGACGGCGTGGTCGTGGTGCCCGCCGCGATCGCCGGCCAGGTCGCCGACGCGGCCGAAAAGCGTGAGAGTTTCGAGGGGGAAAAGCGCGCCAAGTTCGCCGCCGGTGTGCTCGGCCTGGACCTATACCAGTTCCGCGAGCCGCTGGAGAAGCTCGGCCTCAAGTACATCGACTGATGGTCCGTTCGGGCCGAGCCCGTCGAAACCGCCTTTCGACCCGTCGGCAAGCTCAGAACAGGCCAAGGTCAAGGCGAACGGGTTGGAGAACCTGAAATGAAATTTGAAAAAACCCCCGGCTGGCTCGACTGGTACGCGGACCCGTCCAGACCGGCATTCAAACTGCCTGCGGGCGCGGTGGACGCACATTGCCATGTGTTTGGCCCTGGCGCCGAATTTCCCTACGCACCCGAGCGTAAGTACACGCCCTGCGACGCGAGCAAGGCCCAGTTGTTCGCGCTGCGCGACCATCTCGGTTTTTCGAAGAACGTGATCGTGCAGGCCACCTGCCATGGCGCGGACAACCGCGCGCTGGTCGATGCGCTGCAGGCGTCGGATGGCCGAGCGCGCGGCATCGCCACCGTCAAGCGCAGCGTGACCGACGACGAGCTGCGGCGGCTGCACGCGGCCGGCGTGCGCGGCGTGCGCTTCAACTTCGTCAAGCGCCTCGTCGACTTCACGCC
>SCRU01000022.1 GCA_004323695.1 Burkholderiaceae bacterium
GTTCGGGATTCTCCTGATTCCGCATGTGCACTGGTTGATCGTCAACCACTTCCCGACCTTTCACTACGCCGAGCACCAGTTGGCACCGTCGAAAAACCGGTTTGTCGAATTGCTGCGCTTTCTGATCAACCAGGCGAGCCGCGTCAGCGTGATGGCGCTCATGGCCTGGCTATTGCTGCGCTCCGATCGGGCCTTTGGCAACGGTGGCGGCGACGCCAACGAACACCTCACACCCCGGGAACGCTTTGACCGGCGCTTTCTTCTGGTCACCCTGTGCGTGCCGCTGGCGCTGGCAATCGCGCCCGCCTTGTTGCGGGACGATTCGCTGGACAGCAACTGGGTCACCGCGTATTTTCTGCCAAGCGGCATCCTGCTGGCGCACTTGCTGTTTCGCCGGAACCAGGATCCCCTGCTGCTGCGCCGGTCCTGGAAACTGGCGGGGCTGGCGCACGTCGGAATCATCATCATCTTTTTCGCCGGGGCGGCCGTGGTCCCGGAAATGGTGGGGCGAGATGCGCGCTTCAACTTTCCCAGCCGGCAACTGGCCGACCAGGCCGCCGCCATCTGGCATGCGCACGAAGATGTTCCGCTGCGCCTGGTGGTTGCGGACACCTGGACGGGCGGCAACCTGGCGCTGCATCTGCGTCCGGAGCCGATGGTGTTCATGGACCACAGCCTGTACAAGTCGCGCTGGCTGCGGGAAAGCGACATCACCCAGTGCGGCGCGCTGGTGCTCACCACGATCGCGCAGCGTGCCAGCCCCGCCTATGCGCCCCTGTTCAGCCGTGCCAGCGCCACGGGAGAGTTCCCGCTGGACTGGGGATTCGGGAAACGGGGCAAGATGCTGGACTACGCGTGGGCCGTCGTGAGCCCGGTGCAGAACGGACAGCTGTGCCGCTTCAAGCCGCGCTGACGGCGCAGGCCGGCGCCGTCATTTCAACTGCACCGTTCCCGACACCGTCACCAGCACGGTGCTGTTGCCCGCCTGCACCGGTACCGGAGCGTCCGACATGGAGGCGCGCGCCTCCATCGCCATCATGCGCGGGCGCGGCGGCATGACCTGATCATTCGTGTTGACCGACACCTCGCGCAGCGTGTAGCCCGCAAAGCCGAAGCCCTTGGCAATCTGCGACGCACGCGCCTTGAAGTGGTCGATAGCCATGGTTTGGGCTTCACCCTCCACCCGCTCGCGCTGCTCGCGGCTCAGGCCGAACGTCACGTTGCCCACCGTCAGCGTCTGTATCTTTCCCGCGGTCGCGCTGATCAGCGCAAAGTCCCGACCCTGCAGCACCAGTTCGACCGAGCCCTGCCAGCCGGTGATCTTGCCGTCACGGTCATAGCGCGGAGACAGGTTGAAGCTGCCGGTATGAACGTCCATCTGGTCTGGCCGGGCGCCCTGCCGGGCCTGTGCCAGTGCCGCGTCCAGCGCCGCCTTGAGCTGGTTTTGCACCGTGCCCGCATCCGGCCCCTGCCGGGTCGTGTTCATCGAAATCGACAGCAGATCCTGCGGGGCCTCGACCGACCCCTGGGCCGACAACTGGACCACGTTTTGCACGGATATCGCCGGCACATTCTGGCAAAATCCGGCGCCAGCCCATACAGACATTACACAGATGGCTATTATTTTTCTAGCAATCTTCAACGCCAGCCTTTCGCTTTTCAAAAAATTACATAGTCGAGCCGCGCCCGCGCAACAGGTCCTGCGCCGGCATGCGCAGTCTAGCGCTGCGAGCCGTTCTGATATTGCTCGCGCACCTGCTCGCGCAACTGCGCGAGTTCCGCCGGAGACAGCCGGCGCTCGTTCACGGTCTGCTCCGCCGCGGGCGGCGAGCCCAGGATGGAGCGCAACTCCTGACGGCGCTGGCCCGACGACTCCTGCGTGGGCGGCGTCTGCGGGACGCTCAACTGGGGCGCGGGCCCCACGGAATGGATCGGCGCCGTGGGAGAGGTCGGCCCTGCCGGGCCCATCTGCGGCTGCGCAAAGGCGGCCGTCCAGCAGATGGCTTGCACCGACAGAAAAACGATTCGCTTCATGATGGATCCGTAACGCACTAATGCATTCGCATGTTCACACCACTTGAACGAATCCGATGCAGACGGGGGCAACAGGTGTAACAGTGTGTCAAACTGACGATGGTGCCTCGGTTTTGCTTCGCCGCGTGGCTCAAAATCGGCGCTGTTACACATTCAACCGCAATCATCCATGGTCACAACCGCAAGCCGAGTCGACAAAATCGTGGTGGTGGACGACGATGCCCGCATCCGGGATCTGCTGCGCCGCTATCTCACCCAGGAAGGCTTCGAGGTCATCGTGGCCGAGGACGGCAAGGCGCTGAACCGCATCCTGCTGCGCGACACCGTCGACCTGATCGTGCTGGACCTGATGATGCCCGGCGAGGACGGGCTGTCGATCTGCCGGCGGCTGCGCGCCGCGAACGACCGCACGCCGATCATCATGCTGACGGCCAAGGGCGAGGACGTGGATCGCATCGTCGGACTCGAGGTCGGCGCCGACGACTATCTGGGCAAGCCTTTCAATCCGCGCGAGCTGCTCGCGAGAATTTCCGCGGTGCTGCGCCGGCGCCCGCCCAGCGAAGCGCCCGGGGCGCCATCGGCCGAGAACGAAACCGTGGTGTTCGGCCCGTTCGTGTTCGATCTGGGCGCGCGTACGCTGCACCGCAACGACGAGGACCTGCCGCTGACCACCGGCGAGTTTGCCATGCTCAAGGCGCTGGTGCGGCACCCGCGCCAGCCGCTGTCGCGCGAAAAGCTGGCCCAGCTGGCCCGCGGGCGCGAGTTCGAGCCCTTCGACCGCAGCCTGGACGTGCAGGTTTCGCGCCTGCGCAAACTGGTCGAACTCGACCCCTCCGCGCCGCGCTATATCCAGACGGTCTGGGGTGTCGGCTACGTGTTTGTTCCCGACGGCGCCAGTTAGGCATGCGCCAGGCGCTCGCCGTCGCATTTGACTGCCCGGCATGTCCGAAGTTCTGAGCGATTTCAGCCGTCCCACGCAGCTGGACACCCAGCCCGCGCCGCTGGACGCCGCGCAGGGCAAGCGCGGTCTGAGCCTGTTCTGGCGTACGTTCTTCCTGCTGGCGCTCCTGCTGATCGGCAGCACGGTGGCCTGGTTCCAGACATTTCGCGCGCTTGAATACGAGCCGCGCGCGATCCAGACGGCGCAGCAGATTGCCTCGCTGGTGAATCTGAGCCGGGCCGCACTGGTGTATTCGGACGCCATCACGCGGGTCGCGCTGATCAAGACCATGGCACAACAGGAGGGCGTGCGGATCGTGCCGCGCGAGCCCAAAGACCAATTCGAGCTCTTCGCCGCGAACGCGCTCGATGAACGCATCACGGAAGAGCTGGCCAAGCGCCTGGGCCACACCACCATGGTGGCGAGCAGCGTGAACGGCAGGAAGGGCCTGTGGGTCGGGTTTTCGATCGACGGCGATCCCTACTGGCTGCTGATGGACCCGTCGCGGGTTACGCCGGTGAACAGCAAGACCTGGCTGATCTGGCTGTTCACCGCGGGCGTGCTCTCGCTGGCCGGCGCGGCCGTGATCGCTCGCCTCATCAACCACCCGCTCAAGCAACTGTCGTTCGCGGCGGGACGGGTTCGCGATGGCGACTTCGACGCCAGCCGGCTCGACGAGGAGGTTGCCACCAGCGAAATCCGCGAGGTCAACATCGGCTTCAACCGGATGGCCGATCAACTGGCCAAGATCGAGCAGGACCGCGCCGTGATGCTCGCCGGCATCTCGCACGACCTGCGTACCCCGCTGGCGCGCCTGCGGCTGGAAACCGAGCTCAGCGTGGCCGATGCGGACGCGCGCGAGCACATGGCGGCGGACATCAGCCAGCTCGATGCCATCATCGACAAGTTCCTCGACTACGCGCGCCCCGACCATGTCGACCTCAAGCCGGTGCGGTTGCGCGACGTGGTCGAGACTTGCACCTACCCGGTGAGGGATCAGGACGACATGCGCATCACGGTGGACGTGGCGCCCGATTTGCGCGTGATGGCCGACGAGGTGGAGCTCGCCCGGGTCATCTCCAACCTGCTGGAGAACGCGCGCCGCTACGGCAAGTCGGCCGATACCGGGGTTACCACGCTGGAGATCGCGGCGCGTGCGCGCGATCCGTGGCTGATGATCCGGGTTCGTGACCACGGCGCCGGCGTTCCGCCGGATGTGCTGCTGAGCCTGACCAAACCGTTCTTTCGGGGCGACGCCGCGCGCACCGAGGCGACCGGCGCGGGGCTGGGCCTGTCCATCGTGGACAAGACCATCCAGCGCATGGGAGGCGCATTCACGCTGTCCAACGCGAGCACCGGCGGCCTCGTGGCGCACATCCGGCTGCACAATGCGCCCGCGAGCCCGATTTCGGGAAAAAGGCACTCAGAGCCCAAGCTGGACGTGCATGTTTAACTATTGAATCAGTAGCGCCACCGCGCGTGCCTCGATACTCAGGCCCTGCCCCACGGGGCCCATTTTCTCGGCCGTCTTGGCCTTCACGTTGATCTGATCCGGCGCCAGCCCGAGCGCTGCGGCAATGCGCGCGCGCATCGCGGCGATGTGCGGCATGAGCCGGGGCGCCTGCGCGATAACGGTGCTGTCGATGTTGCCGATCTGCCAGCCCCGCTCGCGCACCAGGCGCGCCGCCTCGGCCAGCAGCATGAGTGAGTCGGCCCCCGCGAAACGCGCATCGGTGTCCGGAAAATGGGTGCCGATGTCACCCAGGGCGGCCGCACCCAGCAGCGCGTCGGTAATGGCATGCAGCAGCACGTCGGCGTCCGAATGTCCGAGCAGCCCCATCGGGTGCGCAATTTCCACGCCGCCGATGATGAGCTTGCGTCCCGCCACCAGCGCGTGCGTGTCCCAGCCTTCGCCAATGCGAAACCTCATGTCCGGCTCCTCAAAATGATGTCGGCCAATGCCAGGTCCTGCGCATAGGTGACCTTGAAGTTCTGCGCATCGGCCGGCACCAGGCGGGGGCGGTGCCCCATCGCCTCCATCGCGCCCGCCTCGTCCGTGACCCGATCGCCGGCACGGCGCAGTGCCTCGATCAAGGCGCCGATGCGAAACATCTGCGGCGTCTGGGCCAGCCATTTGTCGCCGCGCTCCAGCGTGGCGGCCACGCGGCCATCCGACCCGGATTTAAGCGTGTCCGCCAGCTTGTGCGCCAGCAGGCCGCCGACCTCGTCGTGCATGCAGGCATCGATCAGGGTGTTGATCTGCGCGGGCGTGATCAGGCAGCGGGCGGCATCGTGCACCAGCACCCAGTCAACGGGCATCGCGCCATGCGTCAACAGCACATTTAGCCCATTGGAAACGCTTCTAGCCCTTGTGGAGCCTCCACAGTTCGCTACCAAAACAGGTGCACTGTGCTGTTCAAAGAAATGATCCTGGGGCGCCACCACGACCAGCAGGTCGGCAATGCGCGGCACCGCGGCGAAAGCCGCCAGCGTATGCAGCACCAGGGGAATCCCGGCCAGCGGCTGGTACTGTTTGGGCACCGCAGCGCCAGAGCGCGAGATCATGCGCGTGCTGGCGCGAGACCCCGTGCCGGCGCAGGGGATCAAGACAAAAAAGCGGGAATTTGGAGCGGGATCGGGCATGGACGTGCCTCGCATTCTAAAATCCAATGCATCACACCCCCCGCCCACCGTGGCGGGGGGTGTTTCGTATTGGCGCAATTCATGGATTTACCCCCACTCAACGCCGGCAAGCGCTTTTCGCTGCCGCGACCGGCCGGATCGGCCGACGCCCTGCTGCTGGCGCAACTGGCACAGCGCGACAAGGCTGCGCACAGACTCACGGCCATTGTGACTGCCGACACGAGCGACGCGCAGCGCCTCGTGGAAGAGATCGCGTTCTTCGCACCCGGGTTGCGCTGCGCCCTGTTTCCCGACTGGGAGACGCTGCCCTACGATGCGTTTTCGCCGCATCAGGACCTGATCAGCGAACGACTCGCGACCTTGTGGCGCATCAGCCAGCGCGACCAGGACACGGACGCCGACGTGGTCGTCATTCCGGCCACCACGGCCCTGTATCGCCTGGCGCCGCCCAGCTTTCTGGCGGGCTACACATTTCATTTCCAGGTAAAGCAAAGGCTCAACGAGGCCAAACTCAAAGCCCAGCTCACGCTGGCCGGCTACAGCCATGTCACGCAGGTCGTGAGTCCGGGCGAATATGCGGTGCGCGGCGGCCTGATCGACCTCTTTCCCATGGGCTCGCCGGTGCCGTACCGCGTGGACCTGTTCGACGACGAGATCGACTCGATCCGCACCTTCGACCCCGACAGCCAGCGCAGCCTGTACCCCGTGCCCGAGGTGCGGCTGCTGCCCGGGCGAGAGTTTCCGATGGACGAGGATGCGCGCGCCCGATTCCGCAGGCGCTGGCGCGAACTGCTGGACGGCGACCCGACCCGGAGCCGGCTCTACAAGGACATCGGCAACGGCGTGGCCACCGCCGGCATTGAATACTACCTGCCGCTGTTCTTCGACGAGACCGCCACCGTGTTCGACTATCTCGGCGGCGGGACCGCCGGGCCGCCCCCAGGTTCCGCGCTCTCTTCGGCGGACCGTGACTGCGAAGCGGGCACCAAGGGACACCTGCCGGCCACGGTGGTGTTGCATGGCGACCTGGAGGGCGCCTTTGCGCACTTCTGGCAGGATACGCAGGAGCGCTACCGGCTGGTGCAAGGCGACCCGGAGCGGCGCGCGCTGGCGCCACCGGCCCTGTTTCTGAGCGCCGAGCAGTTTTACGCACGGGCCAACGCGCATGCGCAACTGGCGATCCGGCCCGCCACCGAAGACGTCGCCGGCAGCGTCGTGTTTCAGGCGCTGGGCCCGCTGTCCGTGGTGCGCGGCGCCGAAGACCCGCTGGCCCGGCTCAAGGCCCACTTGCGAAGCACCACGCATCGCGTGCTGCTGCTGGCCGAAAGCGACGGCCGGCGCGAGAGCCTGCTCGATTTCCTGCGCGCCAGTCAGATCAACCCGCCGGCCTTCGATTCGCTGCAGGAATTTCGCGCCAGCACCGAGCCGCTGGGCATTGCCACGGCCGGCCTCGCCACGGGCTTTTCCTGGCTCGAAGAAGGGCTGGACTTCGTCACCGAAACCGAGCTGTTCGCGGCCGGCCCGAGCGCGCGGCGGCGCAAGAAGCAGGAGCAGGTCAGCGACGTCGAGGCGCTGATCAAGGATCTGAGCGAACTGAACCTCGGCGACCCGATCGTGCATACCGCGCATGGCATTGGCCGCTACCGCGGCCTGGTCAACCTCGATCTGGGGCAATTGCAGCCTGACGGCACGCCCGCGCTGCAGGAGTTCCTGCACCTGGAATATGCCGACAAGGCGGTGCTGTACGTGCCCGTGAGCCAGCTACACCAGATCAGCCGCTATACCGGCGTGGCGGCATCGGAGGCGCCGCTGCACAAGCTCGGGTCCGGCCAGTGGGAGAAGGCCAGACGCAAGGCCGCCGAGCAGGTGCGCGACTCGGCCGCCGAACTGCTCAACATCTACGCGCGCCGCGCCGCACGCGAGGGCCACGCGTTCCGTTACAGCGCGCAGGACTATGAGACCTTTGCGAACGACTTCGGCTTCGAGGAAACCGCCGACCAGAGCGCCGCGATCCACGCCGTGATCCAGGACATGATCAGCCCGCGCCCGATGGACCGGCTGTTGTGCGGCGACGTCGGCTTTGGCAAGACCGAGGTAGCCTTGCGCGCTGCCTTCATTGCCGTGACCGGGGGCCGGCAGGTCGCGTTTCTGGCGCCCACCACGCTGCTGGCGGAGCAGCACTACCAGACGCTGGTGGACCGCTTTTCCAAATGGCCGGTGAAGGTGGCCGAGATGAGCCGCTTCCGTTCGGGCAAGGAAATCTCCGCAGCGCTCAAGGGCCTGGCCGATGGCGGGGTGGACATCGTGGTAGGCACTCACAAGCTGCTCAGCGAATCGACCCGGTTCAAGGACCTTGGCCTCCTGATCATCGACGAAGAACACCGCTTCGGCGTGCGCCACAAGGAGGCCATGAAGGCGCTGCGCGCCGAAGTCGACGTGCTCACACTGACCGCCACGCCGATCCCGCGCACGTTGGGCATGGCGCTGGAGGGCCTGCGCGACCTCAGCGTGATTGCCACCGCACCGCAGCGCCGCCTCGCGATCAAGACTTTTGTGCGCACGGAAGGCAATGGCGTGATCAGGGAGGCTGTGCTGCGCGAGCTCAAGCGCGGCGGGCAGGTCTACTTCCTGCACAACGAAGTGGAGACGATAGAGAACCGCCGGCAAAAACTCGAAGCCCTGCTGCCCGAGGCGCGCATCGCGGTGGCACATGGCCAGATGCCCGAGCGTGAGCTCGAGCGCGTCATGCGCGACTTCGTCGCGCAGCGCTACAACCTGCTGCTGTGCTCAACCATCATCGAGACCGGCATCGACGTGCCGACCGCCAACACCATCGTGATGAGCCGCGCCGACAAGTTCGGTCTGGCGCAGCTGCACCAGTTGCGTGGCCGCGTCGGACGCTCGCACCACCAAGCCTACGCGTACCTGATGGTGCCAGACCTGGAGGGGTTGACCAGACAGGCCAGCCAGCGGCTTGAAGCGATCCAGCAAATGGAAGAACTGGGCTCGGGCTTTTATCTGGCCATGCATGACCTGGAAATTCGCGGCGTCGGCGAGGTGCTGGGCGAAAACCAGAGCGGGAACATGCTCGAGATCGGCTTTCAGCTCTACAACGAAATGCTCGCCGAGGCCGTGCGCTGTCTCAAGGCCGGCATCGAACCCGACCTGCTGGCCCCGCTCAACGCGACGACCGAAATCAACCTGCACGCGCCGGCTTTGCTGCCCGATGACTACTGTGGCGACGTGCGCCTGCGCCTCTCCTTCTACAAGAAGCTGGCGACGGCCCGGAGCACCGACCAGATCGACGCCCTGCTGGAAGAAATTGTCGACCGCTTCGGAAAACTCCCGGTTCAGACGCAGACGCTCATCGACGTGCACCGCCTGCGCGTCATCGCCAGGCCCTACGGTGTCGTGAAGGTCGATGCGGCGCCCGGAGTGATCAACATTACCTTCAGGAAGGACCCACCCATCGATTCGCTGCGGATCATCGAGCTGGTCCAGAAAAATCAGCACATCAAGCTGGCGGGGAACGAAAAACTGCGCATTCAGCGCCATCTGCCCGACCCCAGGGCCCGCGCCCAGATGGTGCGTGACGTGCTGCGCAGCCTGGGACAGCCGCTGGCTGCAGCGGACACATCAAGGCCCCCGGAGCACGCTTGACCGTATGGTCTTCCATCATTTGAGAATCATGTTCGAAGCCACCCCCATCACCACTGCCAGTAAATGCGACCTGTACCGCGAACTGGCCAGCCAGGCGCGCAGCTTGCTGCATGGCGAAACCAACCTCGTTGCCAACGCGGCCAATTTCTCGGCGCTGGTATTCCACGCGCTGCCTGACATCAGCTGGTGCGGCTTTTACTTTGCCGAGGGCGACGGCCTCGTAGTCGGACCCTTTCAGGGCCGGCCCGCTTGTGTGCGCATTGCCCGCGGGCGCGGTGTGTGTGGCGCTGCGGCGCAATTGCGCCAGACCCAGCTGGTCCCCGACGTGGCGGCCTTCCCCGGCCACATTTATTGCGACGGCGCCGCGCGCTCCGAAATCGTGGTACCACTGGTGCGCGCCGATGGCACGCTGCTGGGCGTGTGGGACGTGGACAGTCACAGTCTGGCCCGTTTCGAGGAGGAGGATCGGCTCGGAATGGAAGCGCTGTGCGCGCAATTCATGCATGTGCAGGCGTGAAACGCCGTTTTCCGAATGTCCATGGTTCCATTCATCACACCTATGACCTCAGCTCCCGCCCCCGCAGACATGCATGAAATTCGTCCTGGCTTGGTGCTGCGCGGCGTCCAGCCGCCACTTTGCCTAAGCGACTTCAAACTGATGGCGTTCGATATGGACTCGACGCTCATCAACATTGAATGCGTCGATGAGATTGCCGACGCCGCGGGACGCAAGGCCGAAGTCGCCGCAATCACCGAGGCAGCGATGCGCGGCGAGATTGCCGACTATAAGGAAAGCCTGCGCCGGCGCGTGGCCCTTCTCAAGGGCGTGAGCGTGGCGAGCATGGAACAGGTGTACGCCACACGCCTGCGGCTCAACCCCGGCGCCGCTGAACTGGTGGGCGCCTGCAAGCGGGCGGGCCTCAAGCTGCTGTTGGTCAGCGGCGGTTTCACGTTCTTCACCGACCGCATCCGGGACCGGCTGGGCATCGACTTCACGCGCTCCAACGTGCTCGAAGTGCAAGGCGGGGTGCTGACGGGGAAAATGGTGGATCAGCCCTGGGGCGACATCTGCGACGGCAACGAGAAACGCAAGATGCTGCAGGAGACTTGCAGCGCGCTGGGCATTGCGCCCGCACAGGCGATCGCCATGGGCGACGGCGCCAACGATCTGCCGATGATGGCGGCCGCGGGTTTATCGGTCGCCTACCACGCCAAACCCAGGGTGCGTGAGCAAGCCACGGTGGCGATCAACAGTGGTGGACTGGACCGGCTGCTTGAACTGATGAACTGAGCGTTGCGGTCGCGGCGCTGCGCTATCGGGGTAGATCGTCGAAGAGCCCCGGCGCGCCGAACGCCGCGCCTTCGATCAACAGCATGCGCAGTTTGGTCGCGACACCGCCGCGTGCCGAGAAACCACCCGCCGCGCCGCCGGCTGCGAGCACACGATGGCACGGCACGATCGGCGCAAACGGGTTCTGCCCGAGCGCCTGCCCGACGGCACGCGCTGCACCAGGCTCTCCGATGCGCTTGGCTACTTCCCCGTAGGTCAGCGTGGCACCAGGCGCGATGGCGCGTGTAACTTCGTAGACACGCCGGTTAAAAAGCGGCACGCCATCCATGTCGAGCCGTAGCGCGCGCAGTGGATCGGCCTCGGGGCGCTCGCCGCGCAGCAGTGCAACCACCGCGTCAATTGCATCCCGCACCTCGCGCGGCGGCTCGGCGTCGAGCGCCCCAGACGGTGCGCGCAGGCGCTGCCGCGTACCCGCATCGCTGGCTTCGGGCAATTGCACGCCGAAGATGCCGCGCTCGCCCCAGGCGATCGCGCAGCGGCCTACCGCGGTGTCGAACAGCGCGATGCCGCTGCGAGTCATGCGCGCGCCACCGATTTCGCAAAATGATTGACGCAGCGCCCCAACCCAGGGCTGAGCCGGCACAGTTCGTCGCGGTGCACCTGCACCAGCCGGCCAAACGCCTGTTCACCGCGCGGCGCGAGTTCAATGCCGACGCAGCGCCGATCTTCCTTCGACGGCCGGCGCCGCACCAGGCCCTCTTTCACGAGACGGTCGACCATGCCGACCGCACTGTTGTGCTTGATCATCATGCGCTGCGCCAGCTCGGTAATCACGATCAGATCGGGGCCAGGATGGCCCTTGATGGTCAACAGCGCCCGATACTGCTGCGAGGTCAGCCCGACCTCCGCGCATTGTTGTTCGCTGAAATAGTCGAACTGTCGCAGATAGGCGCGAAATTGCGCCAGCATCTTGAACTCATCGTTATTCATCGTCCTGCTCCGCGGCACGGGCTTTCCTTTGTGCTGCGTGCACATGACGGCATGCAGCCTGGCTTATTGTGTCGCTTTTTGCGACATCGTTACCCGTCGTCCGCGTCCCAGCATGCGCCCGCTGGCACGGAATTTGTCTAGGGTTTTCGAGCATGTACCGATGCATCGCGCACGGATACATTTGGCAATGCCTCGTGCAGGGCACCACAGAGTTGCAGATCGGCGATCGCTTGCGGCGCCGGTCGCTGAGGCTCAAA
>SCRU01000023.1 GCA_004323695.1 Burkholderiaceae bacterium
GACCAGCTCGCGGCACTGCTGCCTGGTGTTGCAAAAGGCCAGCGTGCTGACCGGGCGGAAGTGGTTCAGCAGCAGCGCCACCGTGGCCAGGCGATTGGCGCGCGTGACTTCGTAAAAGCGTTGCTCGATCACATCAGCAGCTATCTGCGCCGCGACCTCGATCCTGCGGGGCTCGCGCATGAATTGCCGCGCGATTTTTTCAATGCCTTCCGGATACGTGGCCGAAAACAGTAGCGTCTGGCGCTCCTTCGGGCACTGGCGCGCCACGGTGGCGATGTCGTCGAAAAAACCCATGTCGAGCATGCGGTCGGCCTCGTCCAGCACCAGCGTATTCAGCGCTTCCAGGTTCAAGGTGCCGCGCTGCAAGTGGTCCATGATGCGCCCCGGCGTGCCCACCGCGATGTGGGCGCCATGCTCCAGGCTGGCGTTCTGCATGCGCAGCGGCACGCCGCCGCACAGCGTGACGATCTTGATGTTCTCCTCGGCGCGCGCGAGACGGCGAATCTCCTGCGTCACCTGGTCGGCCAGCTCGCGCGTGGGGCACAGCACCAGCGCCTGCACCGCAAAACGGCGCGGATTCAGGTTTGCCAGCAGCGCCAGCGCAAACGCGGCGGTCTTGCCACTGCCGGTCTGCGCCTGCGCGATCAGGTCCTGGCCGAGCAGCGCCACTGGCAGGCTGGCCGCCTGGATCGGCGTCATCGCGTGATAACCGAGCTGCTGCAGATTCGCCCGCATCGCCGGACTGAGCGGCAGCGTGTCGAAAGCCGTGGCCGACGCCGAGTTGGTGGTGGTGCCGGGCACAGGAGGGGAAGCAGTGGTCATGCTCCGATTATCGGCAGTCCTTACCTCAATCGATTCACTATGATGATGCCAGCCTCCTATCACTGCTCACCATGAACGACATTTCGCAACAAGACTTTGGCCTCATCACCGATTTGATCCGCGAGCATGCGGCCGACGCCCCCGCGCGGCGCGCGCTGGTCGAGGGCGAGCGCACGCTCACTTACGGCGCGCTCGATGCGCTGATGGACCGCATCGCCACGACGCTGCAACGTGCCGGCCTGCAGGTCGGCGAGGCGATTGCGATCTGCGCCAGCCCCTCGATCGAATATGCCGCGGTGTTTCTCGGCGCGCTGCGCGCCGGTGTCGCGGTGGCGCCGCTGGCGCCGAGTTCGACGCCCGAGAGCCTGCGGCGCATGGCGGCGGATGCGCAGGCCAGGCTGTTCTTCCTGGATGCGGGCGTGGCAGCGGCACTGGACGCCGCCCCCGCGCCCACCAACAGCACGCCCGTGCCGCGCATCGCGCTGGATGGCTCAAGCACCGGGCGGCCCCTGCACGACTGGCTGGCAGCGCCGGGCGCCACACCGGCGCGCGCCGAGATCCGCCCCGAGACGCCCTTCAACATCATCTATTCGTCCGGCACCACGGGCGAGCCCAAGGGCATCGTGCAGGGCCACGGCATGCGCTGGGCCCATGTGCAGCGCGGCGACCAGTTCAGTTACGGCCCGGACGCCGTCACGGTACTGGCGACGCCGCTGTACTCCAACACCACGCTCGTGATGTTCTTCCCGACGCTGGCCTTTGGCGGCACGGTGGTGCTGATGCCCAAATTCGACGCGCTCGGCTACCTGGCGCTGGCGCAGGCACAGCGCGCCACGCACACCATGCTGGTGCCGGTGCAGTACCAGCGCATCATGGCGCGGCCCGAGTTCGACCGTTTTGATCTGTCCAGCTTCCTGTTCAAGTTCTCCACCAGCGCACCGTTTGCAGCGGCGCTGAAGGCGGACGTCCTGAAGCGCTGGCCTGGCGGCCTGATCGAGTACTACGGCATGACCGAGGGCGGCGGCACCTGCATCCTGCACGCGCACCTGCACCCGACGAAACTGCACACGGTCGGCCAGCCCGCGGCCACCAGCGACATCCGGCTCATTGACGAGCAGGGCATCGAAGTCGCGTCGGGCGAGGCCGGCGAGGTGGTCGGCCACTCGCCCGGCATGATGGTGGGGTATCACGGCCAGCCGAAGAAGACGCGCGAGGCCGAATGGTTCGACGCGCAGGGCAAACGCTTCATCCGCACCGGCGACGTGGGCCGCTTCGACGCCGACGGCTTTCTCACACTGTTCGACCGCAAGAAGGACATGATCATTTCGGGCGGCTTCAACATCTACCCGAGCGACCTGGAAGCCGTGCTGCGCGAGCACCCGGACGTGGCCGAGGCAGCCGTGGTGGGCGTGCCTTCCGAGGCCTGGGGCGAAACACCGGTCGCGTTCGTCGTGAAGCAGCCCGCGCGCGAGACCAGCGCCGACGAATTGCTGCAATGGTTCAACGCGCGCGTGGGCAAGACCCAGCGGCTCGCCGCATTGCAGTTCATCGACGAGCTGCCGCGCAGCGCGATCGGCAAGGTGCTCAAGCGCGAACTGCGCGAGCGCTATGCGGCCCCTTGAGCTCACTCGCGATGACTAGGTTTTTAATAGCTGAAAGCGCATACGCAACAAGGGCTGCAGCCCGATTTGATACATAAAAGGATAAACCACCATGATCCCCGCCCCGATTGAACACTGGCACCAGATCGTGCGCAGCCGCGACCTGGCGGCACTCGAGCGCCTGCTGGCCGACGACGTGGTATTCATCTCGCCCGTGGTGCACACGCCGCAGCCGGGCAAGGCCATCACGACGAAGTACCTGCAGGCGGCCCTGCAGGTGCTGAACAATGAGACCTTCACCTACCTGAACGAATGGTACGGCGCGGACTCGGCCGTGCTGGAATTCCAGAGCACGGTGGACGGCATCGTGATCAACGGCATCGACATGATCGGCTGGGACGACGCGGGCCGCATCAACCGCTTCAAGGTGATGGTGCGCCCGCTCAAGGCCATGAACAAGCTGCACGAGCACATGGGCCGCATGCTGGCCGCGGGTTGACGCATGGCGCCACTCCGTATCTCCAGCTCGTTCGACGCCGGCGCCATCGAGGTCGTGAGCCTGGCCGACCCGGGCGACATCCAGCTCAACATCCGCAGCGACAACGCGGCCGGCTTCGCGCAGTGGTTTCACTTCCGCCTCCAAGGCGCGGCCGGCCTGCCGGTGACGCTGCGCTTTCTGAATGCGGGCCAGTGCGCGTTCCCCAAGGGCTGGGAGGGCTACCGCGTGCTGGCCAGCCACGACCGCCAGCACTGGGCCCGGATCGACACGAGCTTCGATGGCCAGGTCATGACGGCGCGGCTCACGCCCGCCACGCACAGCGTCTACTTCGCCTACTTCGAGCCCTACTCGTACGAGCGCCATCTCGACCTGATCGGCTCGGCCGCGCAGTCCGATCATGTGCAGCTGCAGCACCTGGGCGCCACGCTGGACGGGCGCGACATGACGCTGCTGCGCATCACCGACGCCCACAGCGCCACCGCCGCGGCGGACAAGCGCAAGGTCTGGCTGATCGCGCGCCAGCATCCGGGCGAGACCATGGCCGAGTGGTTCATCGAAGGGCTTCTGGAGCGCCTGCTCGACGGCGACGACCCGGTGAGCCGTGTGCTGCTGGCGCGCTGCGTGTTCTGCGTGGTGCCGAACATGAACCCGGACGGTGCGGTACGCGGCAACCTGCGCACCAATGCCGCGGGCGCGAACCTGAATCGCGAATGGCAAAGCCCGAGCCTGGACAAGTCGCCCGAGGTGTTCCTGGTGCGCGAGGCGATGCGGCAGGCGGGCGTGGACCTGTGCCTGGACGCCCATGGCGACGAGAGCCTGCCTCACAACTTCGTGGCGGGCGCCGAGGGCAACCCTGGCTACACGCCGCGCCTGGCCGCGCTGGAAGCGGCTTTCAAGGCGGCGTGGCTGGCGGCCAGCCCCGATTTTCAGACGGCGCACGGCTACGGCCAGGCCGCGCCTGGCAGTGCCAACCCGACGCTGGCGACGAACTGGGTGGGCCAGAACTTCGACTGCCTGGCCTTCACCATCGAGATGCCGTTCAAGGACAACGCCGACCTGCCCGACGCGCTCCATGGCTGGAGCGGCGAACGCTCGAAAAAACTCGGCGCCAGCGTGCTGCAGCCGATCCTGGCGGTGGCAGACGCGCTGCGCGATGCAGCCGCGCCTGCGGGCTGACTGTCATCGCTCTCCTACACGCGCTGGCGAACGGCCCCGACAGCGCGGGCGCCGGGCCCCTCGTATATTGAAGTCATGGGTGGCCCCCGGCCGCTCATCCCATGTCGAAAAGAGGTAATCCCATGAAAGCGATACAAAGAGTTTCATTCGGTGCGGCCATCGCAGCGCTGCTGTTTGGCCTGAGCGGCTGCGCCGGTATGTCGAGGCAGGGTGCGAACACCGCGGTCGGCGCCGGCGTCGGCGCCGTCGGCGGCGCCCTGCTGACCGGCGGCAGCGCCCTGGGAACCGTCGGCGGCGCAGCCGTGGGCGGCGTGATCGGTCACGAAGTCAGCAAATAAGGCGGCCGCGCCATTGGCGGTGGTGTCAGTCGGCGGCCGCGATCTGACGCAGTGCCTGCTCGAATACTTCGGCCGGCTGCCCGCCCGAGATCAGATGGCGCTCGTTGATGATGATCGCAGGCACCGAATGGATGCCGTGGTTCAGGTAAAACTGCTCGCGCTCGCGCACCTCGTCGGCATACGCATCTGAAGCCAGCACTTCGCGCGCGCGCGTGGCATCCAGCCCCGCCTCACCCGCAGCCCGCACCAGCACCTCGTGCGAGGCCGGGCTTTGACCGTCGGTGAAGTAGGCCTTGAACAGCGCCTCCTTCAGCGCCTTTTGCCGGTCCAGGCCTTCCAGACCGGCCCAGTGCAGCAGGCGATGAGCATCAAAGGTGTTGTAGATGCGGCTGCGCCCGCCGCCCGGCTCATCCGCCATGCTGAACTTGAATCCCACTTGAGCCCCGCGCGCGCGGATGTTCTCGCGATTCGCGTGCGCCTGCGCGGGCGTGATGCCGTACTTTTCGGTGATGTGCTCGGTAATCTCCTGGCCCTCGGGCGCCATCCGGGGATTGAGTTCGAACGGCTGAAAGTGCAGTTCGGCGCGCACGTCTGCTCCGACGCGCGCCAGCGCCTGGTCCAGCGATTTCAGGCCGATCGCGCACCAGGGGCAGGAGACGTCGGAAACAAAGTCGATTTTGAGAGAGGTGGTCATCGGTCGCCTTGATCGGGTTTGGGTATCGCTTGCAACTTGGTGATTGTTCCCCAAATATTCAAGGACCGCCTCTACCATGGGCGGCATCCCCGTCGACAGGGCGGACTCCTTGGGCAAGGCATGCTTCAATGCGGTCGATCTTCAAAAAAATGACAGGACTCCCATGATGGAACACTTTGACTTCGACTTGTTCGTGATCGGTGGCGGCAGCGGCGGCGTGCGCGCCGCGCGCATGGCGGCCCAGCGCGGTGCCCGCGTGGCGCTGGCGGAAGCGGGCGGCGTCGCCCGGCTGGGCGGCACCTGCGTCAACGTGGGCTGCATCCCCAAGAAGCTGTACAGCTACGCCGCGCATTACGCCGAAGCCTTTGAAGAGGCGCACGGTTTTGGCTGGGAGGTGCAGCCTCCCAAACTGAACTGGCCCCTGCTCAAGAGCAACCGCGCACGCGAGATCACGCGCCTCAACGGTGTGTACCTTCAGCTGTTGACCAGTGCCGGCGTGCAACTGTTCGAGCAACATGCCCGGCTGGTCGATGCGCATACGGTGCAGCTCGATGCGCGCCGCTGCAGCGCCGGGAACATCCTGATTGCCACCGGCGGCTGGCCCAGCGTCCCCAACGTTCCGGGGCGCGAGCATGCGCTCACCTCGAACGAGATTTTCGACCTCGAACCCTTCCCGGCGCGGCTGCTGGTGGTGGGTGGCGGGTATATCGCCTGCGAATTCGCGTCCATCTTCAACGGACTCGGATCCCAGGTCATCCAGTTGTACCGGGGCGAACAGGTGCTGCGCGGTTTCGATGACGAGGTGCGCGATTTCATTGCCGCCGAAATGCGCAAGGCCGGGGTTGATCTGCGTGTCAAGTCCGGCGTGTCGGGTATCGAACGCACCGAAGACGGATTGATGGTCCGCTTGAACGGCGGCGACAGCGCCACCGTGGACGCGGTGCTGTACGCGACCGGGCGCGCGCCGAACGTGCAGGGCATGGGACTGGAGGCGGTGGGTGTTGCGCAGGGTCAGGACGGCGCGATCCTGGTGAACGAGCACTACCAGAGCTCGGTGCCATCGATCTACGCACTCGGCGACGTGACGGCCCGGATACAGCTCACGCCGGTGGCGCTGGGCGAGGCCATGGCGCTGGTCGATCACCTGTTCGGACCCGCGGCGGGCAAGGCGCAACGCGGCATGAGCTACGAGTTCATCCCAACCGCGGTGTTCACGCATCCCAACATCGGCACCGTGGGCTACACCGAGGCACAGGCACGCTCGAAGTTCGGCCGCATCACAGCGTACCGCTCCGACTTCAAACCGCTGAAACATACCCTCAGCGGCAGCAGCGAACGCACGCTGATGAAGCTGCTGGTGGACGACGCCAGCGACCGCGTGGTCGGCCTGCATATGGTCGGCCCCGACGCCGGCGAGGTGGTGCAGGGTTTTGCCGTGGCCCTGAAGGCCGGCGCGACCAAGGCCGTCTTCGACGCCACCGTCGGCATCCACCCGACGGCGGCGGAAGAGTTTGTGACGATGCGCGAGCCGGTGCGAGAGGCGGCCGCCGCCGCACCTTGACGGACAATAGCGCCATGGCCTATCTGCCCCCCTTCATCGCGCCAACGCGCCACAACGACCCGCAGGCCGCATTGGCCCAGGTGCAGACGATCTACGCCCAGCAGATCGACCACTTGCGCCAGGCGATGCAACGCTTCGTGGCGGGCGAGTCGCTGCCCGGCCACGTGCGCGCCTGCTACCCATTCGTGCGCATCCACACCCATACGGTGGCGCGCGCCACCCCGGCGTCCCTGGACAGCAGGCGCCTGAGCTATGGTTTCGTGGCCGGCCCGGGCCGCTACGAGACCACGCTGACGCGGCCCGACCTGTACGGTGACTATTACCTGGAGCAGTTCCGCCTGCTGCTGGAAAACCACGAGGTGGAACTGGAAGTGGGCACCAGCACGCAGCCGATTCCGGTGCATTTCTCGTTCGCCGAGAACGACCATCTGGAAGGCTCGCTCACGGCCGAGCGCCGCCAGCTGATGCGCGACCTGTTCGACCTGCCGGATCTTGCCGCGATGGACGACGGCATCGCGAACGGCACCTGGGAGCCGCGCGCCGGCGAGGCGCAGCCGCTTTCGCTCTTTACCGCGCCGCGCGTCGACTATTCGCTGCACCGGCTGCGCCATTACACCGGCACCGCGCCCGAGTGGTACCAGAACTTCGTGCTGTTCACGAACTACCAGTTCTACATCGACGAGTTCGTGCGCCTGGGGCGCGCCGAAATGGCCCGCGCAGACAGCGACTACGTCGCGTTCGTCGAGCCCGGCAACGTGGTCACGCGCCGCACGGGCCTGGCACCTGAGCCGGGCGACGAACTTGGCACGGTGCCGCCGCGGCTGCCGCAGATGCCGGCCTACCACCTGATACGCTCCGACCGCAGCGGTATCACGATGATCAACATCGGGGTCGGGCCGGCGAACGCGAAGACCATCACCGACCATGTTGCGGTGCTGCGCCCGCATGCGTGGATGATGCTTGGCCACTGCGCGGGTCTGCGCAACAGCCAGCAGCTTGGCGACTACGTGCTCGCGCATGGCTACGTGCGCGAAGACCATGTGCTCGACGAGGAGCTGCCGCTGTGGGTGCCGATTCCGGCGCTGGCCGAGATCCAGGTGGCGCTGCAAAGCGCGGTGGCCGATGTGACACAACTGCGCGGCGCCGCGCTCAAGGGCATCCTGCGCACCGGCACCGTCGCCAGCACCGACAACCGCAACTGGGAGCTGCTGCCGCACAACACGCCGCAGCGCCGCTTCAGCCAGAGCCGGGCGGTGGCGCTGGACATGGAGTCCGCCACCATCGCCGCGAACGGCTTTCGCTTCCGCGTGCCGTACGGCACGCTGCTGTGTGTATCCGACAAGCCGCTACACGGCGAGATCAAGCTGCCTGGCATGGCGAACCACTTCTACCGCGAGCGCGTGGACCAGCACCTGCGCATCGGCATCCGCGCCATCGAGCTGCTGCGTGAGCAGCGCATCGACCAGTTGCACAGCCGCAAGCTGCGCAGTTTCTCCGAGGTCGCGTTCCAGTAGCGGGAGCGCTCTAAATTGCTACCATTTAAGTAGCAATTTATGCTTAACCCTATTGGGCTGTGGCCGGTTTCCCTGAAGTAACCATCTCGGCCAGCTCAGCGCGCATCAACGGCAGGTGCCGCGGATACTCGCGCTGCATCAGGTCCACCAGCGCCTCGCGCACCTTGCAGCGCAAGTCCCAGTTCTGCCCCGAACTCGCGGAGCTCACCAGCAGACGCAACTGGATGGATCTTTCCCCCGCCTCCACCACCTGGAGCTTGCACAGACGCCGGTCCCATTCGGGCGCGGCCTCGCAGACCCGCTGCGCCTCGCCGCGCAGCGGCTCCAACGGCATGCGGTAGTCGACCCAAAAATACACCGTGCCGATGATGCTGGCACTGGTGTGCGTCCAGTTCTGGAACGGGTTCTCGATAAACCATTGCAGCGGAATGATGAGCCGGCGCTCGTCCCAGATCTTGAGCACCACGTAGGTGCCGGTAATGTCCTCCACCCTGCCCCATTCGCCCTGCACCACCAGCACATCATCGATTCGGATCGGCTGGGCCAGTGCAATTTGCATCCCGGCAATCAGGTTGCTGAAAATCGGGCGCGCCGCAATCCCCGCCACGAGACCGAGTACGCCGGCCGACGCCAGCAGGCTCGCACCGAACTGACGCGCCCCCGGAAAGGTCATGAGCATCAGCGCCAGTCCGGTCAGCAGCAGCACGACCATCACAATGCGTGACAGTGTGCGGGTCTGCGTGTGGATGCGCCGCGCGTTCAGGTTGTCCGCCACATCCAGCGGGTGCATGCTGATGATGCCTTGCGCCACACCGCGCGCCACCCGCAGGCCCAGCCAGGTCAAGGCCAGCAGCAACAGCAGACTGGTGGCGTGCTGTACGGTGGCGATCTGCGGAAAGTCATCGGGTGCGCTCTCCCAGACGGCCTGCAGCGCAATCAGCGGCAGCAACAGCCGGGTCGGAGCCCTGGCATGCTGCACCGCGCGCGCCGCCACTGGATTCGACGCCGTCAGGCGCCGCAACACCACCGCGCCCACGGCGTGAACCAGCAGAGCCAACACAATGGCGCCGGCCGCGAACAGCAGCACATACAGTGACGAATCGTTCGCCCAGGCAGTCGGCGAACCCATTTCAAGAAAACTCATGCCGGGGTCCGTCCTCGGGTCAGGGAAAAAAGGAATCAGTGCTGAATGGGGTCATGCGGGTATGCAATATCCGGTTGTGCCATCGGGAGTTGAACCGCGCGCCGGTCCAGCCGGGGGGTCGCAGTGCCCACTTTACCCGACGCTGGAGGTGGCCAGGTTTATCGATGTAATGGCCGGCCACCGATGAGTGCCGTGAGGCCATCGGATACGCCCGATCCGGACCTGTCAAGCGGCCTCGGGCCAGCGCCCGGTCGCGGCCAGGTACGGCGACAACTGCGCCGGGCTCCATCGCAGCGGCAAGGCAGCCGGCCTGTGCAGCACCGAGACGACCTGCATGCGAAGAAGCCGCTCGGCGCCTTCGAACGCGGCCAGCGCCGGCCCGTCCCAAACCACCTCGGCGGTGACCGCCAGTTG
>SCRU01000002.1 GCA_004323695.1 Burkholderiaceae bacterium
ACGGCCCGCGACAAGATCGGGCCACGCCGAAAGATGAATGACCGTCACGAGGGCGGCGGCGATGAGAGCAATATTCGCCAAAGCGTCGTTGCGGGCTGACAAGAAAGCGGCACGCGTCAGTCTATCGTCGATAAGCTCGGCATCCAACGCACTAGGTGTCGAAGTCCTCGTGCGGCAGGAATTGCAGGCGATCCACGAAAATGCTCGCGACCGTCACATCGCCCAGCGCCCTGTGCGCCCAGGCCATGAAGGCCCTGCTGGTGAACTCCGGGCCGTTGTCAGTGCGCACCGCCAGCGGATAGCCGACATTCAACCTGCAGAGCTTGGGCCGCTTTGGAGCGACCCGTTCTGAAACCTCTACAGCCACAGTCAGCCTGCCGCTGCCGTCTGCATCACAGCAGGAAGCTCGGCAGATCAACTTTATCCCAAGCAACCCAGCAGGCCCGTTCAAGCCACCCGGCTTCGGATGCCAGCCTAGAACTCCGTCTCCAGCACGATGAGTTTGTTCCCCGACTTCTGTTCGGTCAGCACCCAGTCCTTGCGTATCGGATACGGTGGCTTCCCCAGCGATGTAACGGACAGGACCTGCTCGCTGACCCTAGGCGCGGGCTGGCGCGCCACAATCGTCAATGTCACCTGAAAACTGGCACGGCCCTGTCCCGCCTGGACCACGGCGGGTAGCGTCGATGCCGCCAAGGCAATCACGACGGATGAAACGAAACATCGCTTCACGTTCATGGACCTGGTAAAAAGACACCGTCTCATGGTCACCATCAGGGTTTCAAGCCACGTTCCCACGGGGATTGAGAGAGCCCCCGCAGTGCGACGGTCCGGTTATGCCGTCATGGGCGCAGGAATCGTGTCATCGAATGCGTATAGCTGAGGGACCACTTCGGGCGACGAATCCACCTGCGCCTGCTCGAAGCTGAGCAGGGTAATGTCGCCATGAGCCATGTTCGGCGCGTTCACGGTGTTGTCCCGGTGGTTCGGTCTCAAGAACCAGTCCATCGCCGCAGACGGTGACGCGCTGGCGCCGCGGCAATAGATGCCCCGCAGTGCCAGCCCCAAGCTCATCAGGCCCATCGTGCCGTCCGAGACGGCGCTTGAGATCGCCCGCAGCGTGGCAGGCAGCAACTGGCACTGGACGAACCAATCATCGTCCAGGCCGATTCCGGGACTGTGACGCAGGAACCCCACTCTGGCGGCTGCGTCGTGCGGCACTGCTCCCTGCTGTTGCGCCAGCGCTTTGCGCTTGCGCCGCTGAACCTCGTCAAGCGCATAGAAGTCGATCGCCAGCGTGCGCACCATATTGTCGGGGTCGCCAATGACCGAAATCGCCCCGTCTTGAAGCGTTGCCGTGCCGTGCACAAACAGAGAGGTCTCGCCTGCCAGTCCAAGGTCGTCATCACTGAAGCGAAACAGGTTCACCTCGCTGGACAGTTGGAGTTGTCGCACGTGCAGATACATCGTCCGAGAGGGGTTCAGGCCGTAAGTCTCCTGCCCGCCGTCGCGCGTTTCGATGACCAGTTTTCCCTCAGCCTCGGCCATTACCTTGACTGGAGCTTTCAACCCATTCATTCGCTTCCTCCGCTCGGCAGCAGGTTGCCCTTTTTGGTGCCGTGGAAAAAGTGTACACATATGATTACAAGATGCAACAGCTGATCGGCGGAAGAGGGCCGAATCCCTGCGGCCGTGTCGCGTGGGTGCACGGACAATCGTCAAGACTTGGAACCTTGGGGCTACTTGTGCGTCGAGTGCAGAAGAAAGACCTCTAGCATGGCGTTGCGTATCACCAGGCCTTGGGGCTGTTGAATTTCTCGGCCACTGCATGGCAAGGGCTTCACTGACATGCAGAACCCGAACCCACGGGCGGATGACTAGGGTCGGTCGACTCCAGGCCATTCAAGACTACCCACGCCAGCGCAGACGAGCGCATACTTTAGGCGCGAACTGACGAAGGTGGATATGCCAAATGCGCATTGGGTATTCGATAGCCGGGCCGTCGAGTTTTCTGTCGAGGCCGATGGCCGTACTGTGATCTGCTGGATCAGCTGGATCAGCTGGCAAACGCTTGCCGACCATTTCGGCGCAACCCACGAGACTGCGTTGGACGTCCTGCTCGCAAATCTCGATCAGATCGCGCCCGTGGCCCAAAAAGTCTACCGCGCCAGGTCACCCGATGAGCGGGTCGTGGTGACCACCGAAGATTTTTAAGCCCGCGGAGCCCCCTCAGACCACCGCAACCCGCCGGGTCGTGTTTTCGACCCGCTTGGCCAGTACCGTGCCCAGTGCCAGGGTAACGCGTAGCGCCAAGGCGGGCTGACGATGGGTCAGCTCCACGAAACGAGCCACCGTGAGGGACCACAGTTTGCAGGGACTGGAGCCGATGGCGCTGGCCTTGCGCGACAGGCTGGAAAAAAACGCCCCTTCCCCGAGCACCGACCCTGCGCCGACCAGCGCCAGGCTCATGCGCCCCTCCTCGTCCTGGCGATGCACGCTGAGCATGCCTGATTCGACAAAGAACAACGTACGGTCCATCGCGCCCTGCTCGATCAGCATCTGGTCCTGGGCGAGCGAAAAAGGGTGAAGGTAGCCGCCCAGCGGCTCCCACTCGGCGCTCGTCAGCGCCAGCGGCAATGCATCGTAGTGATCGTTGCGAGCAATCGCCGTGATGAGATCGTGAAAGTGAAATTTGGCAGAAGTTGGTCGAGCGGATTTCATAGCGGCAAGACGATAAGCGGCTCTGCGCGGGTTCGCAAGCAAAACCGGCCGTTCGTCGAAAGTATTCGGGCAAAGCGTGAAATCCTGCTCAGAGGCGGGCGGCACGCGTGACGAGCGCGGCGCCATGAAGCCGAGCGGCACCCATAGCTGCACCGGCTGCAATTTCACATTTGCGGGCCCCAGGACATGGTGGCAGCGCGACGCGCGCGGCAGCCTGCCTCATCCACAGGGCGGCCCGTCGGAGCCGCTGCCTCAGTGATTTCACGGAAGACTGCGCTTGCCGCCAGGGGTCGGTTTGCATCCCGCTGCGTCGCCAAGCGCCATGGCAAGCTCGCAACGCGAGTGCAAACAGATGTTTCTAGTTCGGGCATCACCGACTCCCTCCAACCGACACACGCGGATACAACCCGTCATCGGCTTGTCGTCCACACGGCCCAAGATGAGAGCCACCCGATGGAAAGGAAGTGCTCCATGACTCCCGTGATCAACGATCTGCTTGCCACGACACGAAAAAGCTGGAACCTGCCCGCGGTCGTGCACAAACCCCCAGCTGCCCTCCTTCTGAGACACTCAAAGGAGTGGGCAATATCAACAGCATCCCCGCGAGACAAAGCGTCACAGGGGTTTGCTCGAAACGGAGATGTTTCACCCCAGCGTATGCGCCTGTGCATGCAGACTACCGCTGAATGCGTATCCCGCTCTGACTGACCACGCGTTCCAGTAGTCGCTGACCACGATGCCGATGCTGACCGGCCAGCGTGTTTCATCCAGGATCAAGGGTGGATGCCGACCCGTTGCAACCGGTCACCAGCCGCACGAGCCTGGGTCGAGATGCGCCCCCAAGTCAGACGTTGGCATTCCGTGACGGTGTGTAGGCGACCCAGCCTTTGAACGTGAGGCCTGCATAAAACAACTCAATCGATTCGAAACCAGCTTCCTGCAACAACGCGGCTTCCTGCTCCGGGCTAAGCAAAGGGAGCCGAGCGCCAATGGCGTCGATCGCATTCTTTGCGTTCACCATGGAGATGCCGGACGCCACCGCGTAGGCTGCGTAGCGATTCAGCCAACGGACCTTTTCGTGTTCGGACTGGGGAAAGCTATGGTGTGCAACGACAAGTGGCGCTCCCGGCTTCAAGCGACGTCTCAGCTGTTTGAGCGTGTGCAGACGGTCATGAGATGACAGGAAATGTAACGTCAGCAAGCAGGTAGCGCCATCGAACGGCCCATCCGGAGCTGTATCGATATAGCCCTCGACGAAATCAACGCGGGTTGCGAGCGAACCCAATGTGACATGTGCCAGCTTCAACATCTGGGCTGACGGATCGACCCCAACGAATCGCCACCCAGGCTTCTTTTCAGCAAACAGTTTCAGCTCCAGGCCGCCACCTGCACCGAGAACCAGGACGTGACCGTCTTCCGGGACGAACTCGGCAAGAAGCAGCGCAGCCATTTGCTGAAGGGCATGAAAACCCGGCACCTGCCTTGCAGGACCCTCGGCATACCGAGCGACAGTTTCGGGGTCGGAAAACGAGGACACGATGAACTTCAACGTCGACATGAAACCATTGATGCTATCGCATCGGCCTGCTTGTCATCGGCTGCTGTCCATGGCAGTGAACGCCGCCCATGATCGCACGCCTTGCGCTCAGGTGATCGGCAGCGGCTGGAGCGCACTGACCGTCACTGGCACCGCAGTCAGCAATTTCCAGCATGGCGGTCGGCGTTTGCCGGCATGTCAGTCAACGCTTACCAGCATCCGCGGCTGAAACTACCTTTGGGGAAGTTGCGGTGACGCTCGTACAACTTAACGTCCACTGGAGCGCGGCGGTCGATACCAATGTCCGATGGCCGCATCCAGGACTTCCATCTCACGCCCCCGACACCCCCGGATCCAGCGGCCCGCCTCCCAGGCTCTTGCCCGCCAGCTTCTCATCGACCGCCTGACGGAACCTGGCCTCAAGCTGCGTCGGCGTCGCCGCCACGAACTCGACGTGCTCGCGCACCTGGGCCAGCACCCCGACCATGCGGTTGTTCTGGAAGTCGGCTGTCACATTCAAGGTGTAGCCTCGATACACAATGGTGTTCTCGCGCGCCACCGGGACCCGGGGGTGCACCCGAAAGGAGCCGATGTAGGCGCCGGTCACCCGGGTGCGGTTGTGACCCAGGTTCTCGCTCAGCTGCTGCTGGATCGCCTCGCGCCGCGCCGGCGGCATCTGGCCCTTGTCGCCGCCGAGCACCGGGGGCACCAGGCCGGCCAGCAGCGTCACGTTCTCCGAATACTCCGCCCGCAGGCCATGGGCCACGCAGCCACTCGCCTTTTTGCTGATGTGCAGGTGCTCGCGCATCAGATAGGCGTAATGCCGGATGTTGGCCTGCTTGCTCCTGCGCGGCCAGCCGAGCGATTCGCCCTGGCGCACGACCCCCTTGGCATTGTCGAGTGCGGCGCGCTGGAACGGGTGCTGGATGGGAATGTCACGGTCGCGTCCGCCCTTGGCGATATCGTCGCGAATCCTCAGATGCGTGCCGCCATCGGCCTGGTGGGGGCGGATCAGGACCTGCTCCTGACGCCGCAGGCCAAAGGCGACTGAGAGAAAGATCATGGCGCCGAACCGCACGTCGATGCCGTGGGCACGCTCGATCATGGCACCCACGTCCACACCGCTCTCGCTCCAGCTTTTGCTGCGGGCCGCAACGGTGCCGACCTTGAGCTGCTCGGGGGGTACCTCGGGCAGGAAAAAGCGCGAGGCGTTGCGCTCGGGAATCAGACTGGGCTTGCCGATCCAGCCACTGAGCAGGCGCAGATTGCTCAGGTTGTTCTCGATGGTCTTGGGCTGGTAGCCGGCTTTGAACCAGTGCTGCACGAGCGCACGGACATGCCGTTGCTCCAGATTCTGGATGTCCCGCAGTTGATAGCCCAGCTGCCACAGCTGATTGCAGGCGGCCATGAGGGTCTGATGCCGGGCACGCACCGAGGCGTCCGAGGCGGGCCTGCCGTTCACGCGCGTTCGGGCGTGTTGCAGAACGATCCTGGAGGTGCCGGCGCGCAGGGCATTGAGGCGATGGGTCTGAATTTCATTCATCCCACAATGTTGCCGCCGCGCCGCTCGCCCGATCGCCCGATTGACGCTCAATTCCAGGCCTGTTTCGCCCACTGGGGAGCGCGCAAGCCGGCCGGACCCGGCACCGCGACCCCGACGCCGCGGGATCCAATCACTTCGACACGACACGAAACTTGAGCATGAGTGCTCCGGCTGATGGGATGGTGTCATTTCCATCAGCCCCGGCGCCTTGCGGCGTGCGGTTGCTGCGAGCGACCCGAAGGTCGATCCCGCAGCGCAGGTCCCTTGCGCAGGGCATGGCGCGTCATCTCGATCCGCAGATCACGGCTGACGAAACCGTTTGCATGATCCTCCAAGCATGGCGTCGGCCAGGCAGCGAGCTGGGCCTGTGACATGCCCGGGCGCCGCGCCCGGGTGAGGATGTGGTGCAGCCGAGAGCACGCTCGGTGACTGCTGCTGGGATAGTGGCGGGTGCTTGCGGGGCGCCAGGTATCGCTGAACTTTTGGTTCTGTGCGACTGCTGTGGCTCAAATTCGAGCGTAAGTCGTTGTCGTGATTGAGCGATCTCGATACTCTCTGTCCGACGTTGATGTGCACTGCACAGGCCATGGCCCGTGCCAGCTGCAGGGGTAGAAAAAAAACGCGACCACCATGAGCAGGGCAAGATTTCAAGCCAGGTTACTGGCAAGAAAAAAAGCCCGCGCGGTGCTCGCGCTTTGGCAGCCTGGGGCTGCTGATCGGTCGTTTCCGCATGAAGCGGAGGTTGGAAACCTGTGCCTCACTTTCCAGAGGCGTGGTGAGACTCTAGACCATGCCGCTGGCGAAGTCCAGCGCGAAAAACGTGATTTTTTGTGGCTGATTCAAATCGTTTTCCACGCGTTCACCATGAAAAATAGGCTTCCCAGAGTTTCGTTGCCACGGCGTAGCAACGAAACCTGACAACAGCGGATGTTTTGGATGTTCAGATGGTGCGACCTCTATCAAAGGCGATGACAGTCCATGTGCGAGTGAGCATCGGAAGAAACGACGCCGGATTGGAGCCGATCCACGATGCGCTGATGAATATGGAAACCGAAGGCGAGCGGCGGCGGCATCTGAAACGCCTGCTTTTGGAATCCATACAACCGAAAGTTGAATTACCCAACGCCGGTCGCGTCGCAGGTCAACCAATATCCCTTGGATACACAACCGGTATCCAGCGGCATGTGGCGCCGCCCACCTCCGCCCCAGGCGCTGCTGCGGCAGATTCAAAACCCCCAAAACCCAAGAAGGCGCACATGACTGCGCAGGAAATACTCGAAGACTCCCTGAAGCGGATGGGCAGCTCGATCTTCGAGTGAACCTGCACCCTTGCCAATTTCCAACACCCCATCAACCCCACCATCAACACATAACATCATCATGAAAAAAATCATCGGTCTCGATATTGGCTATGGAAACACCAAGGCCGTATGGTCTGCATCTGACACCGGGAATCCCGACTCGCGTGCAGAGGTCTGTTTCCCTTCCGTTCTGGCGCCCTGCCATAACCCCGCGCTGGCAAAGATGGATGGCATGGGTTCCCGTGATCGGACTGTGGTCGAAATCGACGGAAAGTCCTACTTCGTCGGACGCGAGGCCTCGGTCGCCGACACCCTGCGCATCCTCGACCCCGAATTCATCCATCGCCCCGAGTACCGCGCCTTCATGGCGGGGGCCTTTCACTATTACTTCAAGGCCACGGGCAGCGTGGTGCAAAGCATCGACATGCTGGTGCTGGGCCTGCCGGTATCGGCATTTCAAGGCAAGCGGGGCGACCTCAAAGCAATCGGGTCGCGGGTCCACCGTGTCCCGGTCCCCAAGGCGCTGCAGCGGCTGGCCGAACGAGACACCGTGGACTTTGTGGCGAAGAAGGTGCTCGTGGTGCCGCAACCCTTCGGGGCGTTGCGCCTGGCGATGGAGAAGCAAATCGCGGGTGGTGGTGATCTGCCCGACGACGGATTGACGCTGGTGATCGATCCTGGCTTTTGTACCCTGGACTGGTTCCTGGCCGAAGGCATGGCGCCGCAGTTCGAGCTGTGCGGATCGTTCAATGGCGGCGTCTCGCAGATCCTGCGGGAAGTGGCGCACTCGGCTGGCCTGACGCTGGGAACGGGCGACCTGAACCTGGTGGCGGTGGAGCGGGCCCTTGCCAGTGGCGTGCTCAAACTCGGAGGCCGCAGCGTTGACTTCTCGCCCTACCAGGCCATCGCGCGCTCCGTGGCCATGAATGTGGTGGACGAGTTCCTGCTGAACTTCAACTTCCTGAAAATTGGCGTCAGCCGCATTGTGCTGGCCGGCGGTGGAGCGGCCCACTACGTCGATGCGCTGCGCCAGCGGTTGCCGGATTTCGAGATCAGCGCCGCCGCGGACAGCGTCATGGACAACGCCCGCGGCTTCTATCTGATCGGGAAAGACGCCATGGGAGGCGAGGTCGGTGATTGATAGCGCTGGCATCGGCTTTCTCATTCGCCCCGACATCAGCGCTTGCGTCACTAAAAATCCCTGGTAGTTTGGAATTAGAACGGTCATAGGGACCGTTCAAAGCCTCAACCATGGGGAAAGCGAAAAAAAAGGACAAACCGATGAGCTTCAAAAGTTTCAAAGACAATGTAGCTGAGTCGTTCATGCAAGAGCTCAAGAAGGTGGCCCCCGAGCTGGGCAAGACTCACGCCTTCTGGGCCGGCATCGCCTCGGCCTGCGCGGGCTGGGTGCTCATGCACGTATTCACTGGGAAACTGACCAGTGGCTATTGGGCCTATGGCTTGGCATTGATGATCGTCGGGTGCGCGGCCAGCCTGCTGCTGTACCCGTCCAAGGATGAGAAGTAGGCGGGTCAACCTTGAGCCGCAGTGGGCCTGACCGTGTTCGATGCGGTGCGGCGGCGGCTGACCAAGGTTACCTGGGAGAAGGCGCTGCCCTTTGAGCCGCTGATTCCCAATGCAACGACGATCCGGGCGACAAGGGAGGCGCGAGCCGGCAAGGTCACGAAGGCTGCCGATCTGGACGCCCTGTTTGCTGGCCTCAGTGAGTCTGAACGCGCACGTTTCAAGGACGCCGGACGGTTGCCAGCGGCAGGAACAGGGTGCGCGGCGAGTCGGGAAGCGCGATGAAGCCGTGATGCCGGTAGAAGGCCTCAGCCGCCTCGTCCTTGGCATCCACTATCAAGGCGAAGGCGGCAATCTCCGAATTGGCAGCACGATCGAGCGCATCGGCCAGCAGCGCGCCCCCTAGACCCTGCCCCTTGAAGGTCTGATCGACAGCCAGGCGGCCCATGCGAACGGCGGGGACGGTCGGATAACGCGGCAGCTTCTTGCCGATACGGGCCGGAAGGTCTGTCAGCAGTAGGCTTGCTGACGCCAAGGTGTAGTAACCGGCGATGCGCCGCCCGTCCGCCAAAGCCACAAAACAGGCCGCGACGCGACGGCGAATATCCTGAGTGGCTTGCTCGCGCAAGTAGCGATTCAGGGCCTCTGATTCGCTGTGAAAGGCAGCGCGGTCATGCGCGGCATCGAGCGGCACAAGCTGGAATGGCACGCGGCTCATTCAGTGCGCAAGAGCTTACTGCGACGTGAGAAGGCACGCTTCAAGGCCGGAGCCGGCCCGGGCGGTGACAGCAGCGCCTGCGCGAAACATTCCTGATCGGCCAGAGACAGACGAATCACCTCGGATTGCTCGATGGCGCGCTGCGCTGCGCCCTGCACGGCGGCCACCACGAAATCGGTCACGGTACGCCCCTGAAGTTCAGCGGCCCGCTTGAGCATCGAATGCAGATCGGTGCTGATTCGGGCTTCGAGACGGGCGGTAGAGATGGCAACTGGCATGGTCTTGTCCTCCTAATTCAATCCGATAATACGGCAAATTGCCGTACAAATCAAGGTGAAATTTCAGATGAAGGCGCCGGCTTGGCCTTACCGCGAATGCTTTTAGCGTTCCCGCGCCCGCACATGCGGCTCAATTTCCCATCGGCACCAGCATTGAATACATATCCAATCCGGCCAAATTTGGCCGGATTGCTCTAGACCGGAAGCGGCAACTTCTCGCCTTGCAAAAACAATGGTCTATCTTGAGGTCGATCTGCAAGACCGGGACCGAGGCCAGCTTGCCCCCGGCAAAAGTCGCCGGATGATTGATTGACAGGAATTTTCCTGTGAATCTTGCGGAGGCAGACACAACATGAACAAAAGCAGACTGATCCTGGCGGCGGTGGCCGCCAGCACCTTGATTCTCGCGGGTTGCGGCGGCGGTGGATCGACCGCCCCTGCTGCCCCCACCACGCCCCCGGCTTCGACGGCCACCTCGACCATCAACCCGGTCGTGAGCACCCCCAACTATCCGACCGGCTCGAATCAGGCGCTGGTCTACACCATGCTCAATGCGGATCGCGTGCGCTGCGGCTTCGGTTCGGTGTCGCAAAACACCCAGCTCGATCAGGCGGCGCTGGCGCATTCAAACTGGATGCTGGTCAACAACATGACCGGACATTACGAATCGACGACCTACCCCAACGGCTTCACCGGGGTGACGCCGCAGGATCGCGGGATGGCGGCCGGGTATGTGTATTCAACGAATACGGGTCTTGAGTCCAGCGAAGGCCAGGCGGACGTTTCTGGCCAAGTTGCTTATTCGCCCATTGCGATGTTGACGGAGTTGCTCGCGTCTCCCTACCATGAGGTTGACTTGATGCGGGGCTGGATCAATATAGGTATCGGCTACATGGACAGCACCGCCGCAAGTACGACTGCCACCTATGGCGCGCGCACCGTCATGAACATCGATGAAGGTGTCCCCTCGGGTGCCGCCTACCAGGTGCCCGGCCCGAATGATGTGCTGACGTACCCCTGCCAGGGCACGACGGGAACCGCCACGGAATTGGCCCATCCAGAAGATCCCAACCCGGTTCCTGGACGCGACTTCACGACCTCCCCCATTGGCCAGCCGATCGTCGTGGAGCTTGCATTTGGAAATACGCTCACGCTCACGTCCGCCACCATGGTTGATATGGCCAACGGGTCGAATGTGGTCCTGCTGGCGCCGGTCGAAGCCGCGAACGATCCCCATCCAGGCTATCTGGAGGGCAACGAAGGCTTCATCATGCCCAACGCACCGCTGGCGGCGAACACGTCCTACCAGGTGACGTTGAACGGCACGAACAACGGGGCGGCGTTCAGCCGCACCTTCTCCTTCACGACGGGGTCGTGAGGAGCTACAGATAGCGGCTTGGCGCCGGATGCCCTATCCGCATAGCGGCGCCAGCCGACTCCATCCAAGCTGCGCCAGCACAGCAGCAGACCGGCACCCATTCAAAGGCAGAGATATGTTCAAGCTTGGCAACAAGAATGTGCCAATGATCGCGGCACGGATTTTTAACTGGCCTGCTCTGTGGTTGACGTACACGGCCTTGTACGCGGTCTGGAGGCTGGCCCCCACGGGCTTTGATTCCAGCCTCGAATCGCACAGGTTCGGCAAGACGCCGGAGTTCCGGCTGCTCAGGCGATCGGTTTTCTGCGTCGTGATGTTTTTTTTCACGCCCGTCGTGTATTCCATGCTGGGCATGTACTTCGTCAAGCCTGCGGCGGCGGCGATGCGCGTCTCAGCTGGGGAATTCTTTCTCGCCTGCACGCTGGGCGCGATCATCCACTTTGGCGCGTTCGTTCGCATCGGACGCGATCGCTGGAAGATCAGCCCGCATACAGTCTGGGTCAGCGCCGTGGCCTACGGTTTCTGGTTCCTGTCAGTTTTGGCTTTGCTGGACGGGCTTCGCGGACTGATGCCGTTCCCCAGAGTCGAGGCGTTCGCCGTGGCAAGCGCCGGCGCCATGATCATCTGGATGCTGCTTCGCCCGGTGTGGCTCATGGTGCTTGAATCCGGCATTTACCAAGGTATTCAGGAGAGGCGCACGGGGGAATTGAACGCCGCCGCGGGCGCGCTCGCGGCCGACAAGGCCCAGGGCAAGGAAGGCGAAGCACGGGTTCACGAGGCTTTGTACCAGGCGCTGCCGCACTGTTTCAAGGATCAATGGTCGCTGCTGCCTCAAGGCGGGCTGCTGCCGATCGAGGGGGGTATTCCCTACACGGACATCGACCATATCGCCGTCACGCCGCAAGGCATCATCGCGATCGAGACGAAGGATTGGGCCTGGGACAGGATCTCGCCGGTGCCCGGGGATGAAACCATGGTGGAGCGCCGGCGCAGCGATCAGGTCGAGCGGTTCAAGAACCCGTACCTGCAGGCTCGGATGAAGCCGACGCACTTGCGCAATTCGCTGGGTCTGGCGCCGGACGT
>SCRU01000024.1 GCA_004323695.1 Burkholderiaceae bacterium
CACCACCCGCTGATCCAGGAGGTGGCCTACAGCACCCAGCTCAAGGCGCGCCGCGCCAGCCTGCATGCGGCCGTGGCCGCGGCCATGGAGGCGCACTACAGCGTCCAGCCCGACGAGTTCGCCGCGCTGATCGCTTTTCACCACGAGGCGGCCGGCCAGCCCGTCCCGGCGGCCCGGCACCTGGTGCGTGCGGCGCAGTGGCTGGGTGCCACCCATTCGGCGCAGGCCATGAAGCATTGGCGCCATGCGCGCGAGCTGCTGCAGCACGAGCCGCGCGCGCCCGACACCGACCGCCTGCGCGTGCAGATCGGCGGCGGGCTGCTGCAGCTCGGCTGGCGCGAAGGGATGGCGACCGAGGAGCTGAACCAACTGGTCGACGAGACGGTCGCGCACGCGAGTGATGCCGACCGCCGCCAGGTACAGCTTCTGCTGGTGGCGCAGGGGCGGGTGCAACACGGCAATGGCGGTTTGGCCGATGACTATGTGGCGACCGTGCGCCGAGCCATCGCGCTGTTGCCGGAGGGCACCGACCCGGGACGCAATGCGACGCTGCATCTGGTTCTGAGCCAGGCCTGCCACTGGGCGGGCCTGCTGCGCGAGAGCCTTGCGGCGAATGATGTCGCGGCAAAAACCGTGGCGCAGATCGACGCGGCGGATCGCGCGCAACTGGGGTTCGATCCGGAGCGCTGGCGGCTCGGGCTGCGCGCCCGTGCGCTCATATACATGGGGCAGCCCGATGAGGCGCGCGCTTCCCTTGGGCAGATGCTCGACCGCGGCGCCCGCGGTGACGATCCGGTGCTCGACTTGATAGCCTCCATCGCCCATGTCGAACTGGCCGCGTTGCTGGGTGATGGCGCGATGGCGCGGCACTACGCCGCGTTGAGTGCGCAGTTCGTGCAAAGCCATCCCGGTCCCTACGTGCGCGTGTTCGGCTTCATGGCGGCCGGCATCGCCGCCATGGTGACGCAGGAGTTCGAACTGGCGGTGCGGCATTTCGACGAAGGTCTGGCGGCGATGCGCAGCGCGAAGGTCGCGGCGGAAGCTGAAATGCCCCTCCTGACTTGCAAAGCCGAGAGCGAATGGATGCTTGGCCAGTCGGCGCAAGCACTTGCAACGGCCAGGCAGGCGGCGGATCTTGCGCAGCGGCGTGGCAACCGCTATGCGCAATGCCGGTCGCTGATCGTCTGGGGTGCGGTCCGGGCGCAAGAGGGCGGCGACGGCGCAAGGCTCGCGCAGCAATTGTTCGCGCGCGCCGAGCAGTTGATCGCCGAGACCGGCGCGGCGAGTTGCGGGGACGCCTTGCGCCGTGGCAGGGCGCTGCTCGCGCCGCCGGCGTGAGCGGTTGCGGCGTGCGGCGCTGCGCCTCGCAGGGGCTTTCAGTTCCGGCGCACCAGCAGCGTGTATTCGCGCAGGCCGTAACCGGCGATGATCTCCACCCGGGCGCCCAGGCGCTGCTCGCAGTAGCGGCGCCACGTACCCGGCGGCGTGCGGTAGAGACCAGCGATGCCCGTCATGCCGCGCGTCAATGGCGCCATGAAGTTGACCGCAAAACCGCGCCGGCTGGTGGCGTGCATCCGGTCCAGCGTCGCCGCGACGAAGCGCCGCCAGCGGGCGGGTGACGTATCCAGCTTGACGTTGAAGATGCCGCTGGCAACGCCGTAGTCGGCCACCCGCGGGCTCACGGGGCCGACCGCAAAGGCGGCGTTGCGGCGCCGGCGCCAGCGGCGCCGCGCCGCGTCGACCATCGCGGTCGAGAGGTCCACGCCGAGGTAGTCCACTTCGGCGCCAGGGTGGCGCCAATCCAGATACGCCAGCAGCGCGCCGTAGCCGCAGCCCAGGTCGTCGAGCGAGAACGGCGCGGTGAAGTCGCAAAGTTTCAGCAGTTGCACGAAGCGCAGATCCTGGGTCGGCCGGTTGGCCCAGTCCACGCCGTGCGGCGTCGCGCCATGCGCCTGCAGTGTGCCGGTGTAGTAGCGCGCAATGGCGGCGTGCACGGCGGCCAGCCCGGGCGCGACTATTTCGGAGGTTGCTGGCATTGCCGCCGCGGGCAAGGAGCCGGCGCCGATTACCGGGCCTTCTTCGCCGGGGCCAGCCCCAGCGGCAGTGAGATGACCAGGTAGTCCTGGTCCATGTAGAACAGCGGGCGCGCCCTGTCGGTAATGATGACCCGGCTGGCTTCCTTCGATGCGTTCATGTCGTGCAGCGCAAAGTACACGGGCAAGGGCTTCTTGGCCGCGAGGTTGCGCACCAGCGCCTTCACGATCGCCACGTCGCCGCTTTGGCGGGCCATGTTGGACTTCATGCCGCGCAGGCTGCCCAAGTAGTCATAAAAGCGGTTCTTGGTTTCATGATTGGCCGCGCCCACCAGGTTCAGCACCGCGATGCTGGTATGAAAGCGCCGGCCCTCCTTGAAAATCCCGAACTCCTTTTGCAGGGCCACCATTTCCTCCAGCCCGCCAAAGGTCTCCCGGGTACCCATGGGCGGCGCAAACCGCAGGTTGAGTTGTTGCTGCAAGCTGCCGACGTAGATGTCGTGCTCTTTCAAACGCAATCCCATGAAGTTCTCTCCTGTTGGTTGAAGTGATGCATCCGCCCGCCATGGCCGCGCAGGCCCGGACGAACCTGCGGATTTTGGCGGAAGGTCTGCGTGGGAGAAAGAGCTGATTGAGCGGTGCGCCTGTGCCGCGCCTCGCCTGTCGTACCGGCGCTGACTCAGAGCGCGATGGCAACGTCTTCAGCCAGCCGCGCATCGGCCGCGAGTTCGGGCTGCGCCTTACCGTTGACTGCGGATTTACTGCGCGAGGCAGAAGCTCTGATTTAACGCCAGCCCCAATGTCCGCCATCTCGTTGGGCGGGGTGATCGGCGCTGAATTAGAGCGGAATGCAAACGTCTTCAGGCAGCCGCGCATCGGCCGCGAGTTCGGGCTGCGCCTTCACGCGCTCGTACAGCGGCGTGAAGTCGGGCGCGGTCAGGTCGAACAGCTGCTGGAAGCTGTCGATCACGAAGTAGGTTTGCTGGTAACTATCGATCTTGTAGCGCGTGCGCATGGTCCGCTCGGGGCTGAGGGCGATTCTGTTCGGTATTTCGCTGCGCACCGCGTGTTGCAGCTCGCCGCTGGAGCTCAGGATGCCGGCGCCATAGGCGCGCAGGCCGTTGGGCTGGCGCATCAGCCCGAACTCGATGGTGTACCAGTACAGGCGGCTGAGCTGCTCGCAGGCGCCCAGCCGGTGCGCCTTGAGGCCGCCCTTGCCGTATTCCTGGATATGGTCGGCATACACCGGGTTGAACAGCAGCGGCACGTGGCCGAACAGGTCGTGGAACACGTCGGGCTCAACGATGTAGTCGAACTCTTGCGGCGTGCGCAGCCAGTCGGTCACGGGGAACTTGCGGTTCGCCAGCAGCGTGAAGAACGGCACCTCGGGGATCAGCCCGGGCACGGCGACGATTTCCCAGCGCGTGGCCTGGTACAGCCGCGCGTTGATGTCCTCGAAGCGCGGGATGCGCTCGCGCGCGCCCAGCGCGGGCAGCGCGGCGATGAATTCGTCGCAGGCCAGCCCGGGCACCAGCGCGGCCTGGCGCTCGTACAGGCGCCGGTAGGTGTCGTGGTCCTGCGCGGTGTAGGCGGCGTAGTTCTGCGGGCAGGTGTAGTCGGCGCGCACCTGTCCCTCGCGCGCGTAGTCGCCGCGCGGGGGGCCTTCGCTGGCGCCGTAGGATGTGGCCCCCACGCTGGTCACTTCGGGTCCTGCGCTGGCGGCGGCAGCGCTCATGATTTTTCCAGCACGCCGCGGCGCATCTGGTCCAGTTCTATGGACTCGAACAAGGCCTTGAAGTTGCCTTCGCCAAAGCCGTCGTCGCCCTTGCGCTGGATGAATTCGAAGAAGATGGGGCCGAGCTGGTTCTCGCTGAAGATCTGCAGCAGCAGCGCGTCCTTCTTGCCGTCCAGCAAAATCTTGCGCTTGTGCAGTTCGGCCACGTTCTCGCCGTGACCGGGAATGCGCTTGTCGATCAGCTCGTAGTAGGTGTCGATGGTGTCGAGCAGCTTGACGCCTCTGGCGCGCATCGCATCCACGGTGGCAAACAGGTCGTTCGAGCCGAGCGCGATGTGCTGGATGCCCTCGCCGTGGTACATGTCCAGGTATTCCTGGATCTGGCCGGCCGTCTCGTTGCCTTCCTCGTTGATCGGGATGCGGATCTTGCCGCAGGGGCTGGTCATGGCCTTGCTCTTCACGCCGGTGACCTGGCCCTCGATGTCGAAGTAGCGGATCTCTCGGAAGTTGAACAGCCGCTCGTAGAAGTCGGCCCACTCGGCCATGCGGCCCCGATGCACGTTGTGCGTGAGGTGGTCGATGTAGGTCAGGCCGTTGCCGGGCGGATTCAGCGCCTCTTTCGCGTCGAGGCCGGGCAGGGCCTCGAAGTCCACGTCGAAGAAGCTGATGTTGCCGATGTCGCCGTCTTTCGCGCCGTTCTTGCCGCGCCAGCGGTCCACCAGGTAGATCAGGCTGTCGCCGATGCCCTTGATGGCCGGAATGTTGAGCTCGCCCGGGCCGGCGTGGCCCGCGTAGCCGAACGCGCCCAGATCGAGCAGCCGCGCGTAGGCGCGCCGCGTGTCCTGCACGCGAAACGCGATGGCGCAGATGCTGGGGCCGTGCTGGCGCGCAAAGCGCTGCGCGAACGAGTCGGGCTCGGCGTTGATGATGAAGTTGATGCCGCCCTGACGGTACAGCGTGACGTTTTTATGGCGGTGCCTGGCCACCGGCGTGAATCCCATGCGCTCGAACAGCGCGCCCATGGCGGCCGGGTCGGGCGCGGCGTATTCGATGAATTCGAAGCCGTCCGTGCCCATGGGGTTGTCCCAGGCGGTGGCGGGCGGAGCGAGGGGCTGCGGTGCGTTCATGCGGATCTCCGGGGTGAATTCTCTGAATGTATAGGTGCAAGGCGTCATTTTTTCTGCAAATCAACAGCGCTCATGGGTATTGGATGCAAAAAAACTGCAAAATATCCGTGATGGAAGCACTCGACAAGCTCGATCGGCACATTCTTCGCAGTCTGCAAGCGGATGGGCGCGCCACTTACGACCAGCTCGCCGAGGCCGTGAGCCTGTCGCCCAGCGCGGTGCTGCGCCGCGTGAAACGCCTGGAGGGCGCGGGCGTGATCGACCGCTATGTGGCGCTGGTGCGGCCCGAATCGGTCGGACTCGGGCTCACGGCCTACATCAACGTGCGGCTGGAAAAGCACACCGAGAGCCACAAGCGCAATCCGATGGATCTGTTTCGCGCCAGCGTGCAGACCTGGCCCGAGGTGGTGGAATGCGCCGCGCTGACCGGCGAGATGGATTACCTGCTGCGCGTGGTGATGGCCGACATGGCGCACTACAGCCGCTTCATCATGGACACGCTGCTCAAGCACCCGAGCGTGCAGGACTGCAAGACCAGCTTCGTGATGGACCGGGTGAAGGCTACCACGGCGCTGCCGGTGTAATACGCGCTGGCGAGCGTCACCTCACCTGGGGACGGCCACCGCGCGCACGTACCGCGCCCGGCCAGCCCCCAGCGCGCTGGCCACGAGCACCGCGCCGATCAGCACGATCAGGTACGCCGATGCGTGGAAGCTGCCGGTCCAGCCGCGCAGCAACCCGACCAGCAGCGGCCCGCAGGCGGCCAGCAGATAACCCCCGCCCTGTGCCATGCCGGAGAGCTGCGCCGCCACATGCGCATCGGGCGAGCGCAGCACGATGAGCGTGAGCGCCAGCGCGAACGCACCGCCCAGCGCAATGCCCAGCAGGGCGGCCCAGACCCAGACACCCGCAAGCGGCGCCAACAGGCAGGCGAGCAGCGCCGCCACCGCGAGCAGCGCGACCGCGACCGCGATGCCGACCTGGTTGCGGCAGCGCACCGCGATCAACGGCGCCACCAGGCAGGCCACCACCTGGGTCATCACGCACAGCGAGAGCACGTAGCCGGCGGCGGCCGCCCCCATGCCGCGCTCGCGCAGCATGGGGGCGAGCCAGCCCATCACGATATAGGCGAGGGACGATTGCAGGCCCATGAACAGCATCACCTGCCAGGCCAGCGGGTCGCGCCACAGCCCAGGCACCGTCATGCCCGATTCGCTCGCGCGGGGCCTGATCGGCAGCGCCTGCGGCGCCCACAGCAGCGTCACGATGGCGGCCGGCACCGCCCAGAGCGCCAGCGCGCGGGTCCAGCCACCGCCCAACGCCTGCTCCAGCGGCACCGTCATGCCGGCGGCCGCGGCGGCGCCGCCGCACACTGCCATGGTGTACAGGCCCATGACGAGCGCCGCGCGCCGCGGGAAGTCGCGCTTGATCAGCACCGTCACCAGCACGTTGTTGATGGCGATGCCGATGCCGGCAATCGCCGACGCGAGGAACAGCAGGGCCACGCTGCCGCTGCCGCGCGCCAGCGTGCCGAGCACGATCAGCGCCATGCAGCCGAGCAGCGCGCGTTCCAGCCCCAGGCGTCGCCCGAGCCAGGGCGCCAGCGGCGCGAACAGGCCCAGGCACAGCACCGGCAGCGTCGTGAGCAGGCTCGCGCCGGTGGGCGAGAGTCCGCTGCCCGCCATGATCTCGGGCAGCGTCACCGACAGGCTGGAAAACACCGGGCGCAGGTTGAACGCGATCAGCACCACGCTCAAGGCCAGCAGCACGGCGCGGCCCCGGGTCGCGGGCGGCGTGGGGCGCGGTGGCGGCTGCCGGTTCGCTTCCGTGTCGATCAGCAACTCTTCCAGGATCGGGTGCGGGGCGGCGGTGTCGGCGAGCGAGGTTCGGGGCGCGGGGGCGAGCATGGGTGCGGCTTTATGGATTCAGGGAATCACCGGATGAATTATGAAACTATTAAATACATAGCAATCTATTCATGACCATCAATGGTTTACTCGTGTTTTGATGTGTTTTTTTGGCGAAAACACGCCCCCCCCAGGGCCGAGCCGGGCCGATTTAAGCTGTGCTCACTAGGGGAAACCCGTAACATTCAGGCCATCATGGAAGCCAGAGAACCCGCCGGGGCGCTCACCGAAGCCGGTGTGCCGCCCGCGCCCGGCGAACCCCGCGCCAGCCCGGTGCTGGTGCCGATCCGCGCGCTCGGCCCCGGCCAGCGAGAGCGCATCAACCAGCACCTGCGGGCGCTGGACGAGCACGACCGCTACCTGCGCTTTGGCTACATGGCCAACGACGAGCAGATCACCCGCTACACCGACGGGCTCAATTTCGAGCGCGACGAGATTTTCGGCATCTACAACCGCAAGCTGGAGCTGATCGCGATGGCGCACTTGGCTTTTTCCGTGACGCCCGAGTGCCACTCATGCGCGGAATTCGGCGTCTCGGTGAGCAAGAACGCGCGCGGGCGCGGCTACGGCTCGCGCCTGTTCGACCGCGCCGTGATGCACGCACGCAACGAGGGCGTGGAACTGATGTTCATTCACGCGCTGTCCGAGAACACCACCATGCTGCGGATCGCCCAGAACGCGGGCGCCACGGTGGAGCGCGAGGGCTCCGAATCGCAGGCGCACCTGCGCCTGCCGCCGGCCACGCTGGACAGCCGCATGAGCGAGATCGTGGAGGCGCAGTTTGCCGAGCTGGACTTCAAGCTCAAGACGCAGGCCAAGCATTTCCGCGATCTGCTGGCGAGCCTGCAGACCCTGCGCGCCGGCTGGGCGCCGGGGCAGGGCAAGCCGGGCCGGTAAGCCAATCCGCTATCCTAGAGGCTCCGTCACTACCGCAGATTCACTTTGTCCGACCCGCACCCGTCGCGCTTTCACGAGAAAGAAGACAAGCGCACCTTCCTGCAAAAGCTGGCTGAATTCATCTCCCCGGCGCCCGATTCCCGAACCGAGCTGATCCAGACCCTGGCCGACGCCGAGGACAACGAGGTCATCGGCGCCGAGAGCCGGGTCATGCTCGAAGGCGTGATCCGCATGGCCGACATGACGGCGGGCGACGTGATGGTCCCCGCCACGCGCATGGACCTGATGGACATCGACGCGCCGTTCGATGCGTTGCTGCATGACGTGATCCAGACCGCGCACTCGCGCTTTCCGGTGTTCGAGGGCGAGCGCGAAAACATCATCGGCATCCTGCTCGCGAAGGACCTGCTGAAATTGCAGCGCGCGCCCGAGCTGAACATCCGCGCGCTGTTGCGCCCCGCCGTGTTCGTGCCCGAGTCCAAGGGGCTGAACGACCTGCTGCGCGACTTTCGCGGCAACCGCAACCATCTCGCGATCGTGATCGACGAGTTCGGCCGCGTCGCCGGGCTCATCACGATCGAGGACGTGCTCGAGCAGATCGTGGGCGAGATCGAGGACGAGTTCGACATTCCCGAAGACGAGGGCGACATCTTCGGTCTCGCCGACCACACCTACCGCGTGAGCGGCGACACGCCGATCGAGCGCGTGAACGAGACCTTCGACGTCACGCTGGCCGGCACCGACCCCGGGGACGAGTTCGACACCATCGGCGGCCTGATCGCGCACGAGATGGGCCACGTGCCCAAGCGCGGCGAGCGGCACCGGCTGGCCGGCCTGGACTTCGTGGTGCTGCACACCAAGGGCGGCGCGGTGCGCTGGTTCAAGGTGTCGCCGGCCGCGGGCAATGACCTCGTGGGCTAGCGCGTGAGCGGGCGTCTCCGGGCCGCGGCCCTGCGCCCACGAACGCCCTTTGCAAGCTCTCTGGCGCTGGCAGTGCTGGCCGGCGCGGCGCAGGCCGCGAGCCTGGCCTGGCCGTTCCCGTTCGGGCTGGTGCCGGGCGCGCCGGTCTGGTGGCTGCAACTGCTGTCGCTGGGCCTGCTGGCCTGGCAACTGGAGGGCTGCCGCGCCGGCCACCAGTGGCGCCGCGCCGCTTGTCTGGGCTGGCTGTTCGCGCTGACCTGGCTCGCCGGCACCTTCTGGTGGCTGTTCATTTCCATGCACACCTATGGCGGCCTGCCGGCCGTGCTGGCCGCGCTCGCGGTGGCGGCGCTGGCCGGCGCACTGGCCCTGTACTACGCCGCGGCCTGCGCGGCCTTCGTGGCGCTGGCCCCCGCCAGCGTGGCATGGTCCGCTACGGTTTTTGCATCGACCTGGCTGCTCGCCGAGCTGGCGCGCGGGGTCTGGTTCACCGGCTTTCCCTGGGGCGCGGGCGGCTATGCGCAGGTCGACGCGCTGGCGATCTTCGCGAACACCGTCGGTGTCTATGGGGTCGGCTGGATCGCCGCGTGGCTGGCCTGCCTGGGGGCGAGCTGGCAGCGCGAGCCGCTGGTGCGGCGCCGCTGGTCGCTGGTGTGGATCGTGATCCCCGCCGCGCTGCTGATCGGGCTGGCGCGGCATGGGTGGAGCCGCCCCGCCGGCCAGTTGGGCGTGACGCTGCTGCAGGGAGATATCCCGCAGGAAGAGAAATTCGAGCCCGGCACCGGCATCGCGACCGCGCTGCAATGGTATGGCGAGCAGTTGCAGGAGGCGCATACGGCGCTGGTGGTGGCGCCCGAGACCGCCATTCCGTTGCTGCCGCAGCAGCTGCCTCCGGGCTACTGGGCCGGTTTGCGGCAGCGTTTTGCGAAGCCCGGCCCGAGCGGGCCGCAGGCGGCGCTGATCGGGATTCCGCTGGGCAATGCCAGCGAGGGCTATACCAACTCGGCGGTCGGGCTGGCGCCGGGCCAGGCGACGCCGTACCGGTACGACAAGCACCACCTGGTGCCGTTTGGCGAGTTCATTCCGCCGATGTTTCGCTGGTTCACCAACCTGATGAACATCCCGCTCGGTGACTTCAACCGCGGCGCGCTGGGCCAGCCCTCGTTCGACGTGGACGGGCAGCGGCTCGCGCCGAACATTTGCTACGAAGACCTGTTCGGCGAGGAACTGGGCGCGCGCTTTGCCGACGCGGCGACGGCGCCCACCATCTTCGTCAACCTGAGCAACATCGGCTGGTTCGGCAACACCGTGGCGATCGACCAGCATCTGGAAATCTCGCGCATGCGCGCGCTCGAATTCGAGCGGCCCATGATCCGCGCCACGAACACCGGCGCCACCGTCATCATCGACTGGCGTGGCCGTGTGTTGCGCGCGCTGCCGCGCTACACGCGCGGCCTGCTGATTGGCGAGGTGCAGGGGCGCAATGGCATCACGCCCTACGCCTGGTGGGTGTCGCGCTTCGGGCTGTGGCCGCTGTGGGGACTGGCGTTGCTGGCCGTCGCCGTCGCGGCATGGCAGCGCCGGCGCGTCGGCGGCGCCCCCGAAGGCCCGTAAAATCAGGACTCGGGCGGGCTCGGCCCACCCATCACCGCGTGCGCCGAATCTGTCGGCGCGATCCAGAACCTATGTTGACCTTTCAGCAAATCATCCTGACCCTGCAGTCCTACTGGGACCAGAAGGGCTGCGCGCTTTTGCAGCCTTATGACATGGAAGTCGGCGCCGGCACTTCGCATACAGCTACTTTTCTAAGAGCATTGGGTCCCGAGCCGTGGAAGGCCGCGTATGTGCAGCCGAGCCGACGGCCGAAGGACGGGCGCTACGGCGAGAACCCGAACCGGCTGCAGCACTACTACCAGTATCAGGTGGTCTTGAAGCCCGCGCCGTCCGGCATCCTGGACCTGTACCTCGGCAGTCTGGTCGCGCTTGGCTTCGACCTGAAGCAGAACGACGTGCGCTTTGTCGAGGACGACTGGGAGAATCCGACGCTCGGCGCCTGGGGCCTGGGCTGGGAGGTCTGGCTGAACGGCATGGAGGTCACGCAGTTCACCTACTTCCAGCAGGTCGGCGGCATTGACTGCAAGCCGATCACCGGCGAGATCACCTACGGGCTGGAGCGCCTCGCGATGTACCTGCAAGGCGTGGAGAACGTCTACGACCTGACGTGGACCGAGGGGCCGGATGGCTCCAGGCTCACGTATGGCGACGTCTACCTGCAAAACGAGAAGGAACAGTCGGCCTACAACTTCGAGCATTCCGATGCCGATTTCCTGTTCACGGCTTTTACCGCGCACGAGAAGCAGGCGAAACACCTGATCGAAGTGCAACTCGCGCTGCCGGCCTACGAGCAGGTGCTGAAGGCCGCGCACAGCTTCAACCTGCTGGATGCGCGCGGCGCCATCAGCGTGACCGAGCGCGCCGCCTATATCGGCCGCATCCGCAACCTCTCCCGTAGCGTCGCGCAGAGCTACCTCGACAGCCGCGCGCGCCTCGGCTTCCCGATGGCGCCCCGCGAGTGGGTGGCGCAGGTCACGAAGAAGGCGGCGTGACCATGACGGAGCAAAACCTTCTGGTTGAAGTGTTCGTGGAAGAGTTGCCGCCCAAGGCGTTGAAAAAGCTGGGTGATGCCTTTGCCCATGAGCTCTTCAACGTGATCGAAAAACACCAGCTCGTTCAGCGCGCCGAAGTTGGCAATATGAAATCGTTTGCCAGTCCAAGGCGGCTGGCTGTTTTGATCCCGAATGTGTTGCCGCAAGCTGCTGACAGGGAAGAGTCTCAGAAATTGATGCCTGTAGCTGTCGGTCTGGACAAGGCCGGCAAGCCTACGCCGGCGCTCCTGAAGAAGCTGCAGGGGTTGGGTGCAGACGCCTCGGCTGTGGCTGGCCTGAGGCGTGTGATTGACGGCAAAGCAGACGCACTGTTCTATGACAGTACGCTCAAGGGTGCCACGTTGGCAGAAGGTTTGCAGAGTGCGGTGAATGAATCTCTGACCAGACTGCCCATCCCCAAGGTCATGAGCTACCAGCTCGAGACCAATTGCGAGCTGCCAGGCTGGAGCAGCGTGAGCTTTGTGCGTCCGGCGCACGGCTTGGTCGCGCTGCACGGCGCCGACGTGGTGCCGGTGCGCGCGCTGGGTCTGACGGCCGCGCGCGAGACGCACGGCCATCGCTTCGAGGCCAGGGACGATCCGGTCGTGCTCCGCGACGCCGACAGCTATGCGCAGCAGCTGCTGGACGAAGGCGCGGTGATCGCGAGCTTCGACGCGCGCCGCGCGGAGATAGCGCGTCAGCTCGCCGCGGCCGCAGCCAAAGTGGGCGGCGGCGTGAAGCCCATCGACGACGAGGCACTGCTCGACGAGGTGACCGCGCTGGTCGAACGGCCCAACGTGCTGGTCTGCGCGTTCGAGGAGGAGTTCCTCCAAGTGCCGCAGGAATGCCTGATCCTCACGATGAAGGCGAACCAGAAATACTTCCCGCTGCTGGACGCGGCGGGCAAATTGACGAATAAATTCCTGGTTGTCAGCAACATCACGCCCGGTGACGCCAGCGCCGTGATCCAGGGCAACGAGCGCGTGGTGCGCCCGCGGCTGGCCGACGCCAAATTCTTCTACGACCAGGACCGCAAGAGGACGCTGGCCTCGCGCGTGCCGGGGCTGGACAAGGTGGTCTATCACAACAAGCTCGGCACACAGGGTGAGCGGGTGGAGCGGGTGCGCGCCATCGCGCGTGCCATTGCCGGGCAACTCGGCGACGCGACGCTGGTGGCGCAGGCCGACGAGGCCGCGCAACTGGCCAAGACCGACCTGCTGACCGACATGGTCGGCGAGTTTCCGGAGCTGCAAGGCACGATGGGCCGGTACTACGCGCTGCACGATGGCGTGAGTGCGGACGTGGCCGATGCGATCGAGGATCACTATCGACCGCGCTTCGCCGGCGACGCGCTGCCGCGTGGCGAGGTCGGCGTGGTGGTCGCGCTGGCGGACAAGCTGGAGACCCTGGTCGGCATGTTCGGCATCGGCAACCTGCCGACCGGCGAGAAGGACCCGTTTGCGCTGCGCCGGCATGCGCTGGGCGTGCTCCGCATACTCATCGCCCGCCGCTTGTCGCTGAATTTACCCGGCATCGTGGAGGCTGCGGCCCGGACCTTCGGTGCGCTGCTGCCCGACGCCAAGGCTAGCAACGAACAATTGCTGGCATTCATCTACGAGCGCGTTTCCGGTCTTCTGCACGATCAGGGCTACAGCGCGCAAGAGGCCGAGGCCGTGATTGCCGCGCGTCCGCCCTGGGGCGCCATAGTGCACTGTCTGAACGCCGTGCGCGCCTTCGCCGCGCTGCCCGAGGCGCAGGCCCTCGCGGCCGCGAACAAGCGCATCGCCAACATCCTCAAAAAAGCGCCCGATGTGGATCCGCATGTCAGCGAACTGCTGCTGAAGGCGCCCGCCGAGGTGGCGCTGTTCGCAGCCATGAACCAGGTCGTGCCGCACGCCAGCGCGCAGTTCGACGCGGGCGACTACACCGCTTCGCTCAAGACGCTGGCGGCGCTGCGCGCGCCCGTCGATGCCTTCTTCGAGGGTGTGATGGTGAATGCTGACGAGCTCGACTTGCGGCTGAACCGGCTCAGCCTGCTGCGGCGCCTGCACGACGCCATGAACCGCGTGGCCGACCTCTCCAGGCTCGCGACCTGACGCCCGGAACCCGCATGAAGCTGATCATTCTCGACCGCGACGGCACCATCAACTGGGACAGCGAGGATTTCGTCAAGACCGCCGACGAATGGATTCCCATGCCCGGCGCGCTGGACGCGATTGCGCGCCTGAATCACGCGGGCTGGCGCGTGGTGCTGGCGGCGAACCAGCCGGGTCTCGGGCGCGGGCTGTTCGAGATGGCCGCGCTGAACCAGATCCACGCGAAGATGCACAAGCTGCTGGCAGCCGCGGGCGGGCGCATCGACGCGGTGTTCTACTGCCCGCACGCGCCGCATGAGGGCTGCGACTGCCGCAAGCCCCGCCCGGGCCTGTTCCACCAGATTGCCGAGCGCTACGGCGTCGAGCTCAAGAACGTGCCGACCGCGGGCGACGGCCTGCGTGACATCCAGGCCGGCGTGGCCGCGGGCTGCGTGGCCCATTTGCTGCTGACCGGCCAGGGCGCCCAGTTCCGCGACCGGCTCGCCAGCGGCGAGCCGCTGCCCGAGGCGTTTCCCGCGGGCACGCCGGTGCACGAGGACCTGGCGGCCTTTGCCTCGTTCATCATCGAGCGCGAAGACAGCGCGCAGCGCGTGCGCGCCACCGAGACGGCCTGATGCGCGAGCGGCGTTCCGGCCCCCTGGCCCTGATCCGGTCCACCCTGCACCTGCTGTGGATGGCGCTCACTGTGATCCCGTGGGCCACCTTCGCCATCATCGCCTCGCTGTTCGTGAGCAGTACCCGCATGTACTGGATGTGTGCGGGCTGGCTCAAACTGGCGGTGAACAGCGGCACCGCGATCCTGGGCATCCAGAATCGCATCACCGGCTGGGAGAACCTGCCGCAGGGCGAGCGAGAAGCGGCGGTGCTGCTGGTCAAGCACCAGTCGGCCTGGGAGACACTGGTGATGCCGGCGATCATGCCGCACCCGCTGGCCTACGTGTTCAAGCGCGAACTGCTGTATGTGCCGTTCTTCGGCTGGGCGATGGCGCGCATGGACATGATCCATATCGACCGCAGCGAGGGCACGCGCGCGTTTCACACGGTGGTGAAGCAGGGCAAGCGGCTCATGCAGCAGGGCACCTGGGTCATCATGTTCCCCGAGGGGACGCGCATCCCGCGCGGCGAGGCGGGCAACTACAAGTCGGGCGGCACCCGGCTCGCGATCAAGTGCGGCGTGCCGGTGATTCCGATTGCCGTGACCTCCGCCAAATGCTGGCCGCGCAAGGCCTTCATCAAGACGCCGGGCATCGTGGATATTTCCATCGGCAAGGCCATCCCCAGCCTGGGCCGCAAGCCCGATGAGCTGATGCGCGAGGTGCAGGACTGGATCGAGGCCGAGATGCGCCGGCTCGACCCCGAGGCGTACACCGGCGCGCCGCCGCGATGATGCGCCAACTGCTCCAGTTCACGCTGGATCTATTCGATCCGGCCCCGTCCGAGGCGCCAGATTCTGCATCAAAAGGGGTGTTTGCCCTTGCTGGATCATCTCAATCAGCTATTGAATTGATGGCGCCCGTGGCCCCCGCGGAAGCGATCCGGAAAGCCGTCCCGCCGCCCGCACCCGTCATGTTCCGGCATCCGCGCGCGAACCGCGAGGCGCGCTTGTCGGGCGCCCTGGTGGCCTACGAGTTCCGGCGCGGCAAGCGCCGCAGCATTGGTTTTTCAGTGGGGCCGGAAGGTCTGGTGGTGAGTGCGCCCCGCTGGGTGCCGCTCGCCGAGGTGGACGCCGCGCTCTTCGAAAAATCCGCCTGGGTGCTGCAGAAACTGGAGCAGGCGCGCCAGCATCAGCAGCGGCTCGAAGCCAGCCGGATCGAATGGCGGGACGGCGCCGTGCTGCCGTTTCTGGGCGGCAGCGTCGTGGTCGCGCTCGATCCGCGCCACGCATTCCGGGGCGCGGGCGCGGTGCTGCACGCCGACGCCGGCAACGGCGCGGCCAGCCTGCACGTTGGGCTGGCGTCCGGCGCCACGCCGGCGCAGATTCGCGACGCCGTGCAGGCCTGGCTGATGCGCCAGGCCCGGCGTCTGTTTACCGAGCGACTGAACCACTTCGCGCCTCGCCTGGGTGTGCAGTGGCGCCGCCTGGGCCTGAGCAGCGCGGGCACACGTTGGGGCAGCGCCAGCGCGGACGGCTCGATCCGGCTGAACTGGCGGCTCGTGCATTTTCGCCTGCCCGTGATCGATTACGTGGTGGCGCACGAACTGAGCCACCTGCGCGTGATGAACCACAGCCCGCTGTTCTGGGACACGGTGCGCACGGTGGTGCCCGACTATGCCGAGCTGCGTGGGCAACTGAAAGATGAAGCGCTGCCGCGCTGGGATTGATGGCGCCCCCACGAGCATCGTCATTCCCGCGAAGGCGGGAATCCACGGTTGCTGAGACAAGGATCTCGGGCAGGCGGGCCTGGATTCCCGGTCAAGCCGGGAATGACAGACGGGGCGCCGCTGCTGCGGCCGCCGCTCAGACGGCGCTGAAGCGGTAAATCCCGTCGCCGCCCAGCGCACGGCGCAGCTGGCCGCCATACCACAGCGCATGCAGATGCGCGACCGCTTCGCCCATCGCGAAGGTCGTCTGGTGCAGGTCAAGCGGGCGCTTGAACATGATCGGCAGGATGTCGGCGGCATGACAGGGTTTGTTCTGGCACGCCTCCATCACTTCCGCGAGCCGGTCGCGGTGGTGATCGTGTAACTGCTCGATGCGTTTGTGCAGGCCCTTGAACGGTTTGCCGTGCGAGGGCAGCGTCAGCGTGTCCACGTCCAGCGCCTTGAACTTGTCGATGGACGCGAGGAATTGCGTGAGCGCATTGCTCTCGGGCTCGACGTCGTACACGCTCACGTTGGTCGAGATGCGCGGCAGCATCATGTCGCCGCCGATCAGGACATTCAGCTCCGCGCAGTGCAGCGCGATGTGCTCGGGCGCGTGGCCGTAGCCGCTGATGCAGGTCCAGGCATGCCCGCCGATGCGCACCGTGTAGCCGTCCATGAGACGGTGGAAACTGCGTGGCACGTCGGGCACCAGGCTGGGGTAGTAGTTGGTGCGCGCGCGGATTTTTTCGAGCGAGACGGGGTCGGTGAGACCGTGCGAGGCAAAGTAGCGGGCGGCGCTCTCGCCGCCGAACCCGGTGGTGCTCTGGGTGCTCAGGCGCGCCACGTTGTAGTCGGTGGCGCTGATCCACAGCGGCGCCTGCCAGCGCTCGCACAGCCAGTACGCCAGCCCGATATGGTCTGGGTGCATGTGGGTCACGATCACGCGCAGGATCGGCAGGCCCTCCAGCTGGGTCGCGAAAATGGTTTCCCACTGGGCCTTCGATTCGTCCCGGCTGATGCAGCAGTCCACGATGCTCCAGCCCTGCACCGGACCGTTCGGACCGTCCATCTCATCGCGCAGCAGCCACAGGTTGATGTGGTTCAGCGCGAACGGCAGGCTCATGCGGATCCAGCGGATGCCCGGCGCCACTTCGATCGTGGTGCCGGGCTCGGGCAGGGCATCGCCCAGCGGATAGTGGAGCTGTTGTTCGAGGAGATTCATGCGGGTGGGCCCGGGTGTTGACGTTTACGTAAACGTAAGATGTAATCGCGCATTGTAGGGACTCCACCCGTCCCGCGTTGTCACCTCGGTACGTCCCCTGTTTCATTCACTCTCTGCCATGGCTCCCACCTACACGATCAGCGACCTTGCCAAGGAGTTCGACCTGACGACCCGCGCCATCCGCTTTTATGAGGACATGCAGCTGCTGCAGCCCGCGCGCGAGGGCCCGGGCGGGCGCATGCGCGTGTACAGCGCGCGCGACCGGACACGGCTCAAGCTGACATTGCGGGCCAAACGGCTCGGGCTGAGCCTGACGGAAGCGCGGGAGATCATCGACAGCTACGACAGTCCGCGCGACACGGCACCGCAACTGAAGAAATTCCTGGCCGTGCTGGCCCGGCACCGCGAGCAGCTGGAGCAGCAGATGGCCGAGCTGCAGGCGAACCTGGAAGAGGTCAGGACGCACGAGAAAGAGGCGCGCGCGCTGCTGGCGAAAACGGCCGGCGCCGGAAAATGACCCATAATTGACGTTTACGTAAACGTCAATCTGGAGGGATGCATGGCACCTGAGGTGTTCGAGCCCAAGGATCCTGCCTTCGCGCAGCGGGTCCGCGACAGTTTCGCGTTGCAAGGCGCCATGGGAACACTCGGCGCGACGCTGGGCGCCATCGAGCCGGGTCGGGTCGAAATCGGGCTGCCCTGGGCAGCGGGGCTGACCCAGCAACACGGCTTTCTGCATGCGGGCATGGTGGCCAGCGCGCTCGACTCGGCCTGCGGCTACGCCGGCTTCACCCTGATGCCGCCAGACGCCGGCGTGCTCACGATCGAATTCAAGATCAACCTGCTGGCGCCGGCCCGGGGCCAGCGCTTTCGCATGGTGGGCCAGGTCGTCAAGCCAGGGCGCACGGTGACGGTGGCCGAAGGCCGTGCCTATGCGGTGGACCACGGCCGCGAAAAGCTCATCGCGACCATGGGCGCAACGCTGATGACCGTCACGGGCCGCGCCGACGTGAAAAACTAGCCTGCCGGATCGCCTTCCCCAAAACCCAAGGAACTGCCATGACCAACCTGCCCGGACTGAATTTCCAGCTCGGAGAAGACATCGATGCCCTGCGCGACGCCGTGCGCGATTTTGCCCAGGCCGAGATCGCCCCGCGCGCCGCCGAGATCGACCGTAGCGACCAGTTCCCGATGGACCTGTGGCGCAAGATGGGCGAGCTGGGCGTGCTCGGCATCACCGTGAGCGAAGAGTACGGCGGCGCCAACATGGGTTACCTGGCGCACATGATCGCGATGGAGGAAATCTCGCGCGCCAGCGCCTCGGTGGGCCTGTCCTACGGCGCGCATAGCAACCTGTGCGTGAACCAGCTCAAGCGCAACGGCAGCGACGCGCAGCGCAAGAAGTACCTGCCCGCGCTGATCAGTGGCGAACATGTGGGCGCGCTCGCCATGAGCGAGCCGGGCGCGGGCTCGGACGTGATCAGCATGAAGCTCAAAGCCGAAGACAAGGGCGGGTTCTATCTGCTGAATGGCAGCAAGATGTGGATCACGAACGGACCGGACGCCGATACCCTGGTGGTATATGCCAAGACCGAGCCCGAACTCGGCGCGCGCGGCGTCACCGCCTTCATCATCGAGAAGGGCATGAAGGGCTTTTCGATCGCGCAAAAGCTCGACAAGCTCGGCATGCGCGGCAGCCACACGGGCGAGCTGGTGTTCAGCAACGTCGAGGTGCCGGCCAGCCAGATCTTGGGGGCGCTGAACGGCGGCGCGAAGGTGCTGATGAGCGGGCTCGACTACGAACGCGCGGTGCTGTCGGCCGGGCCGATCGGCATCATGCAGGCGGTGATGGACAACGTGGTGCCCTACATCCACGACCGCAAGCAGTTCGGCCAGAGCATCGGCGAGTTCCAGCTGATCCAGGGCAAGGTGGCCGACATGTACACCATGCTGCAGGCTGGTCGCGCCTACTGCTACACCGTGGGCAAGAACCTCGACGCGCTTGGCAGCGAGCATGTGCGCCAGGTGCGCAAGGATTGCGCGGGCCTGATCCTGTGGTGTGCCGAAGCCGCCACCCGCATGGCTGGCGACGGCATCCAGATTTTCGGTGGCAACGGCTACATCAACGAGTACCCGCTGGGACGCCTGTGGCGCGACGCCAAGCTGTACGAGATCGGCGCGGGCACCAGCGAAATCCGGCGCATGCTGATCGGCCGCGAACTGTTCGGCGAGACGATGTGAGCGCCCGCCGGTGTCCCGGGAATTAAAATAGCCGGATGACCACGTCCAACATTCAAGACCTGTTTGCCCACAACCGCGACTGGGCCGCGCAGATGGAGCGCGACCGTCCCGGCTTCTTCACCAGCCTGGTGAAGCAGCAGACACCCAAATACATGTGGATCGGCTGCTCCGACAGCCGCGTGCCCGCGAACCAGATCGCCGGCCTTGATCCGGGCGAGGTGTTCGTGCACCGCAATATCGCCAACCTGGTGGTGCATTCGGACCTGAATGCGCTGTCGGTGATCCAGTTTGCGGTGGACGTGCTCAAGGTCGAACATGTGATGGTGGTCGGCCACTACGGCTGCGGCGGCGTGACGGCCGCGCTGCGCAACAGCCGGATTGGCCTGGCCGACAACTGGATCCGCCACATCCAGAACGTGCGCGACCGGCATGCCGCGCTGCTGGAGGGGCTGCCCGAGGCCGGACGCATCGACGCGCTGGTGGAATTGAATGCGATCGAGCAGGCGGTCAACGTCTGCGTCAGTACCGTGATGACCGACGCCTGGGCGCGCGGCCAGAAGGTCAGCGTGCACGCCTGGGCGTATGGCGTGCACGACGGGCTGCTGCACGATCTGAAGATGACGGTCCATGGCGCCGATACGCTGCAGCCGCTGTACCGCGCGGCCGTCGACGCGGTGGTCGCCGCGCGTCGCCCGCGGAATTCGTAGGTTCCCGCATCGCCGCCGGATCGCCTATACTGGTGCTGCCCGGGGTGCGCAGAGTCTGCGCTGAGATGGTTTCCAAACCCGCGAACTTGATCCGGCTTGTACCGGCGTAAGAAGAGCCAGACTGCGGTCTGTCCCCCGTCCAGGGGTGTCATGTCGTCTTCCCAAGTGTTCGCGTTGCTGTCGCCGTCCTCTGGTGCAACGTGTCACTCAACCGGAGACCCTGCCATGAACGCGCCCGACAAACTAGCCCAATTCATCAACCTCACGCGCGAGCCGCTGCCCGCGTCGCGCAAGCGCTACGTCGCCGGACCGCATGGCGTCCAGGTGCCGCTGCGTGAAATCCTGCAAAGCAACGGCGAGACGGTCGCGGTGTACGACACCTCGGGCCCCTATACCGATCCCGATGCCGTGATCGACGTGCGCCAGGGCCTGCCGACGCCGCGCCAGCACTGGATCGATGACCGCAGCGACACCGAAGCCTACGAGGGCCGCCCCCCGTTCGCGCTGGACGACGGCGCCAAACATGGCGAAACCGACACGCTGGCCGCCCTGCGGGCCCAGGCCGCGGGATTGCAGCGCAGGCCGCGGCGCGCCCGCTCCGGCGCCAACGTGTCGCAGATGCACTATGCGCGCAAAGGCATCATCACCGCCGAGATGGAGTACGTGGCGATCCGCGAGAACCAGAAGCTCGAATGGATGCAGCAATACCAGCAGGACGCCGCGCGCGAAAAGCGCCTGGCCGGCAACAGCTTCGGCGCGGCAATCCCGAAGGTCATGACGCCGGAATTCGTGCGCGACGAGGTGGCGCGCGGGCGCGCCATCATTCCGGCCAACATCAACCACACCGAGCTCGAGCCGATGGCGATCGGGCGCAACTTCCTGGTCAAGGTCAATGCCAACATCGGCAATTCGGCGGTCACGTCGAGCATCGAGGAAGAGGTGGAGAAGCTGGTGTGGTCCATCCGCTGGGGTGCGGACACGGTGATGGACCTGTCCACCGGCAAGAACATCCACACCACGCGCGACTGGATCGTGCGCAACTCTCCGGTACCGATCGGCACCGTGCCGATTTACCAGGCGCTGGAGAAGGTCGGCGGCGTCGCCGAGGACCTCACCTGGGAGATCTTCCGCGACACGCTGATCGAGCAGGCCGAGCAGGGCGTGGACTACTTCACGGTGCACGCCGGCGTGCGCCTGCCGTTCATCCACCTGACCGCGAACCGCGTGACCGGCATCGTCTCGCGCGGGGGCTCGATCATGGCCAAGTGGTGCATCGCGCATCACAAGGAGAGTTTCCTGTACACGCACTTCGACGAGATGTGCGAGATCATGAAGGCGTACGACGTCAGCTATTCGCTCGGCGACGGGCTGCGCCCCGGCTCCGGTGCCGACGCGAACGACGAGGCGCAGTTCGCCGAGCTGCGCACGCTGGGAGAACTGACCAAAATCGCATGGCAGCACGACGTGCAGGTCATGATCGAAGGCCCCGGCCATGTGCCCATGCACATGATCAAGGAGAACATGGACCTGCAGCTGGAGCACTGTCACGAGGCGCCGTTCTACACGCTGGGCCCGCTGACCACCGACATCGCGCCCGGTTACGACCACATCACCAGCGGCATCGGCGCCGCCATGATCGGCTGGTATGGCACCGCGATGCTGTGCTACGTGACGCCCAAGGAGCACCTGGGCCTGCCGGACCGCGAGGACGTGAAGACCGGCATCATCACCTACAAGATTGCCGCGCACGCGGCCGACGTGGCCAAGGGCCATCCCGGCGCGCGCGCGCGCGACGACGCGCTGTCGAAGGCACGCTTCGAATTCCGCTGGATGGACCAGTTCAACCTGTCGCTGGATCCGGACACCGCCCGCAATTTCCACGACGAGACGCTGCCCAAGGACTCGTCCAAGGTCGCGCATTTCTGCTCGATGTGCGGTCCGAAGTTCTGCTCGATGAAGATCACGCAGGAAGTGCGCGACTACGCGGCTTCGCTCGGGGTCAGCGATGAGCAGGCGCTCGCCGACGGCATGCAAAGCATGTCCCAGGAGTTCAAGCGCAAGGGCGCGGAGATCTACATTCCGATCGGCAAGGCCTGAGCGGGGGCCGGACGCGCGCGGGCCGGCCTTGCATCGCATGCCGATTCTGTCAAAATTGACGTTTACGTAAACGTCAACTTGTAGTTGACGGGGCGGGCTCTTCTTTTTGCAAGGAAAAATCATGTCGGATTCCATCGTGATCGTCGGCGCGGCCCGTACCCCCATGGGCAGCTTCCAGGGCGACTTTTCCAGTCTCGCGGCACACGACCTGGGCGGCGCCGCCATCAAGGCAGCGGTCGAGCGCGCCGGCGTTGCGCCCGATCTGGTGGGCGAGGTGCTGTTCGGCAACTGCCTGATGGCGGGGCAGGGCCAGGCGCCGGCGCGCCAGGCCGCGTTCAAGGGCGGCCTGCCCCAGAGCACGGGCGCGGTCACGCTGTCCAAGATGTGCGGCTCGGGCATGAAGGCCGCCATGCTGGCGCACGACATGCTGATGGCGGGCAGCCACGAGGTGATGGTGGCGGGCGGCATGGAGAGCATGACGAACGCCCCGTATCTGCTGCAAAAGGGCCGTGGCGGCTACCGTATGGGGCACGACCGGATCTTCGACCACATGATGCTCGACGGACTGGAAGACGCCTACGAGCCCGGCCGTTCCATGGGCACCTTCGGTGAGGACTGCGCGGCCAAATACAGCTTTACCCGCGAGGCGCAGGATCATTTCGCGATTGCCAGCGTGCAGCGTGCCAAGGTCGCTACGGAATCAGGAGCGTTCCGGGCCGAGATCACACCGGTCACGGTCAGGAGCCGCGCGGGCGAAGCGGTGATCTCCGTCGACGAAGGTCCGGGCAGGGTGAAGCTCGACAAGATCGCGCAGCTCAAACCCGCGTTCAAGAAGGACGGCACCATCACGGCCGCGTCGAGTTCGTCCATCAACGACGGCGCCGCCGCGCTGGTGCTGACGGGGGCCGGGACGGCCGCCAGGCTTGGTGCCAAACCGCTGGCGCGCATCGTCGGCCATGCCACGCACGCCCAGGCGCCCAACTGGTTTTCCACCGCGCCGGTGGGCGCCGTGCAAAAGCTGCTCGCCAGGACCGGCTGGGGTGTGAAGGACGTGGATCTGTGGGAAATCAACGAGGCGTTTGCCGTGGTGCCGATGGCGCTGATGACCGAGCTGTCGATCCCGCACGAGATCGTCAATGTGAATGGCGGCGCCTGCGCGCTCGGGCATCCGATCGGCGCCAGCGGCGCGCGCATCATGGTCACGCTGCTGTACGCACTGCGCGCGCGCGGCCTCAAGCGCGGCATCGCCACCCTGTGCATCGGCGGCGGCGAGGCGACCGCGCTGGCGCTGGAACTGCTGTAAACACGTCGCACCATGCTGCTGACCTCCGACCAGGAAATGATCCGCGACGCGGTGCGCGCGTTCGCGCAGGAACAGCTGTGGCCGAATGCCGCGACATGGGACAAGACGCATGAATTCCCGAGGCAGGCGCACCAGGGCTTGGCCGAGTTGGGCGCCTACGGCATTTGCGTGCCCGAGGAATTCGGCGGCGCGCAGCTGGACTATGTGACGCTGGCGCTGGTGCTGGAAGAAATTGCGGCCGGCGACGGCGGCACCAGCACGGCGATCTCCGTGACCAATTGCCCGGTCAACGCGATCCTGCTGCGCTACGGCAGTGCGGCGCAGAAAAGGCAGTGGCTGACGCCGCTGGCGCAGGGCCGGATGCTGGGCGCGTTCTGCCTGACGGAGCCGCACGTGGGCTCGGACGCGTCCGGGCTGCGCACCACGGCCGTGCTTGATGGCGACGCGTATGTGCTCAACGGTGTCAAGCAGTTCATCACCAGCGGCAAGAACGGTCAGGTCGCGGTGGTGATCGCGGTGACGGACAAGGGCGCCGGCAAGCGCGGCATGAGCGCCTTCCTGGTGCCGACCGACACGCCCGGCTACGTGGTCGCGCGGCTCGAAGACAAGCTCGGCCAGCACAGCAGCGACACGGCGCAGATCAATTTCGACCACTGCCGCATTCCGGCCGGGAACCGGATCGGGGCGGAAGGCGAGGGCTACAAGATCGCGCTGGGCGGGCTGGAGGGTGGACGCATCGGCATCGCCGCGCAGAGCGTGGGCATGGCGCGCAGTGCATTCGACTGCGCCGTGACTTACGCCAAGGAGCGCACGAGCTTTGGCACATCTATCTTCAATCACCAGGCGGTCGGCTTCCGGCTTGCCGAATGTGCTACTAAAATAGAAGCGGCCCGGCAATTGATCTGGCACGCCGCGAGTCTGCGCGACGCGGGACGCCCGTGCCTCAAGGAGGCCGCGATGGCCAAGCTGTTCGCCAGCGAAATGGCCGAGCAGGTTTGCAGTGTGGCGATCCAGACGCTGGGTGGCTACGGTTATGTGAGCGACTTTCCGGTGGAGCGAATCTCCCGCGACGTGCGCGTCTGCCAGATCTACGAAGGCACCTCGGACGTGCAGAAAATCATCATCCAGCGCGCGCTGTAGGGCCCGGCGGCCATTGCGGTGCGGGCGCCGTGAGCCCGATGTGTCGGCTCTGTAAACATCTCCAGCCCCGCTGGTTTCGGTTGGGTAAAGTTTCCAAACCTGTCTTCTTCGGCGATCGCGTCGGCGTTAGAGTTCGCAGGCACACCATGGTGGTTTGCCTGCAAACACGAGGAAGAGACCATGAACAGCATCCTTCGCACGACTTTGGCCGTACTGGTCGCCACCACGGCCGCCGGCGTCTTTTCGACCAATGCGCTGGCCGAAACCAACTGGCAGACGCACCACCCGGCGCGCGTTCACGACAACCACCGGATCGCGAACCAGAACCACCGCATCACCCGGGAGGTGAAAGAAGGTGAGATGACACACCGGCAAGCGCACACGCTGCGCGCGGACGACCACAAGGTCCGCCAGGAAGAGCGCGACATGGCCAGCCAGGACAAGGGCGGCCACCTGACCCGCGCCGATCAGCACGCGCTGAACCAGCAACTGAACGAGAACAGCCGCGACATCGGCAAGTGATCGCACGGCGGGCAGGACGCACGTTCGGCCGGCCTGCTCGACCGCCCATTCATTCCATTCAAACGAAACAGACACCATGAAAATTTCCATTCGCACTGCGCTTGCCATGCTTGTCGCTGCAACCGCCGCCGCTGCGCTTTCGACTCCGGCGCTGGCCCAGACGCCATGGGACATGCATCACCCGGCGCGCGCACACGACAACGCGCGCATCGCGCATCAGGAACAGCGGATCAACCAGGGGATCCGGTTGGGCCGCATCGGGCCCGGTGAAGCGGCCCGGCTGCGCGGCAACCTGCACCGCATTCGACAGGAAGAGCGCGATATGGCGCGGCAGGATGGAACGCATCTGACCCCGGCGGACCAGGCGGTGCTGACCCAGCAGCTCGACGAGAGCAGCCGAACCATCGGCCGGTTCGGGGTGTAGGGAGGCAGCGTGGCCGCGGCACGCTCTGCCATGGCGCTGGCGCTCGCGGCGATCGCTGCCGGAGGGGTTTTGCTCAGCGGTTGCGCGGCTCCGGCGGCTCCGGCGGCGAAAGCGGCCTGGGCACGCCCGGACGATGCGCAGCTGTTTCGCGAAGCGAACCGCCTGACTTGGGGCGTGGACAGTGACGCAGTGTCCCGGCTGCGCGCACTCGGCTATCGGCGTTATGTCGCTGAACAGCTGCATCCACCGCCGGCACGGCTGCCGCCCGCGGTGCAGGCGCAGATCGACGCGATGACGATCAACCAGCGTCCCCTGGTGGAGACGGCCCGCGACATGGCGGCACAGCGCAGGCAGGCGGCCTCGCTCGCCGACGACGACGCGAAGAAGGCCGCACTGAAGGTCTGGCAGCAGGACATGACCCAACTCGGGCGCGAGGCACAAACGAGCGAAATCCTGCACGCGCTGTATTCGCCGAACCAGGTTCAGGAGGAGATGACCTGGTTCTGGCTGAATCATTTCAACGTATTTCTGTACAAGGGGAATATCCGGGCCACCGTGGGTGACTATGTGGATCGGGCGATTCGTCCGCACGCCCTGGGCCGGTTCCGCGACCTGCTCGGCGCGGTCGCGCACCACCCGGCGATGCTGGTGTACCTCGACAACGTGCAGAACGCTGTGGGCCATATCAACGAGAACTATGCGCGCGAGATCATGGAGCTGCACACCATGGGGGTCGGCTCGGGCTACACGCAGCAGGACGTGCAGCAGCTTGCGCGGGTGATGACCGGCGTCGGCGTGAGCTACCAGCCCAACGATCCGCGGTTGCCCCCCCGTCTCTCGCCCTATTTCGTACGCCAGGGCGCGTTCGAGTTCAATCCACGTCGCCACGATTTCGGGCCAAAGGTATTTCTGGGTGCGCCGATCCGCAGCCACGGCCTGGCCGAGTTCGACGAAGCGCTTGATCGGCTCGCGAGTTCACCCGCTACCGCGCATTTCCTCAGCCGTCAGCTGGCGGTGTACTGGCTGTCCGATAACCCGCCGCCGGCGCTGGTGGATCGGATGGCGCAAACCTACCTGCATACGGATGGTGATATCGCGGCGGTGCTGCACACCCTGTTCATGGCGCCGGAATTCATGCATGCGGCGGGCACCAAATTCAAGGACCCGATGCGCTACGTGATCTCGTCGGTGCGCCTTGCCTATGACGGTCGCACCATCCTGAATGCGCAACCGGTCATCAATTGGCTCGCGCGCATGGGCGAGCCGCTTTTCGGGCACCAGACGCCTGACGGCTATCCGGCAACCGAGGCGGACTGGGCCAGTTCCGGCCAGATGGAAACACGCTTCGAAGTGGCGCGTGCGATCGGCTCGGGCAGTGCGGGCCTGTTCCGGATCGGGGGGCCGCGGCCGCTGGACCGGCCGGCGTTCCCGCAAATGGCCAATGCGCTCTATTACGACGCATTCGACCGCACGCTCGGGCCGGCCACGCGCCATGCGCTCGCTCAGGCGGCCTCGCCGCAGGAGTGGAACTCGCTGCTGCTGTCGTCACCCGAATTCATGCGCCGTTGAAAGTTTCGCAAAGGAGTCTTGCCATGAAGCGTCGCTACCTGCTGCAGTCTCTTGCCGCTGCCCCGCTGGCTGTCGGTTCCGCCAGACTGTTCGCCGCGCCGGCGGCGGGGTCGCGCTTCCTGCTGGTGTTTCTGCGTGGCGCCTATGACTGCTGCAGCCTGCTGGTGCCCACATCCAGCAGTTTCTATTACGAGTCGCGCCCGGACATCGCCATCGCGCGCCCCGGCGCGGACGCCAGTGCGGCGCTGGCACTCAACGCCGACTGGGGCCTGCATCCGGTGCTGCGCGATTCGATCTATCCGATTTACCAGCGTGGTGAACTGGCGCTCGTCCCGTTCGCCGGCACGAATGACACCACGCGCAGCCATTTCGAGACGCAGGACACGATCGAAATGGGGCAGCCGCTCGCTGGCGCGCACAACTACCACTCGGGCTTCATGAACCGACTGGCCGGGGTGGTGAGTGGCGCGGCGCCGATGGCGTTCACCGCGCAGGTTCCGCTGTCGATGCAAGGCAAGGTACAGGTGGCGAACATGGCGCTGGCGGTGGTGGGACGCAGCGCCATCGACGCGCATCAGAGCCAGCTGATCGCGTCGATGTACCAGGGCAATGCATTGGCTTCGCGCGTGCATGAAGGCTTCGCGGTGCGTGACCAGGTGATGGGCGATCTGCAGGCCGAAATGAAAGCCTCGGGGCGCAATGCGGTGTCCACCCGTGGCTTTGGCGCCGAGGCGCGCCGCATTGCGAGGCTGATGGCCGACCGCTACAACATCGGCTTCGTCGATGTCGGCGGGTGGGACACGCACGTGAACCAGGGCGGTGCGCAGGGCTATCTGGCGAACCGGCTGGGCGAGCTTGGCCAGGGGTTGGCCGCCTTTGCGCAGGAATTGGGTCCGGCCTGGCAGGACACCACGGTGGTTGTGGTGAGCGAATTTGGCCGCACCTTCCGGCAGAACGGCAACCACGGCACCGACCATGGCCACGGCACGGTGTACTGGGTGCTGGGCGGCAGCGTGCGCGGCGGGCGCATCGCGGGCGAGCAGGTACGGGTCGAGCAGGCCACGTTGTTCCAGAACCGCGACTACCCCGTGCTGAACGAATACCGCGCCGTGCTTGCGGGCCTGTTTGCGCGCCAGTTCGGACTGGGCGCCGGCCAGCTGGGCCAGGTGTTTGCCGATGTGAAGCCGCGCGACATCGGGCTGGTCTGATCTGCTTCTTGTCCCTTCCTGCTCTGGGGGAAGGTGGGGATGGGAGCAGCGTGCCAGCCTGCGTTGCCGCTATTCTTCTGTTTCGAGGTGTACCCTTCGAATTACTTTCAGGAGAATTTCCATGCCCATCACCAAAGGCTACAAGCAACTCGTCGACGAAGCCATGGCCCAGGTCAAGACCTACTCGGTGGCACAGGTGCGCGCGCGGCTCGGCGCACCCGACGTGCAGATCGTCGATATCCGGGACGTGCGCGAGCTCAAGGATGGCACCGTCACCGGCGCGCTGCATGCGCCGCGCGGCATGCTCGAGTTCTGGGTCGACCCCGCCTCGCCCTATCACAAGAAGATCTTCGCCGACGAGTCCAAAGAGTTCATCCTGTTCTGCGGCGCCGGCTGGCGCAGCGCGCTCGCGGCCAAGGCGCTGCAGGACATGGGCATGGCGAATGTGGCGCACATCGACGGCGGCTGGGCCGAGTGGACGAAGCAGGGCGCGCCGACCGAAACGCTGGAGCAGCGCAAGGCTGCGAAAACCGGCAAGGCGTGACCGGCGGCGGCGCCTCCGCCAAGTTGTCTACCCCTGCAAACACCATAAGCCGGCGCCACCCGTGACCATTCCTCGCGCCCGGGTGCGGGCAGCCGCTTCCCTCGCGAGTGTCGCCGTGCCTCGTGGTTTTGCGAACAATGCAAGGAAAAATGGGCTGCAGCCCCTATGGGATATGAAAAGGTGACTATGAATTTTGAAGCAGTTCTGTTCGACTGCGATGGCGTGCTGGTGGACTCCGAGGCCATCACCATCGGCGTGCTGCGCGACATGCTGAATGAGAGGGGCTGGAATCTGGGCATCGAAGAATGCATGCGCCTGTTTGTCGGCAAGATGGTGAAGGACGAGCGTGCGCTGATCGAGGCGCGCACCGGCCAGCCGCTCACCGAAGACTGGATGGCGCGCTTTCGCGAGCGCCGCAACGATGGTCTGCTGCGCCACCTCCAGCCCATCGAAGGCGCCGTGGCCGCCGTGGCGCTGCTGCACGAGCGCTTCAAGGGCCGCATCGCCTGCGCCTCGGGCGCCGACCGCTTCAAGGTCGAACTTCAACTGCAGAAGTGCGGCCTGATGCGGTACTTCAAGGGCCGCATCTTCAGCGGGCACGAACTGCCCCGCTCCAAGCCCGCACCCGATGTCTACCTGGCCGCCGCCGCGGCGCTGGGCGTGGCGCCTGCGCGCTGCGCGGTAGTGGAAGACACGGTGACCGGTGTCGCGGCCGGCGTGGCGGCGGGCGCGACCGTGTTCGGCTACAGCCCGACGCAAGCCGGCCCGGGTGCGCCGGCGGCCCTTCGGGGCGCAGGGGCGCGGCATGTCTTTGGGGCGATGCAGGAGCTGGCGCCGCTGCTGCTCCAGGACGCGGGTTGAGCTCGCGGCGACCACGCCGGGACATGCGTAGCCTTTCTTCTACAGCACGATCCGTCGCTAATTCCAACGTCGTACATATCGAAAATCACTGCCGCCATCGAGCCACATCAAGGCGGCAAATTGACGCCTTTATTGCTGGGCCGCTCTTGTATTTCGTCACCATAAGTTACACACTTTTTGTTCGGCAGAACAAGGAAACGTTCTGCTGCCGATCGCGGGGGGTGTATGGGCAGGGAAGAATTTGCGGTTTCGGTGCAGGGGCACACCGAAGAAAAACGGGCTGTCGCAACGTGCCGGGGCAGTTCGCGGACACGCCGCGCGAGCCGATGTGTTGCCTCGATCGCCCTCGTGGCCATCGCCGCATCGACGTTGCCGGCCCGTGCCGGACAGAACCGGGCTACGTTTCAGGTGGCGCTGACGATTCTGGCGCGCCAGCCTGCGCCCAGAGTGGCCGAGCATGACGCTTCAACATTGTCCCCGGGGTTCCCGCCGTACGCCATCGTGACGGACGGGGTCGTGACGCGGGCAAAGTCTGGCAACGAAATCATGCTGCGCGAGACCGAGTTTTAGCCCGCGCTGCCGTGACGCGGTGCTCATACCCGTGTCGCTTGATGAACGCGTACCTCACCCGGGCTGCCTGGCAAAGTACGCTGTGGCCCTTCCTTTTAAGGATGTCGCGCTCCTCGGTCACGCGCTTGAGTTCGGATTTCAACCGGCGCAGTTCGTCGACTTGCGACCGCTGCACCTGGCGCGGTCTGGGCGGGCCCTGCCTGGCCTTGACCCATTGGTACAGGCTGTGCTGGCTCACGCCAAACCGGGCCGATACATCGGCCACCTTGTGGCCTCGCTCGGTGATCTGTCTGACCGCCTCAGTCTTGAATTCTTCGGGGTATCTCTGCTTGCTCATCGCACCTCCCATAGGGCCTTAGGTTGAGGCTCGCGGGTCTCTAGGAAATCCGGCGCGATCCAAGGCGCCGGTCAGGCTGGCGCTCCGGTGCAAAACGCTCTGCCGAGTTGTCGTCGGACTGCGGCCGGCGCAGGAGATTCGGCGGCCGCTGGTTCTGGCAATGTGCCGGACGATATGGTGGACCAAAGTGCCCGCCGTCTTCATACGGGCAGCTTTCGGAAAGCGATCGCGAACCGGTTCCAGGCGTTGATCGTGCTCACCAGCAGTGTCAGATCGACCATCTCCTCGGGCGTAAAGTGTGGGCGCACGACTTCCCACGTTTCGTCCGGCACGTGAGTTTCGGCAACCAGTGTGAGAGCCTCGGTCCAGGCCAGCGCGGCACGCTCGCGGTCGCTGAAAAAAGGCGCTTCGTGCCAGACCGGCAGCGTAGCTAGGCGGCGCGCGTCCTCGCCCGCCTTCAGCGCGTCGCTGCTATGCAGGTCGACACAGTAGGCGCAGCCGTTGATCTGCGAAGCCCGCAGCCGCACCAGCTCGACCAGCGGCTTTTCGAGACCGGACTTGGCGATGCGCTGCTCCAGCGCGCCCAGCGCCTTCATGGCTTCGGGATTGGTCTTGTAGAAGTTCAGACGGGGTTCCATGGGGTGATTCCTTGGTTGAGTTGATGCTCCCAAACCGGAGCGGGTTGGGATGGGCTCTACGATATAGATGACGACAATGTTCGATAAGATGGCAAAATTGCAAGGGAGTGTTCTATTTTTGAGACGACCCACATGGATCTGAACGACCTGCGTTACTTCTCGCTGATCGTCGAGCATGGTGGCTTCAGCGCCGCCGAGCGGGTCGCCCATGTCACCAAGTCCAAGCTCAGCCGGCGCGTCTCGCTGCTGGAGGAACGTATGGGCGTGCGGCTGGTCCAGCGCAGCACCCGGGGCATGTCCCTCACCGAGGCGGGGCGGGTGTTCTACGAGCACTGCGCGGCCATGATGGTCGAGGCCGAAGCCGCCCGGCAGGCGGTCGAGCAGTTGCGCTCGGCGCCCGCCGGCACCGTGCGCCTAAGCTGCCCGGTGGCCATTGCGCAGTTCTACCTGGCGCGCATCGTGGCGAGCTTCATGCGCGAATATCCGAAGGTGCGGGTCGAGCTCGAGTCGACCGACCGTAGCGTGAACCTGATTGAGGAGCGCATCGACATCGCGCTGCGGGTTCGCGAGAGCGGGCTGGAGGACCCGGCCCTGGTCACGCGGCGCATCGCTTCCGGGCGCATGGTGCTGCTGGCCAGTTCGTCCTACCTCGACGGCAAGGCGCCGATCGTGGAGCCGGCGCAGATCGCCGGGCTCGACACCATCGCCGGGCTGCGCGAAGGTGCCGAGCAGAGCTGGACGCTGACCGCGTCAGAGAGCCGCAGCACGCGCATCGTGCATCGACCGCGCCTGCTGTGTTCCGACTACGCGGTGCAACTCGCCGCGGTCGCGGGCGGCGTCGGTATCGCGCTGCTGCCGCTGCGCATTGCGTGGCGCGGACTCGAGGACGGATCGCTGGTGTGCGTGGCCAAGGAATGGGGCACTCCGGAACAGGTCATCCATCTGGTCTTCGTGAGCCGGCGCGGCATGCTGCCCGCGGTGCGCGCGTTGATCGACCATATCGTGCGGCATGTCCCGACCGCGCTGGCGAATTGAAAGCCGGGGCGGGCGGTTCAAGAAGCCAAGGCAAAGCGCTGACGGATCGCCCCCACCTCGTTGTCGTGCCGGTGGACTATGCCTCAGGCGACGCGGCGCCCTTCGATCGGGTAGCCGGGGTCGGTATAGCCCGGCGTCGAGGCGTGGCCCGGGGGAACCAGGCTGTCGACAAGCTTCTCGTCGTCGGGCCCGAGTTGCAGCGGCAGCGCTTCGACGTAGCGGTCCCACTGCGCTTCGGTGCGCGGACCCGCGATGGTGGCGCTGACGAACCGATTCTGGAGGACCCAGGCGAGCGCGAACGCGATCGACGTCGTGCCGCGCTTTGCGGCATGCGCGGCGATGGCTTGCGCGACCTTGAGCGACTCCGGCCGCCACTCGGTCTGCTGGATGCGCTTGTCGCCGCGGCCTGCGCGCGAGTCGGCCGGCGGCGGTGCATCGACCGCGTATTTGCCGCTGAGCACGCCGCGCGCCAGCGGGCTGTACGAGACGACGCCCAGTCCGTAGTGGGCGGCCGCCGGCAGTTGCTCGACCTCAGCCGTGCGATCGACGAGGTTGTACAGCGGTTCGCTCGCGACGGGCCGGTCGATGCCGAGTTGGTCGGCCAGGCGCGCGATTTCGGCAATGCGCCAGCCGCGGACGTTGGACACCCCGAAGTAGCGGACCTTGCCCTGACGGATCAGGTCGCCAATCGCACGCACGCCCTCGTTCAGTGGTGCCTCGGCGAGCGCCCGATGGAAGTACAGGATGTCGATGTAATCCGTGCCCAGGCGCTTCAGGCTCGCTTCGACGGACTGGATGATCCACTTGCGCGACTGGCCCTGCTCGTTCGGACCCTGCGCGGTCGGGTAGCCGAACTTCGTGGCCACGACCCAGTGGTCGCGCCGATCTGCAATCGCGCGCCCCACGATTTCTTCGGAACGCCCCCCGTGATAGACGTCGGCCGTGTCGATGAAATTGATGCCCTGGTCGTACGCCTTGCTGACGATGCGTTTGGACGTCGCCTCGTCGGCCTCGCCGCCAAACATCATCGCGCCCAGGCACAGGGGCGAAACCTTGAGGGCGCTGCGGCCCAGATACCGATAGTCCATGGTCATGATTCCAATTCCTTTTCTTGATGTGAGGTTTTCATCAGCCGCACTTATCGGCCAACCAGTTTTTGCCGATCCGCCGAGTAGCGCGCACCCTGGACCGGAACACTTGAGATGGCCGCCTCGATCTCCTGCTGGTCTTGCGGCGACAACACCACCGACGCAGCGCTCGCGTTTTCTTCGAGGCGCTGCAGCTTGGTGGTGCCGGGGATCGGCACGATCCACGGCTTTTGCGCGAGCAGCCAGGCGAGCGCCAGTTGGGCGGGTGTCACCTGCTTGCGCGCGGCAATCCCGGCCAGCACATCGACCAGCGCGCGATTGGCCTGGCGCGCTTGCGGCGCAAAGCGCGGCACCGTGTTGCGGAAGTCGGTCGCCCCGAACGAGGTCTGCGCGTCGATCGCGCCCGTCAGGAAGCCCTTGCCAAGCGGGCTGAAGGGCACGAAGCCAATGCCCAATTCCTGCAGCAGCGGAAGAATCTCCTTCTCCGGCTCGCGCCACCACAGGGAATACTCGCTTTGCAGGGCCGCGACCGGCTGCACCGCGTGCGCGCGGCGGATGCTGTCGACGCCGGCCTCGGACAGGCCGAAGTGCTTCACCTTGCCCTCTCGGATCAGATCCTTCACGGTGCCCGCCACGTCTTCCATCGGAACCTGCGGATCGACGCGGTGCTGATAGAACAGGTCGATGCGGTCCGTGCGCAGGCGCACAAGCGCCTCGTCGGCCACGTGCCGGATGCGTTCCGGCCGGCTGTCGAGGCCCTTGCCGGTGTCGCCTTCGCGAAAGCCGAACTTGGTGGCGATCACGACCTGATCGCGCATCGGCTCCAGTGCTTCCCCGACCACGCTCTCGTTGATGAAGGGCCCATAGGCCTCCGCCGTGTCGAAGAACGTGATCCCGCGCTCAAAAGCGGCGCGGATCAGCTTGACGGCGTCAGCCGTGTTGGTGGCGGGCCCGTAGCCGTAGCTCAGGCCCATGCAGCCCAGGCCCAGCTCCGAGACGGTCAGGCCGCTGCGGCCCAGTTGACGTGTTTTCATGGCGGTGTGTCCTGGTCGTGAATCCATGACAAGAACTGTAGTCACGCCGCCATTGAAAGACTAGACTACTTTATCGACATGACGTCATAAGCATCACTTATCAATACCACGATTCGACGACCTCGCGGCCTTTGCGGCCGTCGTACGCGAGGGCAGCTTCACCCGCGCCGCCGCGCAACTGGGCGTGTCGCAGCCCGCGCTCAGCCAGACGGTGCGCGCGCTGGAGCGCCGGCTCGACCTGAAGCTGCTGAACCGCACCACGCGCAGCGTATCGCCCACCGAAGCGGGGGAGCGGCTGTACCAGACGGTGGGCCCGCGCCTGGCGGACATCGAAGCCGAGCTCGCCGTGCTGGGCGAGTTGCGCGGCAAGCCGGCCGGCACCGTGCGCATCACGGCGTCCGACCACGCCGTGCGTACGCTGGTCTGGCCCCGGCTGCTGCCGTGGTTGCCCAGGTACCCCGACATCAAGGTCGAGATCAGCAGCGACAACCGCTTCACCGACATCGTGGCCGAGCGCTTCGACATTGGCGTGCGCCTGGGCGCCGACGTGGCC
>SCRU01000025.1 GCA_004323695.1 Burkholderiaceae bacterium
ACCTGTGCTACATTTCACAACCATGCAAGCACGCAGCGCCTTCTATTTTTACTTTTGGTTCTCGGTCCCCGGTGGACGAGAGGCGATGGCGTAGCAAAGCGCAGCCCAGATCGAACCGCCGGCCTTCCCAGCCCGGCGGTTTTTTTATGCCCGGATTGATTTGATGATTTGAAACAGGAGCGACCACGATGAATGCCAAGGCCACCGTCCCCGCCAGCGAGAGCTGGTATGCGAGCGTCGAGAAAACCAGCCAGACCGACGACAAACGCATCAAGGACATCACCGTGCTGCCGCCCCCCGAACATTTGATCCGCTTCTTTCCGATCGTCGGCACCGCCGTCGAATCGCTGATCACGAACACGCGCAAGAACATTCACCAGATCATTGCCGGCAAAGATGACCGGCTGCTCGTGGTCATCGGGCCGTGCTCGATCCACAACCCCGAGGCCGCGATCGACTACGCGCGCCGCCTGGCCGTGCAGCGCGCCAAATACGCCGGGACGCTGGAGATCGTGATGCGGGTGTATTTCGAGAAGCCGCGTACCACGGTGGGCTGGAAAGGGTTGATCAACGACCCGTACCTCGACGAAAGTTTTCGCATCGACGAGGGCCTGCGCATTGCGCGCCAGCTCCTGATCGAGATCAACCGCCAGGGCCTGCCGGCCGGCAGTGAGTTCCTCGACGTGATCTCGCCGCAGTACATCGGCGACCTGATCAGCTGGGGTGCGATCGGCGCGCGCACCACCGAGAGCCAGGTGCATCGCGAGCTGGCCTCGGGCCTGTCGGCGCCGATCGGCTTCAAGAACGGCACCGACGGCAACATCCGCATCGCCACCGACGCGATCCAGGCGGCGGCGCGCGGGCATCATTTTTTGTCGGTGCACAAGAACGGCCAGGTCGCGATCGTGCAGACCAACGGCAATAAAGATTGCCACGTGATCCTGCGCGGCGGCAAGGCGCCCAACTACGACGCGGCCAGTGTGGCCGCGGCCTGCAAGGATCTGGAGGCGGCCAGGCTGCCCGCAACCCTGATGGTCGATTGCAGCCACGCCAACAGCCACAAGCAGCACGAACGCCAGATCGAGGTGGCGCGCGACATCGCGGCGCAGGTCGCCGGCGGCTCACGCCACGTTTTCGGCCTGATGGTGGAGAGCCACCTGATGGCGGGCGCGCAGAAGTTCACGCCTGGCAAGGACCAGCCGCAGGCGCTGGAATACGGCAAGAGCATCACCGACGCCTGCCTGGGCTGGGACGATTCGCTGCGCGTGCTGCAACTGCTCTCCGAGGCGGTCCAGGTGCGCCGCCAACGGGCAGCCTGACGAACGCAGGAGGCACGCGTGCGCAGCCATCGAGCCTGCACGGTTCGAACTGCGTGAGAATGGGCCAGCTTGGTTGGGGCGGGTCAAATGCGGCCCAAGTGTTCACGTTTTGTTTGATAAGGTTGTACAAGGTTTCCCAAATATAAGTCATTCTTATGAAGGGATTTTTCTAAATAATTGAGAAAACTCCGGGTTGACCTGGCCGTGATTTTCATGGTTTTGTGTTTATAGTTCATCCAATGGTTGCACTTTTAGCAACCTGGTGAACCCTGGATCGTCCGCGCGCTGTAGTACGGGCTCCCGATCCCCCAATGCAAGGGCCATTCTCATGTCCACAACGACGGTCGGTGTCAAACTCGATGAAGGCACCCGCGAGCGCCTGCGGCAGGCCGCCAGCTCAATCGACCGCACGC
>SCRU01000026.1 GCA_004323695.1 Burkholderiaceae bacterium
GAGGGGTGGCTCACGCGCCCCCGCCCTCCGATGCGGTCACGTTGCGCCAGCGCGCCGTGCCGTTCATACAGATGCTGAACGAGTGCGCGCAGGCGCAAAAGGACATTGTCTGGGGCGTGTGAGGCGCCGGCGGCACGCTTCGATCCATGGCGGTCCGCCTCGAGGATCGGATGAACACATCGTCCACACACCACATCACTACGTCGCCGTCGCCCGGTGACGGGGAATTTGCCAACCCGCGAGATGCAGGCGAACCCTACACCCGCACTGCCATCGTGCTGCACTGGCTCATCGGCATTGCCTTGCTAGCCCAATTGGCATTCGGCTGGATCGTATCGGAAATTCCGCGCCACACGCCGGCCCGCGGCTACTACGTGAATCTGCACAAGTCGGTGGGCATCACGCTGGGCGTCCTGATCCTGCTGAGACTGGCGTGGCGCCTGACGCACCGGCCGCCGGCCATGCCCTCCTTCATGCAGAAGTGGCAGCAGCTTGCGGCATTTGCCACCCACCGCCTGCTGTATGTGCTGATGGTGGCGATGCCCACGCTCGGTTACGTGGCCTCCAATTTCAGCAAGCATGGCGTGAAGTTCTTCGGCCATCCCCTGTCGCCCTGGGGGCCGGATCTGCCGGTGGTCTACAAGCTGCTGAACGGCGCCCACATCGTCTGCGCCTACGTTCTGGCGGTGGTGATCGCGCTCCATGTGCTGGCCGCGCTGCAGCATGCCCTGATCAAGCGCGACGGCGTCTTCTCGCGCATCTGGCCGCCCCGAAACTGACCTGCGTCATGGCTCCGCTATTGCTTTTCCGCCGCCTTGTTCCAAAAGGAACCGTCGGCGCAGCCGCGTTTGCGGCCGGTTCGGGGCGTCGCTCGAACCCGATCAAAGCTTCATGCGCAAGCTGATGTAGAAAGCGCGCGGCGCTGCGACACCACGGAACTGTTCGGAATTTCCGGATGTGAGATTGTTCACGCTCAGAATGCCGAAATTGGCATATTGGTTATTGAACAGATTGTTGATTCCGGCGACGAGGTCGAACGTCTTGCTGATGCGGTAATCCATGTTGAGGTTGACGGTTGCAAAGCCTGGCACCCGCCCGTTGATGTCCTGGTTGTTCTCGTCACCACGTGCATATTGCGGGCCTTGGGCCACGATGGTGGTACCGATATGAGTCTGCGGCGTGACCTTGTACCCCAGGCGCAGCTTCATCGTCACCGCCGGAATCCCTGGAATCTTGTCACCCGGTTGGGCCAGTACGCCCGCACAGCCATTTCCGGGGCCATTGGCCGCTATGCAAGCGCTGTTGGAGCCGTTGGCAATGGTGAACGGGCTTTCAAAGGTGGCATCCACCCAGCTGGCGCTGACCGCGTAATCGAAACGGCGATTCCTCCCATCGACGCCGAACTCGAGTCCCTGGCGGCGGGTTTGGGCAACATTCGAAAAGTAGCCCTGTGCGGCATTCGTCTGATTAAAAAGTATGTCGTTGTCCAAATCGCTATGGAACGCCGCGGCCCGCCAATGCAGCTTGTCGCTGTAATTGCCGCGCAAGCCCACCTCATAGGTCCTGGCGATCACGGCCTTCAGATCGGGGTCGGAGGAGAAGGCGTTGGGAAGCCCGTTGCAGGGCGCATTCGGATCGGCGCATGCCAGTTCGAGGGCCGAGGGCGTCCGCATGCCCTCCGAGTAATTGGCAAAACCGTTCAGGCCAGGCGTCAGTTGATATGTCAGACCCGCCGACGGGTTCAGGCGGTGGTAGCTGTGATTGCCCGAGACATCGGCCAGGGTGTCCGTTCCCGGGGTGGGCGAGATGGTCGCCGCGTTGTCGCACAGGTTGTCGTCGGTGCACGCCGTTCCCGCCAAGCCAATCGCGGCATAGTCGTAGCGCGCCGATCCGGTCAGCGCAAGCCGATCGGTGACCGAGAGCGTGTCGGTCGCAAACAGGCCGAACCGCCGGTTGATGGAACTGACCTGGGCCTGCGAAACGTAGGGGCTGGCCCCTATCGTGGCGAAATCGCTGCTGACATACGCATCCTGCCCCAGGTTGCTGAAATTCGTGCGGCCATATTCGGCGTTGACACCCAGGGTCATCTGCTGGGGCCGGTTCCAGACCTTGTCCATGTTCGACCACTGCAGGTTGCCGCCGAACACGTCTTGCGTGTAGTGCGCGAGCAGATTGCTGGCGGGGCAGTCGCCCGACGCCGCGCAATCAGGATCGTTGTCCGAGGCTGACACGAGGTTGTTGACGTTGCTGTTCAGGACGTCGCGGACAATGTCGCGGTAATAGACATTCCCGCCGAGCAGGTTGTTGTCGTTCACCGCCAGGTTGCCACGCAGGTTCAGCATGAAGCTGTGCGCGGTTGTGCTGTCCGGGTGCGAATAGCCTGCCGCCGCATTCGACAACATCGACAAGGGCACGGTCTGGTTGCCGTACATCGCGTTGTCCGCGTACATCATCGACAGGTCGAGATCGAGCCTGTCGTCCTGGAACCCGACCTTGCCGAAAAACTGGCGGATCTTGCTCGGGTTGTACACGGCCCAGCCCTGATCGTTATAGACGCTGGCCGCGAGGTAGTAGTCGGTGTACTTGGCATGCCCACCGCGCTCCACGTCGAGGGACGCGCGCCCGAACGAGCCCAGGGTGATGTTCGCATCGGTACCGGGGAACGTGAAGCCGCTCTTGGTGTTCATCGAGATCGCGCCACCCAGCGTGTTCAGGCCATAAACCGGGTTCGAGCCCGGAATCAGCGTGGTGTTCGCGACGGCGATCTGGGGAATCAGATCCCAGGACACGACGTCGCCGAAAGGCTCGTTCATGCGCACGCCGTCCAGAAACACCGAGAGCCCCTGCGGCGTGCCCAGCACCGGCGACGCGGTGAAACCGCGGTAGTTCAGATCAAGCTGGTAGGGATTGCCCTGGGTGTCGTTGACGTTGATCGATCCGACCGTCTGGTTCAATGCATCGGCCAGCCCCTGTGCATTGGAGGGCAGTTGACTGCTGTTGATGATCTGCACGTTGCCGGGGAACTGGCTCACGGGGATGCCGGTGTCGGCCACCGGCGTGGTGCTGACCACCGTCACTTCGGGCAACTCGAACTGGGTGCTGACCGGGTCCGCATGCACAGCGGGATCGAGCACGAGAAACAGCGAGACGATTGCGAAGAGAAAGTTCGGATGAATGAACTTGCAATGAGCGAAGCCGATGGGCGAGCCGCGTGGTTGCCGGGCCATTTTCAGAAGTCGCGTGTAATTTGCACGCCGGCAATGACGTTGCGTCCCGGTGCGGCTTCGTAGAAGGCGCCGTTGCTGTCCGCGATCACCACGGCAGCGATATAGTTGCGGTTCAGCAGGTTCTCCACGCGCACGAACTCCGACAGGCGCCAGGGGCCGCGGCGCTGCTCGATCCCGGTCGCCCAGTTCATCGCGCCGTAGCCTTGCGCTGCCGCGCTGTTCTGGCCGTTGACAAACACCTGGCTGCGCACCAGTGCGGACACCGTGGTGAAAAAACCCTGCAGCGCCGGGCTTTGCAGCGGCGGGCGCCAGGTCAGACCCGCGTAGAGCTGTTGGCGCGGAACTCCGGGCATGGTGTTGCCGTTGTACGGTCCGCCCTGAAACTGCACGTTGATCAGGCTGTACGCCAGGCGGGCACTGAAATGCGCGGGCAGCGCCGCATCCAGGGTCAGATCGGTGCCGTAGCGCCGCGTGTTGCCGGCGTTGATGTAGGTGGTTCTCCCGCCCGTGGAGGAGTTGACGACGATCTGGTTGTCGGTGGTGATGTAGTACAGCGAGCTGTCGAAGCGCAGCTTGCCCTGCTGGCTGCGCCAACCCACTTCGGAATTGCGCAGGTGCATGGGCTGCAGCGCGAAGTTCAATCCGGGCTGGCCATCGGGCCGGTAGGCGAGCTGGTAGAACGTGGGCGTGACGAAGCCGTGGCCGTAATCCGCGTACACGCTGTTGTGCTCGTCCAGCTTGTAGAGCAGGCCCACCACGGGGGTCGTGCTGGAGTAGAGCGCGCTCCCGCCCGTGCCGGCCGCCAGCGGCGCATCACTGCCGGGCGCTGAATTGAAGTTCACCGTGTCGTGCCGCACCCCGCCGCTGACGGACAGCCGCGGGGTGAGTTCCCAATGCGTCTGGGCGTACTGGGCGAAATTGCTCACGGTGTTGTATTGGTCGTTGCGCAACACGCCTTCGACGCCGTTGTTGTTCACGAACCCATGACGAAATTCGTTCTCGCGCGCATAGCTCAAACCAGTGGTCACGGTGTAGGGACGCGACGCCAGCAGGCCCCGGTGGGTGTAGTCGACTGTGGTGCCTGCGAAGTAGTCGCTCAGGTCGATCACGCCGCCGGCGGAGGCGCCAAAACTGCCAGTGAAGGGAAGGTATTGCGTGACGCCACGTGTGCCACCATACACGGTCGTGCGCAGCGTGTTGTCGGCATCGAAGCGGTGCTCCCACACCAGGCCTGTCTGGTCATTGCTCACGGTCTTGCGGGTGTTGAAGGCGATTCTGGAGGCCTCGACCTGGCGCGGGTTCTGCTCAAGCTCGGCGCGGGTGAGCCCGCCCGGGTCGAATGCGTCCTGGTTGAATACGTTCAGTACCAGGCTGTAGCGGTCATCCGGCGTGGCGTTCCAGCTCAGCGTTCCGTTGAACTGCTGGCGTGTGGCGCCGCTGTGCTCGCGCCAGCCATCGGTGTGAAAGTCGGTCAGGCCGGCGATGCCGCTGACGTTGCCGATCGTGCCGCCTCCGATCAGGGTGGTCTGGTGCGTGCCCCAGTTGCCGGTCCAGGTGCTCAGGCTCAGGCTGGGCGGATCGGGCGCATCACGGGTATAGGCCTGGATCACGCCGCCGGCGGCATTCCCATAGAGGGCGGCGAACGGTCCCTTGATGACTTGCATGCCACCGATCATCGGCAGATCGATGATCTGCGACTGCCCTTGGCCGTCGGGCATGGTCAACGGAATGTCGTCCAGGGTCATATAGACGCCCTGCACCCCGAACGCCGAGTCGGCGCCAAACCCGCGGATCGACAGCTGCATGTCCTGCGCGTAGTCCTGCCGGTTATTGACGATGAGCCCGGGCACCTGGCCCAGGCTCTCCGACAGGTTGACTCTGGGTTGGCCTTCGGTGAGTGCCCTCTGCCCCAGCACGTTGATGGTGGATGGCAGCGACACGGCGTTGGGCCCATATGAAACGCCTTGCACCGTCACGGGTGCCAGCGATTGAGGCGCCGACTCGGCCGCTGGTGCGGTGCTGGTCTGCGCCTGGGCACTGTCGATGCCTATCGCCAGAAACGACGGCAAGACGACTGCGAAGAAAAAGACCAGACGGTTGAGCTTGTGAGGAGTGAACATACAGGTCTTTTGTTTCAACGCTTGTCGTTTGCGGCTGCTACCGCTGCTCGGCGCAACTGCCGATGGCTGAAAATTCGAACACCAGACTGCCCGACCCGCCTTTCGCGAGTCGGGTCGCCTCTCGTCCCTCCTGGCATTTCGCATCGAAATTCCAGGAGAGCATCACGAAAGAACGCTAGTCGTCGCTCTGGATCGTCGCAAGAAAAGCGAGGATCTGCTTGAGCTGCTGGTCGGTCAGGATTCCTTTCCAGGTCGGCATCCCGAGATTCGGGCGACCGTTTTCGATCGTCGTTTTCGCAACCTCGGGCCACTGGTCGCCGAACAGCCCTTTCAGGCGCCGCAAATCCCGCGCACGTATCGGACTTGCGCCGTCGGGCGAATGGCAGTGGGCACAGGTGCTGTTGAAGAATTCGCGTCCGGCGGCCGCATCGGCGCTGGGCGGTGGTTTCCCGCCCGTGCTGGCCTGCGCAACCTGTGTCCCCGTCGGCACCACGTAGCCCACGCGATGCACGGCCGATATCGGTACGTCGGCTCCATGCCAGGAATTGCGCGCGAAGCCGACGGTACCAAGGCGCGCCGGGTTCGATGCCGCGGCAACGTCGATCGGTTTGGCCAGCGGGAAGCCGTATTTTTCGGCGAGCTGGGTGATTTCCGGCTGCAGCGCCGTCAGCGCGGCGTTGAGCTTGGCGAGCAGCTCGGTGTCCGCTGCCCGCACGGCTACAGCAACCTGGCCGCTCATATGATCGCCCGAGACCGGCGTCACGCGCCACTTGTCTTGGTGTTGCAGCTTGTTCTCGTAACCTGCAATGGGGCCCCACATGAAGGCCGCATCGATTTCGCCCTTGTTCAGCGCCGTGAACATTTCCTCGGCGGTGCGGTAGGTCGTGGTGTTGTATCCGCCTTGTTCGGCCAGGATGATCTGTGGTGTCGTATCGAATTGCACCCCGACGCGCTTGCCCTTGAGGTCAGCCAGCTTGGTGAAGGTGAAAGACGGCGATGCAACGACTGCGTAACTGACGTCCAGGAACCCGTGGGTCCGCGCCAGGCCGGGCGTCTCGTAGTCCGCTCCCGCAGGCAACGCAAAGTAGGCGTCGCAGGTGCGCGCGCGAAGCGTGTAGCGCAGCGCCTTTCCCTGGTACATGCTCACCCACCATGTGTATTCGGGCTGTGCATCCAGCTTCTTGGCGACCAAATTTGCCAGATCAATATAGAAGCCATGTTCCGGCCCGGCTGATTGACTGAACGGCAGGTTGTCCGGGTCGCTGCAGATGCGCAGCGTCGCCGCAGATGCCGCCGGCGCCCATAAGGCGCCGGCGGCGAGAGCGGCAGAAACCAGACCCAGTTGGATTTTTCCGCGAAGGTTCATGGTTCCGGATTTCCGTCAATTCAAGCTGAACACGTACAAGGTACCGCCTTCGGAGCTGGCATTGACCACCTTGGTGCCGATGTCTGCCATGAAGGCCGGGATCGATTCGGTCCGACCCGACATGACTGCGACGTACTGCTTGCCGTCGATCATGTAGGTCATCGCCGCCTGGGAGATGCCCGAGCCGGCGTTGAACTTCCAGAGTTCCTTGCCCGTCTTGGCGTCATATGCGTTGAACCAACCCTGAACGTTGCCTTCGAAGACGAGGCCACTAGCGGTTGACATGGCCCCACCGTTATATGGAAGCGGATTCGTGACGGACCAGACGACCTTGTTCGTGACCGGATTCCAGGCCTTGAGCGCGCCCATGTAGTCGCCTTTGAGTGGCGGGGTGATCTTGAAGTCGGTGCCGAGGTAGAAGGAGCCGCGCTTGTATTCGACGGAGGTATCGACGTTGTCCTCGCACATGTTCAGCGTAGGGATGTAGACCAGGCCCGTTGCCTGGTCATAGCTCATCGGCATCCAGTTCTTGCCGCCCAGCAGGCTCGGGCAAATCCCGGTGACCTTGCGATTCACGCCAGCACGCTTCTCGTTGTTCGCGGTCTCGACCGGACGGCCGGTTTTCAGGTCGATATGTGTGGCCCAATTGGCGTCGACGAACTTTTCAGCCGAAATCAACTTGCCGGTCGCCCGGTCCAGCACATAGAAGAAGCCGTTGCGGTTGGCCGACATCAGCACCGGCGTCTTCTTTCCATGCACCGGCAGATCCGCGAATACCAACTCGTTCACGCCGTCATAGTCCCAGGCGTCGTTCGGCGTGTATTGATAGTGCCAGACGATCTTGCCGTTGTCCGGATCGAGCGCGAGCACGGACGAGGTGTACAGGTTGGTGAGGTTTCCGAAGTCGGACGTATCGGTGCTGCGCACGATGTTGGCCCATGGCGACGGGTTGCTGGTGCCGTAGTACACGAGGTTCAGCTTCGGATCGTAGGAGCCGACGTACCAGGCCGCGCCGCCGCCGTTCTTGGCGGAGTCGCCCTTCCAGGTGTCGCCGTTCGGCTCACCCGGAAGCGGTACGGTGTAAGTAGTCCAAACCTCCTTGCCGGTGGCCTGATCCAGCGCGACGATCTTGCCGCGGGCCCCGTATTCACCACCGCCGAAGCCGGTGATCACGAGGTTTTTGACCAGCGTCGGCGGCGAGGTGATGACCGAGCCGTTCTTGTAATCGGTGATCGTGGTATCCCACAGTTTCTTGCCGGTATTCGCGTCGAGCGCGATCACGTGCGCATCGAGCATGCCGACGAAAATCTTGCCGTCGTTGTAGGCGACTCCGCGGTTTTGAACGTCGCAGCAAGCGTACTGCGAGATGCCGGGGGGAACGTCCGGCTGGTAACGCCACTTGACTTCGCCGGTCTTGGCGTTGACTGCGAACACGGTCGCCGGGCCGAACGACGAGCTGACGTACATCGTGTCGCCGATCACGATGGGCGTCGATTCCTGCGATCGCAGCGTGCCCATTTGCAATGTCCAGGCCACCTTGAGGTTTTTCACGTTCGTGGGGGTGATCTGCGTCGCGTGGCTGAAGCGCGTGTTGCCGGAATCGCCACCGTAGACGGGCCAGTTTTGCGCGCTGGCACTGGCAGCAAACCCGAGCATCAAGCCCAGTGCCACCAGTGCACGCGCGCCTTTCAAGAGGTGTTTCATCAACTGTCTCCTATAGATTTAATGTGAGGGCGCCCACTTCAAAATTTTTTGAACGGCGATTTACTATAGGTCAGGCGCCTAGGTTTTGGCAGTGCCTCGGCGGGTCGCCACTGTTTCAAATTGAGAAAATTTGAGGCGCGAATCCCAGGAGTTAGGGTTGTTGCTTAGTCGGCCGATGAGAGGTGCCCACCTTGAGTCGGCCTTTCATCCGTTCCAGCTGTTGTCATGGCCATCTCGCCGGCTTGCTGGCGGCCGGTAGATACCTTTGTGCAGGCCAAGGCCGCGCAGCGTGTCAACGCCCCGGCACCTGCTGACGGAAACGGTGGTGGGCTACCGGCTGGTTGCGGGGGAATCTTGAAAATTTGAGAGAATACGGTGTTTAGCCATGGCCGGTATTGCGTAGCTTGCTCCTATAAATATAGTTCATGAACGACCCGAAACCCGCATCGGCATTTCGCCGTGCCGCGCCTGTGGGCAACCGGCTGGTACCCGCTTCAGCGCCGGCACCG
>SCRU01000027.1 GCA_004323695.1 Burkholderiaceae bacterium
CGCCAAGCTGGCGGGCATGCCCGCCGCCGTGCTGAACCATGCGCGCGCCGCACTGGCCGCGCTGGAGGCGCAGCAGCTGGACGCCCGCGCGCAGGTCGATCTGTTCGCGCCGCCGACCGCCGCCGCTGCGCCTCAACCGTCTGCCGCCGAGGCCGCGCTGGCCGCGCTCGACCCCGACACGATGAGTCCGCGCGACGCGCTGGAGGCGCTGTACCGGCTCAAGAAACTGGGCACCACCCCATAGCGCACGCAGGCCGATCCGGCCATCAACACTCATCACGTCACCGCCCCATGCTGATCATCTTCTCCCACGGCAATAGCTTCCCGGCAGGCACCTACGGCGTGCTGGTCAGGAGCCTGCGGGCGCGCGGCTTCACCGTGCGCGCGGTCGAGAAGTTCGGGCACGATCCGAAGTACCCGGTCAGCAACAACTGGCCGCATCTGGTGCGCCAGCTCGCCGACTTTGCGCAGCGCGAGGTGGACAAGGCGGGCGAGCCAGCGTTCCTGGTCGGGCATTCGCTGGGCGGCCTGCTGAGCCTGATGGCGGCGGCGCGCCACCCCGAGCTGGCGCGCGGCGTGCTGCTGATCGACTCGCCCGTGCTGGGCGGCTGGCGCGCGAACACGCTGGGTGTGATCAAGCGCACATCGCTGGTGGGTTCGGTCTCGCCCGGCAGGGTGAGCCGCACGCGGCGCAACAGCTGGCCCGACGCGGCGGCGGCGCTGGAGCACTTTCGCCACAAGAAGGCGTTTGCGCAGTGGGACCCCCAGGTGCTGCAGGACTACATCGCGCACGGCACGCACGACGAGGGCGGCAAGCGCGTGCTCAGCTTCGACCGCGCGGTCGAGACCGCGATCTACAACACCCTGCCGGACAACCTGGACGGGCTCATCAAGCGCCATCCGCTCAAGTGTCCCGTGGCCTTCATCGGCGGGCGCCAGTCCGAGGAGATGCGCCGCGTCGGCCCGGCGCGGACCGGGCAGATCGCGGGCGCGCGCGGCGACACGCCGGGGCGCATCATGATGCTCGATGGCAGCCACCTGTTCCCGATGGAAAAGCCGCTGGCCACCGCGGCAGCGATCGAGGCGGCGCTGCGCAACCTGCTGCCGGCCTGATTCAGCGGTCCTGGCTTTCCCCGGCGTCGTCGGCACGGTCGGGCAGCGCGGCATCTTCGGCGGCCAGCACGGCATCTTCATTGGCAGGCACATCCTCGTCACCGGGCGCTGCCGCGTCCTCGGACACCGAGCCGTAGTTCTGGTGCGCCAGCGCGTCGTACAGCGGCGGCGTGAAGAAGTTCGCGACGCGGCTGCTAATGAGCGCCGTCGCCATCAACGGGATCAGCAAGCTGCTCCCGTTGATCATTTCCATCACGATGATGAACGAGGTGAGCGGCGATTGCGTCACGGCCGCCAGATATCCCACCATGCACACCGCCACGACCGCCGAGGCAGACGCCCCCGGAAACAGTGCGGACGCCACGTGGCCGAAACCGGCGCCAATCGACAACGACGGCGAAAACAGGCCTGCCGGCGTGCCGGCCATATAGGTCAGCACCATCGTCCCCAGTTTGGCCAGCGGGTAAAAGTAGCCCACCGTTTCCTTTTGTTCCATCAACAGGGCGCGTGCCTGGTCGTAGCCGCTGCCCCAGGTATCGCCACCGCTGGCAATGCCGACCACGGCAATCAGCAGGCCCAGGCCGGCACCCCAAACCAGGGGCCTGCTCGCGCGAATGTCCAGCAGGCGCTGGGGAATCCAGCGTTTCTGGCGCAGCACCAGCAGATTGAAAACACCACCGGCCGCGCCGCACAGGATGGCAGCAAAGAGGACCGGGAAGACAAACGACGCGTGCGGCGTGATCGCCGAGCTGATCTGGCCAAAGTACAGATAGTTGCCCGCCAGCGCCACAGACACCAGCCCGGAGACCACGATGGCCGTGATCAGCGTGCCGTTGGTGCGGCTCTCGAAGCTGCGCGCGATCTCTTCGATCGCAAAGACGACGCCCGCCAGCGGCGTGTTGAAGGCACCGGACAGTCCGGCGGCGGCACCGGCCAGCAGCAGGCTGCGCTCCAGTTGCGGGCTAACCCGCGGATAGAAGCGGCGCATTTCATACATGATCGAGGCGCCGATGTGCACGGTCGGCCCTTCCCGCCCGATGGTCAGCCCGGCACCCAGCCCCAGCAGCCCGACGCCGATCTTGCCGACGATGATGCGCAGCCCGAACAGCCCCGGGATCAGTTGCCGGCGCTTCGGTGCGTGCATGGCCGCAATCACCTGCGGAATGCCGCTGCCCTCGCTGCCAACAAAATATTTGCGTGTCAGCCACACGCACAAGGCCGTCAGCGTCGGGGTGATCAGCAGCGCCAGCCAGGCGCGCCCGGCAATCACATGGACGAACTCGTCCTGCGCCTGATTGGCCCAGCGTGCAAACAGCACCGCCAGCAGACCCACCAGCACCGCGCCAAACCAGAAAAACCCGTAATTCAACCAGGCCCGGCGCATATTCCTGCGCGCCAGCGTGAAAAGATATTGAGGATGCAGCAGGGATGGCATCAATAGCCCGGGAAAGTGACGGAACTCAAGAGGGGATCAAATCCGTCATCGTGCGACTGGCGGACGGATACGAAGCAGAAAGACGGAAGCTCCGCCTGTACCGGACCGATTATCGCATCCCGGCCCGTGACGAAAAATCAGGCGCTTCGCCGCCCACGCGGCGGCGCGGTGGCGGCTGGCACCCCATCGCGCGATTCAGCGGCCCGACAGGAGCCCCACCGGCACCCGCAGCGGCATGGCCAGCAGAATTTGCCCCATGCCCTTGCCCAGCGGATCGTTGCGAAGGGATGCCATGCCGCCGCCGCCCAGCGCCTGGGTGCAGACGAAGTTGAACGCATGGATGCCAGGCACCTCGTAGCGTGTCACCTCGCCCTGGACCAGATGCGCCAGATGCGTCTTGACGCGCTCGGGCGTGAGTTGTGCGCGCAGCAACGCGAGCCACTCGGGCCGGCGGGCAATGACACCGATGTTGGAGGTATCGCCCTTGTCGCCCGAGCGCGCCCAGGCCAAGCGGATCAGGGGGACTTCGAGGATATCGTCTGCTATCGAACCAGTAGCTGATTGTGCTTTCCCAAGCTTGGCTGCAGCCTGATTTTGATCATCACTTGCCGCGCCGGGGCCGCCCCTCACCCCTCCCTCTTCCCCAAGGGGAGGGGGTGATTCCACCGCACCCGGCTTCGCACCCCCGCCCTCCGGGAGAGGGAGGGGGTGCGGGACGACCAGAGTTTCACCATCGAGCGTCACCCTGGGCACCACGCGTGCCTTGTCGAGCAGAAACGCGTATTGCCGGATCAGCGGCGAGACCGGCGCGCGCCCGCCCGCGCCCGTGGTGCCCGGCGCCCAGGACGTGCCCGCCGGCGCAATCTCGCGCGTGAGCAACTCCAGCGCGGCCTTGTCCGGGTGACGCGCGCTCAATCGCAGAATCGCCTCGCGCGTTTGCAGGGCGCCAGGCCGGGCCAGCGGACCAAAGTCGGGTTCCTCGCAGCCCAGCACCTCGATCAGCGTGGCGCTGAAGGGCGCCAGACCCTGCGCGGCCAGCAGTTCACCCACGCGCTCGAGAATGGCCTCGCCCGTGCGCCGCGCCTTGG
>SCRU01000003.1 GCA_004323695.1 Burkholderiaceae bacterium
ATAAAGTGGTGGGTTCTGAGAGATTCGAACTCTCGACCTACGGATTAAGAGTCCGCTGCTCTACCAGCTGAGCTAAGAACCCACTTTTGACTAAACGTTGTTGTGGTGGAGAGGAGGAGGATCGAACTCCCGACCTCTGCATTGCGAACGCAGCGCTCTCCCAGCTGAGCTACCCCCCCACAACGGATGGTGTCCGGCAACCTTGCGGTCCGCCTGATTTCCAGAGCGTCATTATATGCGGCAAGTCCGGCCGGTTGATCCGGGCCCGGTCACATCAGCAGATGCTCGCCCGCATTGTCGCCGCCCAGGATCACGTAGTTCACCTTGCGGATGTCCAGCAGGCGCTTGCCGCCCGCGTAGCTGATGGAGCTTTGCACGTCTTCCTCCATCTCGCGCAGCGTGTCGGCGAGGGGGCCCTTGATCGGCTCCAGAATGCGCTTGCCCTCCACATGCTTGTATTCGCCCTTGTTGAAGTCGCTGGCCGAGCCGTAATATTCCTTGTAGCGCTTGCCGCCTTCTTCCACCGTCTGTCCCGGGCTCTCCTCGTGGCCGGCCAGCATCGAGCCGATCATGACCATGGTCGCGCCGAAGCGGATCGACTTGGCGATATCGCCGTGCTCGCGGATGCCGCCGTCGGCAATGATGGGCTTGGTCGCCACGCGCGCGCACCACTTGAGCGCCGAAAGTTGCCAGCCGCCGGTGCCAAAACCGGTCTTGAGTTTGGTGATGCAAACCTTGCCGGGGCCGATGCCGACCTTGGTGGCGTCCGCGCCCCAGTTTTCCAGGTCGATGATGGCCTCGGGCGTGCCCACGTTGCCCGCGATCACGAAGGCCGCCGGCAGCTTGTCCTTGAGGTAGCCGATCATGTTTTTCACGCTGTCGGCGTGGCCATGCGCGATGTCGATGGTGATGTAGTCCGGCGCCAGTCTGGCGGCCACCAATCGGTCCACAGTCTCGTAATCGGGCTTTTTCACGCCCAGCGAAATCGAGGCATAAACCCCGCGGGCCATCATGTCCCGGACGAACTGCACGTTGTCCAGATCGAACCGGTGCATCACGTAGAAGTAGCCGTTTTGCGCCAGCCAGGTGCAGATGGCCTCGTTCACCACCGTTTTCATGTTCGCCGGGACCACCGGAAGGCGAAAGCGGCGCCCGCCCAACTCCACCGAGGCGTCGCACTCGGCGCGGCTTTCCACGCGGCATTTGCGCGGCAACAACAGAACGTTGTCGTAGTCGAAGATTTCCATGGTGTCCAGGCTCCAGAATAGTCCAAAAAAGACGATTGAGCGCTTGGACTGGAGCCGGTGCTGTTGGCGAGCGCAACCGGGCGCCGGGCAACAAAAAACCGGGTCGCAATAGCTTGGGCCCGGTGCCTGATTCTACTGGTTTTCGCCGATATCAGTCGCCGGGCTCGCAACGCGACTGGGCGGCAGCCAGCACATGTCCTTGCGCGTCCTGCACCCAACCCACCACGCGCAGGTGCTTCGGATCGGCGTCGGGCGGAATCTGCATGGGACGGGACTCCTCCAAACGGGTTTGCTCATCGTTTGATAGCGTGCTATTGTTATTCCATAAGGACTGAAGCGAGTTTCTGACCAGATTTCGCGGCACCGGCGTGCCCTCCACGCCCTTGGGTACCGTCTCCACCAGCAACAGCCAGGCCGTCCAGGGTCCGCTGCCCGCTGGTATCACGGGCGCCGGCTTGATCCGGATGGACGTACCGATGTAGTTGTTGATCGACACGCCGTGCGCCACGCGCAGCGGCAGCGCCGCCGCGCCGGACCCGGTGACGCGCGTGGTGATCGTCAGCGTCTGTTTGGGGGCACTGCGGTCCAGGGCTTTCAGCCGGGAGAGGGCGTCGCGCGTGGCGGCAGCCGACAGCGGGGCGTCGTCGCCGCGGTCGGAAGGCACGATCCAGTCGATCGCCAGTTGATCGTCGCCGACCTTGGGCGTGGCCGCATCGCTCCAGCAGGACGCGCAGTCGGCGTTGATGAAGCGCTCGACCAGCGCGACGGGGGCGCGCACGCCGTCGCTGGTGCAAATCGACTGGGCGTGCGCCAGGGGCAGCGCGCTCGCGGCAAGGCAAAACAGATAGGCGGCAGTTTTCATCTGGGGGCTTTCTACAATCGCCATATGTTCTCAGAAAATGCACGAACCGGTGCGCCGGATTCCCCGCTGCTGGCCCATCTCAACCCGCAGCAACTCGCGGCCGTGACGCTGCCGAACGAGCATGCGCTGATCCTCGCCGGGGCCGGTTCGGGCAAGACGCGCGTGCTCACCACCCGCATCGCCTGGCTGCTGCAGACCGGGCAGGTCTCGCCCGGCGGCGTGCTGGCCGTGACCTTTACCAACAAGGCCGCCAAGGAAATGATGACCCGCCTGTCCAGCATGCTGCCGGTGAATGTGCGCGGCATGTGGATCGGCACCTTTCACGGGCTGTGCAACCGCTTTTTGCGCGCGCACCACAAGCTCGCCAATTTGCCGCCAAGCTTCCAGATCCTCGATACGCAGGACCAGCTCAGCGCCATCAAACGCCTGATGAAGCAGTTCAACGTGGACGACGAGCGCTTTCCGCCGAAGCAGACGCAGTGGTTCATCGCGGGCTGCAAGGAAGACGGCCTGCGTCCCAACATGGTCGAGGCGCGCGACGAAGAAACGCGCAAGAAGATCGAGATTTACCAGCTCTACGAGGAGCAGTGTCAGCGCGAAGGCGTGGTCGATTTCGGCGAACTGATGCTGCGCTCCTACGAGCTGCTGCGTGACAACGATCCGATTCGCGAGCATTACCAGCGGCGCTTTCGCCACATCCTGATCGACGAATTCCAGGACACCAACAAGCTGCAGTACGCCTGGATCAAGATGCTGGCGGGCGAACACAGCAGCGTGCTGGCGGTGGGCGACGACGACCAGAGCATCTACGCGTTTCGCGGTGCACGGGTCGGCAACATGGCCGACTTTGTGCGTGAATTTTCCGTCAAGCACCAGATCAAGCTGGAGCAGAACTACCGCAGCTACAGCAATATCCTGGACTCCGCCAACGAACTGATCAGCCACAACAGAAAGCGCCTGGGCAAAAACCTGCGTACCGACCAGGGGCCGGGCGAGCCGGTGCGCGTGTTCGAGGCCACCAGCGATTTCGCCGAGGCGCAGTGGATGGTCGACGAGATGCGCCAGCTGGTGCGCGGCGAGGGCACCGACGCCGGAGTTGCGCGCCACGAAATTGCCGTGCTGTACCGCAGCAACGCGCAAAGCCGGGTCATCGAAACGGCGCTGTTCAACGCCGGCGTGCCATACCGCGTTTACGGCGGCCTGCGTTTTTTCGAGCGCGCCGAGATCAAGCATGCGCTGGCTTATTTGCGCCTGCTGGAGAACCCGCGTGACGACACCAGCTTCATGCGCGTCGTCAACTTTCCGCCGCGCGGCATTGGCGCGCGCAGCATCGAGCAATTGCAGGACGCCGCGCGCAGCGCTGGCTGCTCGCTCAGTGATGCCGTCAGCACGGTGAGCGGCAAGGCCGGCGCGAACCTGGGCGCATTCGTGGCCAAGATCGACGTGCTGCGCGAGCAGACGGCGGGGCTCACGCTGCGCGAAATCATCGAGCAGGTGCTCGATATGAGCGGCCTGATCGACCACTACAAGACCGAGCGCGAAGGCGCGGACCGCATCGAGAATCTGGAAGAATTGGTCAACGCGGCCGAGAGCTTTGTGTCGCAGGAGGGCTTCGGCCGAGATGCGGTCGCGCTGCCGGTGGATGAGTTGGGGCACGCGCTGACGCAGAGCCCGGTCAGCCAGGGGCTGGATCCCGACCGGCCTGTGGCGGACCTGCCGCCCGATGCCGACACGGGCGAGACGCTGTCACCACTGGTCGCTTTCCTGACCCACGCTGCCCTGGAATCGGGCGACAACCAGGCGCAGGCGGGGCAGGACGCGGTGCAACTGATGACCGTACACTCGGCCAAGGGACTGGAGTTTGACTGCGTGTTCATCACGGGTCTGGAGGAAGGATTATTCCCCCACGAAAATTCCATGAGCGATCAGGATGGTCTGGAAGAAGAGCGCCGCCTGATGTATGTGGCGATCACGCGGGCCCGGAAGCGGCTGTACCTGAGCCATTCGCAAACGCGCATGCTGCACGGCCAGACCCGCTACAACCCCAGGAGCCGGTTTTTTGATGAGATGCCAGAGGCAACACTGAAGTGGTTGACGCCCAAAAACCAGGGCTTCGGCTCCGGGGTGGCTATTGGTTCAGGAGCATATACTCTTGATCCGTCAAGGGCTGGAAGTGGTATTGATGAGGAATATTCGCGCCTGACAGGGCGCTACGCGAGTCCGCCCGTGCCGGCGCAAAAGGCCGCCCCCTCGCACGGTCTGCGGCTGGGGCTGCAGGTGTTTCACACCAAGTTCGGTGAAGGCACCGTGATCACGCTGGAAGGCGTGGGCGACGACGCGCGCGCGCAGATCAACTTTCCGCGCCACGGGGTCAAGTGGCTGGCGCTGAGTGTGGCCAAACTGGTGCCGGTGTAGCCGCGGTTCGGCGTTGCGCGATGTCTGGCGGCGCGGCGGGGCCTACAGGCCCGGGCTGCAGTGCATGATGCCGCCGTCCGCAAAGATCGTGGTGGCCGTCATGTAGCTCGCGCCATCGCTCGCGAGGAACGCCACCAGGCTGGCGATTTCCTCGGGGCGTGCCATGCGGCCCAGCGGAATCGCGGCGTCGAGCTTTTGCAGCAGCGCCGGGTCGTTCATGGTGGACGTGTTGATCGGCGTCGCGACGGCGCCAGGGCCGACGCCGACGACCAGGATCCCGTGCGGCGCCAGTTCGACGCCCGCGGTGCGTGTGAGCATGCGCATCCCGCCCTTGGACAGGCAGTAGGCGGTATTGCCGGGCATGGGCCAGTCCTCGTGCACGGAGCTGATGTTGATGATGCGCCCGCCGCCGCCCTGCTTGATCATCTGCTGCGCGGCGAGCTGGGTGCCAAAGAACGCGCTCTTGAGGTTGATGGCCAGCACCTTGTCGTATTGCGCCTCGGAGGTATCCAGCACCGAGGTACGCGTCTCGACGCCGGCGTTGTTCACCATGACATCAACGCGTCCGAACGCCTGCACGGTGGCGGTGACCAGGCGCTGCAGGTCGGCGACCTTGCTCACGTCGGCTTCCACCCCGATGACCAGATCTCCCAATGCGCTCACCTGCTTTTCCAGCGCCTCGGTGGCATCGGGGTTCGCGACGTAGTCGATGGCGATGTTGGCGCCCTGGCGGGCGAGTTCCAGCACGATGGCGAGGCCAATGCCGCTGTTGCCGCCGGTGACGATGGCGACCTTACCTTTGAGATTCATCACGTTTCTCCGTAAATGATGATGGTTGACGGCGGGCGACGAGCGCGGCGATCAGGGCGAGCGCCACGGCGACGACGCTGGTTCCGCCATAGATCGTACCCAGACCCCAACCCAGCTGCGCCTGCAAGGGACCGACGCCGAAGGCCGCGATGCCGTAGCCGATCTGGTAGAACGCGATCAATAAACCCGCCACCGACGCGGCGATGGTCTTGAGCTGCGCCTGCCCAAAGCTGATGACCAGCGGCAGCAGCGCCGAACAACCCAGGCCGCCCAGGGCAAAGGCCAGTATACCGAGGGTCTGGTGGGTGGGCCCAAGGCAGCCGGTTACGATGAAACCAGCCGCCAGCAACAGGGGCAGGAACTGGCAGACGGTGCGTTCGGGAAGCCATTTTTCGATCACCGCAAACAGGATGCGCCCCGCCGTCACCATACCCCAGAAAACGGCCAGCGCGAGCGAGGCCTGCGCCGTGCTCGCGTGCAGTTGCCGGGCCATGTAGATTGAAGCCCAGTTGCCGTTCATCGTTTCGCACACACCATACAGCAGCGCGAACGCGGCAAATACCCAGAACTGCGGCGGGAGTCCGGGGCGCTTGTGCCTCGTCTCGTCTTCGCTAGCCTGCGGGCGCAGGTTCAATGCAAGCCGCGCGCTGAAAGCGAGCAAGCCCAGGATCAGCGCGCCGACGACTACCGGCAGCCCCCACCAGGCGCCCAGGCCGATGAACAGCGTGACCAGTACCGGGGCGAGGGCGGTCCCTGACCCCAGCAGCGCGTTCAACACCAGCAATGCCGTGTCTGTCCGGCGCGGGAAGAACGCCGCGGCGAACGTGTTGAGCGTGGGCACTGTCAGGCCGAAACCGGCGCCCAGGCAGCCGGTGGCGACCAGCAATACACCATAAGCCATGGTCTGGTCCTGCATGACCGCCTGGCTGGCAACGAGCAACGCCATCGCCAGCAGATTCGCGGCGAGCCCCAGCAGGTAAATGTGCCTGGCCGCGAGACGCCGGCTCAAGCCTGCGCCCAGCAGTGATGAAACAATGGCTGCGATCGCTTGCGGCACAAACATCCCGCCGTATTGGGTGCCGGACAGGCCGTATTGGCCGGCGCTGGTGAAGACGCTGCTCGCGGCCGGGAATGTCACCAGGGCAACGCCCTGAATCAGGCCGGCGCCGTAGATGGCGAAAATTTCGTCCCGACGGGCCAGGCCGCGGCCCGTCATGCGAATCTTTGCAGCAGGTGATCTCCCACGCGCAACGCATTCGCGATCGCGGTCAACGACGGATTCACCGCGCCGATGCTCGGGAAAAAGCTCGTGTCCACCACGTACAGATTGTCAAGCTCATGGGCTTTGCAGTTGACGTCGAGCACCGAGGTGGCCGGGTCGGTGCCGAAGCGGCAGGTGCCCGACTGGTGCGCCACGCCGGCGATGGGGATGTGCTTTCCCATGTAAAGTGTGTTCGGAATCAGGTGCGGGTGCATGTCCATGTGTGCCAGCATTTCCTGCAGTTTCTGGCGCAGCCGGTTTGCCGGCTCCACGTTCGTGAACTCGTAATGGAGCTGGATTTCGCCCCTCGAATTCAGCGTGACGCGGTTTTGCGGCAGCGGCAAGTCCTCGCTGGTCAACCAGAAATCCACGGCATGGCGGGCCATCTGGTCCAGCGCAAAACCGGGCGCGAATTTCGGCGCGTCCTCCTGGAACATTGGCCCCTGGGACTTGCCGATCATCTGGATATTGCCGAGCGGAAACTCGCAATCCGGTGCGCCGCTGTAGAAGTCATTGATTGTCAGCGTCTTCTGGAACACGGTCGGATTTTCGCGTCTGGAGAGCGCCACCAGCGCGATCGCGTTGTGAAACATGTAATGGCGGCCCACCCCATCAGAGCCGTTGGCCAACCCCTGTGGATGCTTTTCATTCGCGGACATCAGAAGCAGCCGTGCGGAATTGGCCGCGCCGCACGACACCACCACGATGCTGCCGGCGTATTCCTCGCGCTGGCCGTTGCGCTGCGCGATCACCCGGGTCACCGCGCGTCCGCTCGCGTCGGTCTCGAGCCGCTGGACTTGCGCGTTTCGCACCAGGGTGACGTTCGGATACGCCAGCGCGGGCCGAACGGCGATGACCTCGGCGTCCGCCTTGGCATGCACCAGGCAGGGATAGCCGTCGCAGGTGTTGCAGCGGATGCACCGGCTGGACGGCCGGTCGGCCTCGTTCAGCAGAACGCCGCAGGGCGCGTACGACGGCGTGTAGCCGGCGCGCCGCAAACCGTCGGCAATTTCCGCAATGCGCGGCTCGTGGCTTACGGGGGGGTGTGGGTAGGGCGCGCTGGCCGGAGGATCGGTGGGATCGTCGCCACGCTGGCCATGCACGTGGTAGAGCTGCTCCGCCTGTGTGTAATAGGGTTCGAGGTCCTCGTAGCGAATCGGCCAGTCAGGTGTCATGCCATCCGCCGTGCGGTGCGCGATGAAGTCGTGCTGGCGCAGGCGAAACATCGCCGCGCCGAACATCTTGGTCGCTCCGCCAACGAAGTAATGGACGCCGGGCTGGAACGGCATGCCGCTCGAGTCGTACCAGGTGTCCCTGGACACGTAGCGGTTGTCCACGAAGACGTCCGACGGCGACCAATTCTCCTTCTCGCGCGGCAGGTAGTCACCCCGCTCCAGAATCAGGATGCGTTTGCCCGACGGCGCCAGTTTGAGGGCCAGCGTGCCGCCGCCCGCGCCACTGCCAATGATGATGATGTCGTACTGTTCCGTGCTCATGAATTTTTCCCCTGCGCTGCGACCGGCAGCTTGCGGGGCCGGAGCAGCTTGGCGATCAAACCGGTCCATCCCGTCTGATGCGATGCGCCCACGCCGCGTCCGCAGTCGCCATCGAAATACTCGTGAAACAGGACGTAGTCCTTGAAGTGGGGATCGGTCGCGAGCTTGGGGTGGTATTTCAGCACCGGCCGCTGGCCGTCGTTGCCCTTCAAAAAGAGCTTGCCCAGCCGGCGCGTCAGTTCGTCGGCAACCTCATTGAGGGTGCGGAACTTGCCGGAGCCGGAGGGGCATTCGACCTTGAAGTCGTCGCCGTAATAGTGGTGGAATTTCTGGAGGGATTCGACCAGCAGAAAATTGATCGGCATCCACACCGGGCCGCGCCAGTTCGAGTTGCCGCCGAACAGGCCATTGCGGGACTCTGCGGGCCAGTAGCTCACCTCGTAAGTTTGTCCCCCGGTGGCGTAGCGGAACGGGTTTTGTTCGTGCGCCTTGGACAGGGAGCGCACGCCCTGGCCGGAAAGAAACTGGGTTTCGTCCAGCATCCGCTGGAGTAGCGCCTTCATGCGGTGGCCGCGCAGCAGGGACAGCAGCTTGCGATCGCCTGCTCCGCCAATGTTCCAGTCCGAGATGAGGGCCGCCAGTTGCGGGCGGTGCTTCAGATACCATTCCATGCGGGTGGCAAATCCCGGGAACCTGGTCAGCACGTCAGGCTCCAGCACCTCGACGGCCAGCAACGGAATCAGGCCAACCGCGGACTGGATCTTCATCGGCACGTTTTCGCCGTCCGGCAGGTTCAGGCGGTCGTAATAGAACTGGTCCGCTTCGTCCCACAGGCCCAGATGATCTTCACCTTCGCCATTGATCGCGCTGGCGATGGCGAGAAAGTGCTCGAAAAATTTCGTGGCGATGTCCTCGTAGACATGGTCGTGCTGCGCCAGTTCGAGCGCGATGCGCAGCATGTTGAGGCAATACATCGCCATCCAGCTGGTGCCGTCGGCCTGGCTCAGAAAGCCGCCGGTCGGCAGTGGCTTGCTCCGATCGAATACACCGATGTTGTCCAGGCCGAGAAAGCCGCCCTGAAAGATGTTGCGGCCTTGTTCGTCCTTTCGATTGACCCACCAGGTGAAGTTCAGCAACAGCTTTTGAAAGACGCGCTCCAGAAACGCAAGATCGCCGGCGTCCGCCGGACTGGATTGCCGCCGCTGGCGGCGATCGATCTGAAAGACGCGAAACGCCGACCACGCATGCACCGGCGGATTCACGTCGCCGAAAGCCCATTCATAAGCAGGCAGTTGACCGTTCGGGTGCATATACCATTCGCGCATCAGCAGCACGAGCTGGCTCTTGGCAAACTCCGGGTCGATTTCCGCGAGGGGCAGGCAATGGAAGGCCCAATCCCATGCGGCGAACCACGGATACTCCCATTTGTCCGGCATGGAAATCACGTCGGCGCAGTTCAGGTGCTTCCAGTCGGCGTTGCGTCCATGCTTGCGCTGCGGTGGCGGCGCAGGCTGGGTCGGGTCGCCATCGAGCCACAGCGGCACATCGTAGTGGAAGAACTGCTTGCCCCAGAGGATTCCGGCGAACGCCTGGCGCTGCACCAGCCGCGCGTCGGCGTCGTCGATGGGTTGCTGCAGGAGGGCATAAAACTCATCTGCCTCGTTTTGCCGCCGGGCCAGGATGGCGTCGAAGTCTGCCCACGCTGGGCTTGCCTGCGACGTCACCGCGGGCGCGAGGCGCAGCCGCACCGTGACTGATTCACCTGCCGGCACGGTCAAATCGTAGAGCGCGGCCGCCTTGGTGCCGGTGCCGGCCGGATTCACCGCGGCATGCTGGTGGTCAATCACGTATTCGTGGAAGGCGTCCTTGAAAAACCCCTGGGCATCCGGCTGTGCGAAGAGGCGGCGCGCATTCGTGTCGTTGTCGCAAAACAGCGAGGTCGGGCGCCCGTCGAAGTCAAGACGGAAACGGCCCAGCCGGGCGTGCTCGATAGCGACGCCGCCGTTGTCGTCCCAGAGCCTGGGCCTGTTCGCGTTGGGCGTCCACGACCAGGTATTGCGAAAACAGATTTGCGGAAGCAACGTCAACCGGGCTTCGTCCGGCCCGCGATTGTGGGCCGTGATCCGCATGAGAATGTCGTCCGGCCCGGCCTTCGCGTATTCGACGAAAACGTCGAAATACCGATCGTCGTCGAACAGGCCGGTATCGAGCAATTCGAACTCGGTCGCGTTCGCGCCGCGGCGCCGGTTTTCTTCCACCAGCCGCGTGTAAGGAAATTCCGCCTGCGGATACTTGTAGAGCATCTTCAGATAGGAGTTCGTCGGCGTGGCGTCGAGGTAGTAATAGAGCTCCTTCACGTCTTCGCCATGGTTGCCTTCGGAATTCGTCAGTCCGAAGAGCCGTTCCTTGAGGATGGGATCCTTTCCGTTCCAAAGCGCCAGCGACAGGCACAGATGCTGTGCGTCGTCGCTGAAGCCGGCAATGCCGTCCTCTCCCCAGCGATAGGCCCGGCTGCGGGCGTGGTCATGCGGCAGGTAGTCCCAGGCGTTTCCGCCGGCGCTGTAATCCTCGCGCACGGTGCCCCATTGGCGTTCGGACAGATAGGGGCCCCAGCGTCGCCAGTTCTGGCGGCCGGATTTGTCCTGCGCCAGCCGCTGCTGTTCAGCGCACGTTGCCAGTGCGGCGGATGAGGATGCGGTGGATGGCATGAGATGCGTTCCTGTGTGACAAGAGGGGCTACCGCCCGGCATTTTTCGATGACCCGGGTTCGGCGAGCGCCTCGAGGTCCAGCCGCAGCAATTCGCCCATGGACCAGGCTTGAAACGGGCACCCGCGCGCCGTGTAGGGAGCATCGCCGTCTGCGATCTCACTCAGATGTCCGAGTCCGCTGATTTGAATTCGTTCCAGCAGCGGTTGCAGAAACTGTCCCCGCGCAGCCTGCCGGGCCGCCGCGTTGGCGTCGTGAACCCGAACCCAAGCCTCGATGAATGCTCCCATCAGCCAGGGCCAGACCGTGCCTTGGTGGTAGCTGCCATCCCGCTCGCGAACGCCGCCCTGGTAGCGCGCGGCATAACCTGGCTCGCCCGGTGCCAGCGAGCGCAACCCCGCTGGTGTCCACAGATGCTGCTGCACGGCCGTTACCACCGCGCGCGCGCGCTCCTGATCCAGCAACTGCAGGGGCAAGCCACCCACCGCGAAAATCTGGTTCGGACGCAGCGCCGGGTCGTTCGTCCCCGCCTGGTGGTTCGCGTCCACCACGTCGAACAGGCAACCGCGCTGCGTATTCCAGAACTTTTCTCGGAATGCGGCAAGTCCGCGTTCGAATAACGCCTGCCAGCGCACTTCGGATTTTCCCGCGAACGCCAGAGCGTTGAGCCACAGCGCCTGGACTTCCACCGGCTTTCCAATCCGCGGCGTGACCACCCAGTCACCCACCTTGGCATCCATCCAGGTCAGCTGCACGCCCGCTTCGCCGCATGCAAGCAGGCCGTCCGCGTCGGCCCGGATGCCGTAACGCGTACCAGCCGCATAGCCGGACAGGATGGCCTCGACCGCATCGCGCAGCACGCGACTCTCGGCGTCCGACGCGGCGCCGGTGTCCAGAAACTCTGCACAGGCGACGATGAACCAGAGCGATGCGTCCACCGAGTTGTATTCGGGTTGGTCGCCCCGATCGGGAAAGCGGTTCGGCAGCATGCCCTCGGACACCGCCCCGGCCCATGCGAGCAAAATATCGCGCGCGACTTCCAGCCGGCCGGTTGCCAAGCACAATCCGCGCAGCGAGATGAAGGTGTCGCGGCCCCAGTCGGCGAACCAGGGGTAGCCCGCGATGATGGTTTTCCCGGCCGCCGCGGTGTCGGACTCGCGCCGCACCACGTAGGCGCTGGCGGCGCAATGCAGTCGTGACGGAAATTGCCCCCGGCGTGCCTGTTCGCTGGCTCGCAAGCGACCGAGCAACGTGGCTGATTCAGTCCCCGAGGGCAGGTGTGCGGCCTGCGCTTCGGTCGCCAGAATCAACGTTGCTTCGCCCGCAGCGAGGTCCCAGTTCAACACGCCTGGTGCGGCCAGATCCTCTTCGCAGTCCAGGCCGCGCGCGCGCTCCGCTTCGTAGAGAAAGTTGTAATACCAAAGCGGCGCGTGGCGGTAGCGGCCGTTGCCCAGCGCCACGACGCCGGGGACATCAGGGTAAGGCTTCCAGGCGACTCGGCCGGGCGCGATATTGGCGTCGAACCGAAAAGCCGGATTGCTCTTGTGCAGCGCGTGGTAGTCGCGGCCGGACAAAAACGGACGCACGAAAAGCGTTGCACCCGTGCGCGGCTCGAGCAGGTTCCAGGCCACGCAGGTGACTGAGACATCGCCCCTGGCTACGAAAATTTCCTGCTGCACGCGGGTGCCGTCCGCAACACGGAAAACCCAGGTGGGCCAGGGCTCCCAGTTGAACGACTCGATAGGCTGCGTCCCCGCGCCGCCGATGACGCCGGGGGCATAGCACTGCGAACTCAGATAGAAAGTTCCACCCGCGGTCTCCACCCATGCATCGAAGCCGTTCACCAGCACCATGCGCCCGGTTGGCGGGGTGGTCGCAGGCAGCAGCAGCGCATGGTAGCGGCGCGTGCGCACGCCCGTTGCCGTGCCCGAAGCAAAACCGCCGAGGCCGTCGGCTTCAAGCCACTCCTGGTTCGGATTGACGGTGCAGGACATGAATCCTTCTTTGGGAACTCCTAGGCCGTCTCGCCGTCGGTGGCGACAAAGCTGTCGCGAAAGGTGAAATAGATCGAAGTGAAAAACATGCTCGCCATCAGCAATGCGACCGGCATCATGGCGACGGACACCATGTCGGTGCTCCCCAGCAGTGCGGCCAGCAACGTGAACGCGAGGCCCGTGGCGAGGAATACCGCGGCCCAGACCAACCCGTACGCGATGAAGGCACCAAAATTGCGAAAGCACGCCACAATGCTGAAGAACAGGCTTTTAAGCGGCGGCACGCCGTGCCAATGCACCAGTGCCGGCGCGTGCCAGAACAGCAGCGACAGCGGCAAATACAGGCACAGCGCGACCCACATGGCGGTCTGGAAGTCGGGCGACATCATCGTGTCGCCCGAGACCCTGTCTCCCAGCAGGTACATGCGCGCGAACTGGCCGCCGTCGAACAGGGCCGAGATGCCCATTACCAGCAGGAACCCGGCAGCATAAAGCGCCCCCAATACCAGCATCGAGCGAAGCTGTGCGCGGTCCGCGCGAAACGCGGTGATCAAAATGGACGGCATCGGAAAGTTGCCCCGGGTGGCTTCCTGCGTGGCGGCCATCAGGCCCAGCGTGGCGGCAGGCAGAAACGCGAGCGCGAGGGCACCGCCGACGAACGGGATCAGCGCGGCGATCGACATGATGGCCATGAACATGAAAAACAGGCCTGCCAATGCCAGCGGCTGCCGGAAGAACGTTTGAATGCCGAGCTTGACCCATTTGACGCCGGTGCGCGCGGGGACGATGTTCAGTTTCATGATGGGTGGTCGGCGGCCGGCAACGGCAGGTTTGGCGCGCAAAAGCGGTTCATGCGTGTCGAAAAGGTGAGTGGTTCATTTGGCCCCCAGGGAAGGAAGCTGTTCAGAGTGTGACAGGGTGGCGGGCCCGCTCGCGCAATACCCGTTCGAAGTGCGCCGGGTCATGCGCCTTGAGGATGCTGGCCTCGCGCGGCAGATGCTGGTCCCACAGGCGGGAAATCCAGAAGCGCAGGGCGCCGGCACGCAGCATCGCGGGAAGCAACTGGCGCTCGGCGCCGGCCAGTGGCCGCACCGCGCCATAGGCGGCGAGCAGGCTGGCGGCATGCGCCTGGCGATGCGCGCCGGTGGCTGGGTCGATGCACCAGTCGTTCAGGCAAACCGCCAGATCGAACAGCCATGTATCGACACCGGCAAAATAAAAATCGAACACGCCGGTGAGCGTGCCGGCGTCGAACATCACGTTGTCGCGAAACAGGTCGGCATGCACCGGGCCGCGCGGCAACGCCGCGTACGGCGAGGCCGCCGCCACGTGATTCTGGTAGGCCAGTTCACTGCGCATCAGCGCCGCCTGTGAATCGCTCAAATGCGGCAGCACCACCGGCACGGTCTGGTTCCACCAGGCCAGGCCACGCAGGTTCGGCTGATGCAGGTCAAAGTCGCGCGCCGCCAGATGCATGCGCCCCAGCAGCGTTCCCACGGCGGCGCAGTGGGCCGGCGTCGGGGCCAGCTCGCTGTGGCCGCGCAGCCGATTCACCACGGCGGCCGGTTTGCCCTGCACACTGTGCAGAATGCTGCCGGCCTGATCGGCCGCCGGATCGGGGACCGGCAGCCCGTGCTGTGCCAGATGCTTCATCAGGTGCAGGTAAAAGGGCAGCTGGGCGGCCGTCAGGCGCTCGAACAGCGTCAGCACATAGTCCATCGGCCGGCCATCCTGCTGCGTCGTGACGAAGTAATTGGTGTTTTCGATGCCGCCTTCGATGCCGCGCAGGTTGCTCAACTCTCCCAGGTTCAGGCGGCGCAGCAAGGCGCTCGCCTCCATGAAAGACACTTCGGTATAGACAGCCATCGGTCAGGGCCACATTTCAGTAGCTCAGAACTTTCCAGACACGCTGCCCCGCAGGCGCGGGGCCGGCGCCGCCACGCAAAGCAGGTTCGCCATGGGTGCCGTCGTTCGGTTGAATTTCGTAGGGCGGCACATTGGCCTTGGGCTGCACGGTAATGCTTTGCGTTTCGCCGCCGTAGCGCAACTCGTCGATGGTGCTGCCGGCGTCCTCATGGTGAATGCGCTCGATACGCTGCTGCGGAGCCAGTTTGACGTCGGGCGCGGCCGGGTGTTGTGGCGCCGTGGCCTGGGCTAGCACAGCGCCGCAATACACGGCCAGCAGCAGCGGAACAATGGTGGAACGCATGCGTCCATTGTAGGTGGGCCGCGCTGCGCGCGTTGCCAACGGGGCACCCGTGCACAATCCGGACATGAGCGCCCGAAACACCGACGGAACCCCCCCCTCGAAAACCCTGTTGCTGGTGGACGGCTCCAGCTATCTTTACCGCGCGTTTCACGCCATGCCCGACCTGCGTGCCGTGCCGGGCGACTCGTCCAGCGCGGCGACCGGCGCGATTCGCGGAATGATCAACATGATGGAGCGTCTGCGCAAGGATGTGCGGGCCGATTACGCGGCCTGCGTGTTCGACGCCAAGGGCCCGACCTTTCGCGACGAGTGGTATCCCGACTACAAGGCAAACCGTTCGCCCATGCCGGATGATTTGCGCAGTCAGATCGAGCCGATCCACGAGGTCGTGCGGCTGCTCGGCTGGAAGGTGCTCGCCGTGCCCGGTGTCGAGGCCGACGACGTGATCGGCACGCTGGCCGTGCTGGCGGCGGGGCAGGGTATCGAGGTCGTCGTGTCCAGCGGCGACAAGGACCTGAGCCAGCTCGTGAACGAGCGCATCACCATCATCGATACCATGACGGGCAAGAAGCGCGATGTGGCGGGCGTGACGGCCGAGTTTGGCGTGCCGCCTTCCCTCATGGTCGATTATCAGACGCTGGTGGGCGACGCGGTGGACAACGTCCCTGGCGTGCCCAAGGTCGGACCCAAGACGGCCGCCAAATGGCTGCAGGAATATGGCTCGCTGGACGCCCTGATGGCGCGCGCCGGCGAAATCAAGGGGGCTGCCGGTGAAAACCTGCGCGGCGCGAAAGACTGGTTGCCGCAGGGGCGCCGTCTCGTCACGATCCGCACCGATTGCGATCTGAAAGACTACATCGAGAATCTGCCTGCTCTTGATTCAATAGCGTACAGTTCAGTAGATGTAACGGCCTTGAAGGTTTTTTATGAGAAGTTCGGTTTCAGGGGGTTAATCCGGTCGCTCGCGCCGGAAGGTGACGGGAGCGCACCGACAGCGGCTGCGCAAGCCGCGTCTGCGCCACCAGGCGCGGCGGACGCCCCTGCCGTGGCGGTCCTGTTCGATGAAGCCGCTTCCCCGGCTGCGCGTGTCACCAGCGTCGCGTACGACACCCTTCTGACCTGGGATGCGCTGGGTGCCTGGCTGGCGAAAATCGAGAGTGCCGAGCTGGTGGCCGTGGACACTGAAACCACCTCGCTCGACGAGATGCGCGCAGAGATCGTCGGCATCTCGGTGAGCGTGACACCGGGCGAGGCGGCGTATATCCCGCTGCGCCACGCGGGGCCCGATGCGCCGGAGCAGTTGCCGTTCGACGAGGTGCTGGCCAAACTCAAACCCTGGCTGGAAGATCCAGGCAAACTCAAGCTCGGCCAGCACATCAAGTACGACCGCCATGTGTTCGCGAACCACGGTATCGAGGTGCGGGGCTATGCGCACGACACCATGCTGCAAAGCTACGTACTCGAAGTACACAAGCCGCACGGCCTGGCCAGCCTGGCCGAGCGCCACCTGGGGCGCAGCGGTATCCAGTACGAGGACCTGTGCGGCAAGGGTGCGCACCAGATTCCTTTTGCGCAGGTCGACGTGGCGAAGGCCGCCGAATATTCGTGCGAGGACTCGGACCAGACGCTGGACGTGCATCGGGTGCTGTGGCCGCGCCTGCAGGCCGACCGTCGCGAGGGGAAAGGCCTGCGCTTTATTTACGAGCTGGAGATCGCCAGCAGCGAGGCCTTGTTCCGCATCGAGCGCAACGGCGTGCTGATCGATGCGCCCACGCTGGCGCGCCAAAGTGCCGAACTGGGCGCGCGCATTGTGCAGCTGGAGGCCGAGGCGCATGCGCTGGCCGGCCAGCCCTTCAACCTCGGCAGCCCGAAGCAGATTGGCGAGATTTTCTTTAACAAGCTGGGCCTGCCCGTGGTCAAGAAGACCGCGACCGGCGCGCCCAGCACCGACGAGGAGGTGCTGGAAAAGCTGGCCGAAGACTTCCCGCTGCCGGCCAGGATCCTGGAGCACCGGGGCCTGTCCAAACTCAAGGGCACGTACACCGACAAGTTGGCGCAGATGGCGCTGCCGCGCACGGGCCGCGTGCACACGCACTACGCGCAGGCAGTGGCGGTGACGGGGCGGCTCGCCAGCAACGACCCGAACCTGCAGAACATTCCCGTGCGCACGCCCGAAGGCCGGCGCATCCGCGAAGCCTTTATCGCGCCCCCCGGCAGCGTGATCGCGAGCGCCGACTACAGCCAGATCGAGCTGCGCATCATGGCCCACATCAGCGGCGACGAGGCCTTGCTGCGCGCGTTCCATGAAGGCCAGGATGTGCACCGCGCCACGGCGTCCGAGGTGTTTGGCGTGGCGCTCGAGCAGGTCAGCAGCGAGCAGCGCCGCTACGCCAAGGTCATCAACTTCGGGCTGATCTACGGCATGAGCGCCTATGGCCTGGCGCGCAACCTCGGCATCGACAACACGGCCGCGAAAAACTACATCGAGCGCTATTTCCAGCGCTTTGCCGGTGTGAAGCGCTACATGGATGAAACCAAACTGAGCGCGAAGGCCAGGGGCTATGTGGAGACCGTGTTCGGCCGGCGCCTGTACCTGCCCGAAATCAACTCGCCGAATGGCCCGCGGCGCAGCGGGGCCGAGCGCGCGGCCATCAACGCGCCCATGCAGGGCACGGCGGCGGACCTGATCAAGCTCAGCATGGTCAAGGTGCAACAGGTGCTCGATCAGGAGCAGCGCGCTACCCGCATGATCATGCAGGTGCACGATGAACTGGTGTTCGAAGTGCCCGATTCGGAAGTAGCCTGGGTGCGGACGGAAATCCCGCGACTCATGGCCGGCGTGGCGCAGCTCAAGGTGCCGTTGCTGGCCGAAGTCGGCGTCGGGGCCAACTGGGACAAGGCGCATTGAATGCCGCTATGATTTGTCCATCGGAGCCCCCGCATGACCGACTCATCCCACTACACCCCGCCCGCCATCTGGCGCTGGAACAAGGAAAACGGCGGCAAGTTTGCCAACATCAACCGGCCCGTGGCGGGCGCCACGCACGACAAGGTGCTGCCCGTAGGGCACCATCCACTGCAGCTGTATTCGCTGGCCACGCCGAACGGCGTCAAGGTCACGGTGATGCTGGAAGAGCTGCTGGCGCTGGGCCATGGCGGTGCGGAATACGACGCCTGGTTGATCCCGATCAATGAAGGCGCGCAGTTCGGCAGCGGTTTCGTGGCGGTCAATCCCAACTCCAAGATACCGGCCCTGATGGACCGCAGCGGCGCGGCGCCGGTACGGGTATTCGAGTCCGGCGCGATCCTGCTGTATCTGGCAGAGAAATTTGGCGCCCTGGTTCCGGCCGGCGGACCCGCGCGCGCCGAGTGCCTTTCATGGTTGTTCTGGCAGATGGGCAGCGGGCCGTTTCTCGGCGGCGGATTCGGGCACTTTTATGCCTACGCGCCCACCAAAATGGAGTATCCGATCGACCGCTATGCGATGGAGGTCAAGCGCGAACTCGATGTGCTGAACCGGCATCTGGCCGACCACGAATACCTGGCGGGTAATGTGTACACGGTCGCCGATATCGCGGCGTGGCCGTGGTATGGCGCGCTGGTCAAGGGGCACCTTTATGACGCGGGCGAGTTCTTGCAGGTGCACGAATACATCCACGTCGTGCGCTGGGCCGACCAGATTGCGCGGCGCCCGGCCGTGCAGCGCGGCCGCAAGGTCAATCGCACGTGGGGCGAGCCCGCGAGCCAGTTGTACGAGCGCCACCATGCGAGCGACTTCGACACGAAGACGCAGGACAAGCTGGCGGCGTCTTCCTGACACACTACACCGCCCGAGGGATGTCGACATGATTACGCTTTATGACTGCGCCACCGCGCCGAGTCCGCGTCGTGCCCGCATTTTTCTGGCCGAGAAGGGTGTCGCTCACGATACCGTATCCGTGGATCTGCGCAGCGGCGAGCAGCTCGGCGAGGCGTATCGGCAAATCAACCCGCAATGCACCGTGCCCGCGCTGCGGACCGAGCACGGCCTGGTGCTGACCGACAACGCGGCGATTGCGGCGTACCTGGAAGCGCGCTATCCGGACCCACCGCTGCTGGGTGCGACTCCCGAGGAAAAGGCCGAGATCGCGAGCTGGAACTGGCGCATGGAGTTCGAAGGCTTGCTGGCCGTGGCCGAGGCGCTGCGCAACAGTGCGCCGCCCATGGCCAACCGGGCGCTGCCGGGCGCGGTGAACTATCCGCAAATTCCCGCACTTGCCGAGCGCGGCCTGGCCCGGGTTGAGCATTTTCTCGACATGCTCAACGCGCGTCTTGCGGGACGCGCGTTCGTTGCCACCGACCGCTTCAGCGTGGCCGACATCACGGCCGCGGTGGCGGTGGATTTTGCGCGCATCGTCAAGCGCAAACCGGGGGAGCAGCACACGGAACTGCTGCGGTGGCGCGCCGCAATGGCAAGCCGGCCAGCCATGGCTTTGTAAATCGGCGCGGCCCACGTGCCGGCATTTCACCAGAATGCCGTATCAGTTATGCACCTCGATCGGGTTGCCATACATCGGCTTCGCACCGAATTGCGTGCTCACGGCATGCGCTACACCACATGCCACCATGACCGGCACCGCGAGCTGGAACTGGTTGGTCATCTCCAGCACCATGACGATCGCCATCAGCGGTGCATGGGTGACTGCGGTCAGCATCGCACCCATGCCGACAACCGCCAGCATGCGCGGGTCCCCCACCGGAACCGAGGGTAGCCAGGACGACGTCGCCTGTGCGATCAGATAGCCGCTGGTGGAGCCAACGAACAGCGTGGGGGTGAACATCCCGCCGATCGCTCCAGAACCGGTGCTGAGCAGCGTGGCGATGAGCTTCACGACCAGAACCAGCAGCACCCAGGTCCAGGGTGGCTGGGTCTGCAGCAGGTGCGTGATGCTGCTGTAGCCATTGCCCCAGACTTCGGGGACGAAAGCCGACAGCAGACCCACGAGCGCACCGCCGAGCCCCAGTCGCAGTGTGGGCGCCTTGATGTGGCCAAACGCCGTGCGGGTGCGCGCCACCAGATCCAGCATGGCCCAGCCGATGCCGCCACACACCAGGCCGGTCAGCAGCGCCATCGCCAGGGTGCTGGGGACCAGACTCACCGTGGGCATGGCATACAGCGGCGCCGGATCGACCAGGCCAAACATCAGCACCGCCGCCGTGGCGGCGGCGATCAATACCGGGGCCACGGTCTGGGCCGCCAAAAAACCCAACGCGAGCTCCAGCACGAATACGACGCCGGCCACCGGCGCGTGATAGGCCGAGCCGATGCCCGCGGCAATACCGCATATCAGGATGACGCTGCGCTGCTGTTCGGAAAGTGGGGCGAACTGGGCGAGCTTGGCGGCAAACCAGGCGCCCAGTTGTACCATCGTGCCCTCGCGCCCGAGCGAGGCGCCGGTACTCACGGACAGCAGGGACGACGCACTGCGCGCTATCGTGGTCCGGTTGTTCAGATCGACCCGCCCTTGCCGCGCGGCCTCGATGTAGTCCAGATGCTCGGCGCCATCCGGCCCGCGCGCCGCCCAGCGCCGGCCCCATTGCAGCAGCAGGCCAGCCAACAGGCCGCCGACGGTGCCCAGCAGCGCCCGGTGCCAGGGCGGCAACGTCTTCGCGGCCGCCACCATGCTGCCGATGTACCCCGTGCCCAGCCACTCGACGCCCGCGATCAGTGCGTGAAAGCCCAGGACGGCGCCGGCCGACAGCGCACCCGCCACCACGGCAAAAAACCACAGGACCGGCGTGCTGGCGGCTGGCGCCGTGTCCGGCTTCATTTACTGCATGAACCAGCCGTGACTCACCACCAGCGACTGCCCGGTGAGCGCATTGCTCGGGAACGAGGCAAACAGCAGCGCCACTTCGGCGACATCCTGCACCGTCGTGAACTCGCCATCCACGGTTTCCTTCAGCATCACGTTCTTGATGACTTCATCCTCACTGATGCCCAGTGACTTGGCCTGCTCGGGAATCTGCTTCTCCACCAGCGCGGTGCGCACAAAACCCGGACAGATCACGTTGGCGCGCACCCCGTGCTTGGCACCTTCCTTGGCGATCACCTTGGCCAGCCCGATCAGGCCGTGCTTGGCGGTCACATAGGGCGCCTTGAGCATGGAGGCCTCCTTCGAATGCACCGAACCCATGAAGATCACGCTGCCGCCGCGCCCACCCGCGTACATGTGCGGCAAGCAAGCCTTGCTCGTCAGGAACGCGCCATCGAGATGGATGGCCAGCATCTTTTTCCACTCGGCCAGCGTGAACTCTTCGAGCGGATGCACGATCTGGATGCCGGCATTGCTGACCAGCACGTCCACGCCGCCCCAGGCCTTGACGACCGCGGCCACGCCCGCGTTGACGGCGGCCTCGTCGGTCACATCCATCGCCACGCTCATGGCCTGTGCGCCGGTGCCGCGCAGCTGCGCCGCGGTGGCCTCGGCGGCGTCCTTGTTCATGTCGGCGATCACCACCTTCGCGCCTTCGCGGGCGTAGGTGATGGCAATTTCCTTGCCGATGCCGGCCGCCGAGCCGGTCACGATGGCGATCTTGTCCTGCATTTTCATGGCATTGCCTTCCGTAAAAAATCAATCTTTCAAATAGTCATGCACCACGCGGCCCAGCCCGAGGGTCAGGTCCGCCAGGATGTGCATGCCCGACACCACTTCCAGCACCGGCAACGTGGCGACCGGCGCGAGTGCGTGCTGGAACAACTCGAGCGCGGCCGGCCCGGACCAAGCGCCCTTGACCGTCACATCCTGCAACTCGTACTGCACCAGTTCGCAGATGCGCGGGGTGCCGTCCACATGCGGGATGATCTTGAGCAGGTAGTTGGGCGCCAGCATGCCCTGCAACACCGGTTGGGTATCCAGCGTGTGGTGTTTATAGCCCATGGTGGCCGTGGCCACGCGAATCGCGCCGTAGTCCAGCGTGCCGACCAGCACGTCCTTGTCGACCCCCAGCGAAGGCGAAGCGAGTTTTTTAGGAAACCCCCAGATCTCGCGGCCGCCGGCAATCGGCGCGTCGTCGTTCAGGTACATCGAATGCGAATAACCGCCCGCCACGCCGTCCAGTTTGACCGGAATCACCTGGCCTGACTCGGTGTAGTCGCCGAAACCAGTGGAGTCGGGCATGCGGATGAACTCGAATTTGACCAGGGGCTCATCGATGGTGAGCGGCTCCGGCACCACGGCGCGCAGCGCCTTGGGATCGGTGCGGTAGGTGATGATCATGAATTCACGGTTCACGAAGCGGTATGGGCCTGGCGGGTAGATCGGGCTGGTCAGCGGCATCGAAAACGCGTTCTTGCGCACGTCGGAAAGTTTCATGGTGACTCCTTGAGCCTGAGGTTTTTCGCGGGCGTCAGGTCCAGCACCGTAATGCCTGCGGGTGCCCGCCTGCGCGCGGCCCAGCGCGGGTTGGCCAGGCTGGTGTTGATGTCGGCCTTGCCTGCGGCCCAGTGTTCCAGCATGGTCTGGCGGGAGAATTCGTAGTCCTTGGACTGAGTCTCGTAATGCTTGCTGCGGTGAATCAGGTGCAGGATGGTGACCGCATGCGGCGAGCCCGCGGCCAGCAGTTCGGCCAGATCCGGGTCGCTGGCCAGCGCGGCCGGCAATTTGGCCGCCAGGCGATGCGCGGCGGCGCTGATCTTCTGCTGCGCCGCGGCCACATCGGTATTGAGCCGGGTGCGGCTGGCAAAGCGGATGTCCTTCTCGCGCTCGGCCACCTCGCTTAAATTGCGCGGCAACTGGCCGCGCGTGGCAAACAGATCCACCTGCAGCACCAGCATGTCGTGCGCGCGTGGCTGGTCGATTACATACTGCAGCGGTGTGTTCGACACCAAACCGCCGTCCCAGTAATACTCGCCATCCACCTCGACCGGCGGAAACCCGGGCGGCAAGGCGCCGCTGGCCATGATGTGGCGCGGGCCGATGGGGCCGTGGCGCTGCGGGTCGGTCGAATCGAAATAGCGGAAATTGCCGGTGGTCACGTTGACTGCGCCCACCGACAGGCGCACCTTGTGGCGCGGATCGGTGGTGTTGATCAGGTCGAAGTCGATCAGCTTTTCAAGCGTGTGCTGCAGCGGCGTTGTGTCGTAGTAGCTCAGCGCGGCAATCGTGCCCCGCATTTGAAACGGCGCGGGCGGCACGCGCGGCGTGAAAAACCCCGGCACACCGAGCGCCACCACCATGGCTGCACGCGACTCGTTCAGCGTTTCACGCGCCTCGTTTCCCAGGCTTTTGGGCAGGTCGACGAACTTCAATCCCGACGAGACGCCGTCCCAGAATTCCTGCAGCCGGGCCACGCGCCGCTCGGGCGGATTGCCGGAGATGATGGCGGCATTGATGGCGCCGATCGATACCCCGGCGACCCAGTGCGGTCGCAGGCCGTGGCTGTCCATCGACTCGTAAACCCCGGCCTGGTAGGCACCCAGCGCGCCGCCGCCTTGCAGCACCAGGGTGCAAAGTTCCTCCTTGACAGTCTGCGTTTTGAGGGGGAGGGATTTCTTCGGGGGCGATTTTCTTGCTGATTTTGCCGGTGGGGCCACGTGGGTGCTTCAATCTGAATGGGATGGGAGCGCCCAGTATAGAGCCGCGCCGTGGCCGGATTCTTAAGTGCTTCTTAAGAGGACGCATCGTGCGCGGCGCGCACCCAGCGCGCGGGCCGCAGTGATTTCGCTGTTCTCGGCGACGATCTGACAGATCATCGTCGCGCGCCGGCGCGACTGTTCTGGAGCGGTGCCTGCGCGGGCGACCCCGCCGCGGGGTCGGGCTTGCCGAGCAGCAGTCTGCGCGCGAGCCGCTGCACGAGGCCGCCGTACGGCGGGTAGAACAGCGCTATCGGATAGAAGCGCTGGCGCTGGAATACCGTGCGCGCGTGCGAGAGCTCGCGAAAGCCCTCGACACCGTGGTAGCTGCCCATGCCCGAGTTGCCGATGCCGCCGAACGGCGCGTCGTGGTTCACCACATGCCAGCCCCAGTCGTTGATCGTGACGCCGCCGGAGTGCGTGCGCTCCAGCACACGTCGGCGCGCTGCCGCGTCGTGCGTGAAGCAGTAGAGTGCCAGCGGCCGCGGCCGGCTCGCGATGAACGCGATCGCCTCGTCCTCGGTGTCGTAGCCCACGACCGGGAGGATCGGGCCGAAGATTTCCTCGCGCATCAGCGCCATGTCGCTCGTGCAGCCGGTCACGATCTGCAGCGGCATGCGGCGGCGCGTCGCTTCGACCGGTCCGCAGGGCGAAACCCTGGCGCCCTTCGCGCGCGCGTCATCGAGCAGCGCGACCAGCCGCGCCGCATGCCGGTCGCTTGCGATTGAAGTGTAATCCGGGTTGCCCGCCGCGCGCTCGCCGTACAGCGTGCGAAAACTGGTCTGGGCCTGGGCGGCGAACTCGGCCAACTGCTCGCGCGGCACCAGCGCGTAGTCCGGCGCGACGCAGATCTGGCCGCCGTTCGTGCCCTTGCCGTGCGCGATGCGCAGCGCCGCCTCGGCCAGCGGGTAGCCGCGCAAAACGAGCGCCGGCGACTTGCCGCCGAGTTCCAGCGTCACCGGCGTCAGATGCTCCGCAGCCTGGCGCATCACGGCGCGCCCTATCGTTGGCGAGCCGGTGAACACGATATGGTCGAACGCGAGCGCGGTGAACGCGCCCGGGTCTTCGAGTTCGCCGCCGACCAGCGCAACCTCGGTTTCGTCGAACGCCTCGGCCAGCATTTGCCGCAGCACGGCGTTCGTCGCCGGCGTGACCTCGGGCATCTTGATCATCGCGCGGTTGCCGGCGGCCAGCGCCGCGACCAGCGGTCCCAGCGACAGATAGACCGGGAAGTTCCAGGTCGCCACGATGCCGACCACGCCCTTGGGTTGGTAGTGCACGCGCAGCCGGTTCGTGAGGAACAGCAGCTCGGTGCTGCGCCGGCTCGGGCGCATCCAGCGCTTCAGGCGCGAGATCGCGTGGTTGGCCGCAAGCGTTGTCGGAATCAGATCGAGCGTCATCGACTCGTCGGCCGAGCGCCCGCCAAAGTCGCGGTCCATCGCCTCGGCCAACCGGTCCTGGTAGCGGGCAATCTGGCGCTTGAGCGAACGCAGCTTCTCGCGCCGCTCAACCGCGGACGGGTACGGGTGGGCCGCGAAAGCCGCGCGTTGCGCGGCAAGCAGATCGGCGATGCGGTGCGTCGCCCCCGGGATGAAGGTTCGGTCGTTCATGAGTCAACTCCCGCCAGTCTGTGCATCAGGTGCCACGCGCCGGGGCGATCCCCGCACTGACCGGCGCTTCCTCGTATGGTAGACCGCCGGGGCGCAGTGCGCTGTGCTCGCGCTTCGACTGCGCCAGCGGGTAGAACATCTGGTGCGTCCAGTGCTCTTCGCCGAACAGCAGATCGTCCTGCAGCCCGACCGCGGCCGGATAGCGCCGCGTGATGTGGGCCGTGCCGAACAACACGTCCCAGAAGAACAGCAGGTTGCCGAAGTTGCCCTTGTAGTGACCGACGCCGTCACTGTTCGTCAGTGCATGGTGCGCCCAGTGCGTGGCTGGCGTCGAGATCGTGCGCTCGAGCACCCACATCAACGGACGCAGTGCACGGACACGGTACAGCGGTGCGTCCCAGGCCCACGCGCAGTGCGCGCCCATGATCACGAGGAGTTTGACCGCGACATAGATGGCGTAGACCTTGCCCATGCCCAGGAACACCAGCACGCCCGCCGTCCACAGGCCCGGCATCAGCAGGTAATAGAAAAAATTGTTGCGGTAGGTGATGCGGATGCTCATGTACCTGGCCGAATGATGCGCACGGTGCAATGGCCACAGCAGCGCCGTGTGCGAGGCGCGGTGCCACCAGTACTGCGCCATGTCGTCGACGACGAGGAGCACGCCGACCATGGCCCACCACGGCCAATGCGCCCAGGCGCCGTGCTGGGCCGGCATCAGCGCGCCGCAGAGCCAGTTCGTCGCGAGCAGCGCGACCGGTTGGGCGATGGCCAGCAGGCTCAGGAACATCCAGAGTTCGAGCCGGGTGTCATTCGCGTTCGCGCGCACCGTGGCCTGGTAGCGGTGGGTCAGGAATTCGGTCGCGGCAAAGCCGACGATGATCGAAAGCAGCAGTGCATTCTGAAGCAGGGTGTTCATCCGGAGGGGTCCGTTCAGGGCCGGCGGGGACCGGCAGGTTGCAGGTCCGGTAACTATCGGCGGCGCGGCTCCATTCGTCCAATGCAATGTTGACAAGATACCAATGCGTCCATAGCATCACGCGATGATCGATCTGAAACGTCTGGCGCATGTGGTCGCCCTGGCCGAAGAGGGCCATTTCGGTCGCGCGGCCGAGCGGGTGCATCTGAGCCAGCCCGCATTCAGCCGCAGCATTCAGGCGATTGAGGGCGATCTGGGCCTGCGCCTGTTCGACCGCGGCGCAGAGGGGGCGAAGCCGACGCCGGCCGGGGGATTTCTGATCGAGCGCGCGCGCCGCCTGCTGTTCGACGCGCGCTGCCTGCAGCGCGACGCGACGCTGTACCGCGACAGCCGGCTCGGCGACACCGCCTTCGGCGCCGGCCCATTTCCGGCGGCCGCGCTGATGCCGCGGGTGGTGCCTGCACTGCGGCAGCGCCATCCGGGGGTCGCGCTGCGGCTGGAGATCGGCAACTGGCCGTCGCTGCAGCAGCGGCTGCTGGCCGAGGACATCGAGTTCTTCGTCGCTGACACGCGCGACATCCCGGCGGATCCGCGCATCGAGGTTGCGCCACTGGGAGGACTGTCGGGCCACCTCTATGTCCGCGTCGGTCATCCGCTCGCCGGCCGTACTTGCCGGCTGGCCGACGCAGCCGCGTTCGGCATCGCGACGACCAAGCTGCCGTCCGCGGTCGAGGGGCTGCTCGGGCAGTTGGCCGGCCTCGCCAGCGGCGAGCCGCTTGGCCTGGTGGTGCAGTGTGACGATATGTCGCTGCTGCGCACGCTGGCGCTGCAGACCGATACCGTGGTGGGCCTGCCGGATGCCTGGGCCCGTGCCGACGCCGATGCGCTGGTGCGCCTCCAACTGGACGACCTGCCCGACGTCCATGCCGAGACCGGCGTGGTTTCGCTGGTGAATCGCACGCCGTCGCCGATGGCCCAACTCGCGATTGCCTGCGTGCGCGAGGTGGCGGCGCAAATCGGGAAGGATGCCCTGCCTTGAGACCTGGTTGTGAAGAGTCAAGTCTGCGCCAATGACCAGGGTTCGATATCAAATTGACCATCAGCCCTGATGTGTAAATAACTGTTTGCTATTAAAAATATAGTAATAGAGATCCAAACGCTCCAGTGCGCGCGGCATGTCGTGGCAAATGGTTGTGCATTGACACGGTTCCGGCTACCCTGACGACCCTGCGGATGACGCTGCGCCATGCCCGACCCCCGGACCCTCACCACCCGCTGCTGCATCGCCGGCGGCGGTCCGGCGGGCATGATGCTGGGGCTGCTGCTGGCGCGCGCCGGCGTCGAGGTGCTGGTGCTGGAAAAGCACGCCGATTTCCTGCGCGACTTTCGCGGCGACACGGTGCACCCGTCCACGCTCGAAGTGATGCACGAGCTGGGCCTGCTGCCGGCGTTTCTGCAGCGGCCGCACGACGAGGTTCGCGAGTTGCATGCGATGGTGGGCGAGACCGAGATGGTGATCGCCGATTTTTCGCGCCTGCGCACGCACTGCCGCTTCATCGCGCTGATGCCCCAGTGGGAGTTTCTGGACTTCCTGCGCCGGCAAGCCGAGCGTTACCCCAGCTTTCGCCTGTTGCAGCGCGCGGATGTCACCGGCGTGATCGAACATGCCGGGCGCGTGACCGGCGTACAGGCGCAGACGCCCGAAGGCCTCATGCACGTGCAGGCCGACCTGGTCATCGGGGCCGATGGCCGGCATTCCACCGTGCGCACGGCCGCGGCCCTGGCGGTGCGCGACATCGGCGCGCCGATCGATGTGCTGTGGCTGCGCCTGCCAAGGCTGCCGGATGATCCGTCCGTCACGGGCGGGCGTATCAACACGGGCAGCTTTCTGGTCATGCTCGATCGCGGCAGCTACTGGCAATGTGCGTACGTGATCGCCAAGGGCGGCATCGAGGCCGTGCAGGCGCGGGGGCTGGACGCGTTTCGCGCCGCGCTGGTGCGGGTTGCGCCACTGCTGGCCGATCGTGTGCATCTGCTGGCTAGTTGGGACGACATCAAACTGCTGAGCGTGACGGTGGACCGGCTGGAGCGCTGGTGGAAGCCGGGCCTGCTGTGCATTGGGGACGCCGCGCACGCGATGTCTCCAGTGGGCGGGGTGGGCATCAATCTCGCGGTACAGGATGCCGTGGCGACGGCCAATGCCCTTGCCGCGGCGCTGGCCGATCGCGACCTTGGCGCCGACGCGCTCACACCGCTGCTGGAGCGCGTTGAAAGGCGCCGCCTGTTTCCCGTCCGCGTGACGCAGGCGATGCAGGTGGCGGTACAGAACCGCGTGCTCGGTGCCGTGGTGGACCCTGCGCGCACGGCCCCGATGACGCCGCCCTGGCCGATGCGCCTGTTCATGTGGTTCCCCCTGCTGCGTGGGGTGCCGGCCTGGCTGGTGGGCGTAGGCGTGCGGCCGGAGCATGTGCCCATAATGGGGCCCATGAGCACCCCTCAAACCAGCACGTCAGCCGATGCACGCCCCTCCCGCCCGCGCCCCACACCGCGCCGTATCGAGGTTTTGAAAATCCAGCCGCTCAGCCCGCACATGGCACGCATCACTTTTGGTGGCGCTGATCTCGCGGGCTTCGAATGGCGCGGTCCCGCGGGCCATCTCAAGCTGACCGTGCCCGACGACGGCCAGCACGAGGCACCGATGCCGCAGGAAGACGGCCCGCGCTCGGCCCTGATGCGCACCTACACGCCGCGCGGTTTCGACGCGAAGGCGCTCACGCTCGATGTGGACTTCGTGCTGCACGCGCACGGGCCGGCCGGCCGCTGGGCTTCGCGCGCGCAGGTCGGCGACCGGCTGGTGCTGATGGGCCCCGCGCCGGGCTACAGGATCGACCCTGACGCCGACTGGTTTGTGCTGGCCGGCGACGACACCGCGCTGCCGGCGATCGAGACCATTCTGGCGGACCTGCCGGCGCGCGCCCGGGCGCTCGTTTTTGTGGAGGTGGTGGACGGCGGCGAGGCGCGCGAGCTGCGCAGCCCGGCCCGAGTGGATGTCCAGTGGGTGGTGCGCCAGGGGGAGCCGGCGCCGCCGGGCCGGGCGCTGGACGCCGCGCTGCGCGCACTGCCGGCCTTGCCGCCGGGGCCGGGCCGGATCTATGTGGGCTGCGAATCGACGGCGATGCGCCGTATCCGCGATTTCTGGGTCAAGGAGCGCGGCGTGCAAGTGCGCAACGTGGTGGCGCGCGGCTACTGGAAACAGGGCAACCCGAACCACCCGGACCGAGATTACGCCGACGAGCCGGCGCGCTGAGCCGATGCTCCGGGGGCCGCAGGCGGCGTGGCCTCAGCCTTGCGCACAGGGCAGGCCCGGCGTGGTGCTCCACTCGCTCCAGCTGCCCGCGTAAAGCGCCGCGTGGCCCAGGCCAGCCACTTCCATCGCGATGAGGTTGGGCACGGCGCTCACGCCGCTGCCGCAGTGGTGCACCACGCTGGCGGGGTCGCGCCCCGCGAGCAGCGTGTCGAACTCGGCCCGGAGCTGCGCGGGAGGCTTGAATTTGCCGTTCTCGCCGATGTTCTGGCTGAACGGCCGGTTCAGTGCGCCCGGGATGTGGCCGGCCACCGGATCGAGCGGTTCGACCTCGCCCCGAAAGCGCGGCGCGGCGCGCGCATCGACGATGGTCTGGGTTTCCCGGCCCAGTTGATTTGCTATTGTTTCAGTAGTTACCAATGTAGCTATGGATTGGGTCAACTTGAAATTTGATTGAAAATGCGACGGTGTCTCGCCGCTGGCCGTGGCGCCCCCGGCCGCCTGCCAGGCTTGCAGGCCGCCGTCCAGCACTGCCACGTTGTCATGCCCGGCCCACTTGAGCATCCACCACAGGCGTCCGCAGTAGTTGGCGCCCTGGCGGTCATAGACCACGGCCTGCATGTCGTTGGCAAAGCCCACGCTGCTGAGCCAGATGGCAAATTTCTCGCGCGAGGGCAGGGGGTGGCGTCCGCCCGAGGCCGCGTCCGCCGGCAGCGTGAATTTGCCGCTGGCGTCGGGCAGGCCGTGCGCGCTCAGCGCCGTGTCCAGATTCGCGTACACGGCGCCGGGGATATGCGATTCGCGATATTGCTGCTCGCCGGCCAGCGGCTGCATCAGCTCGAAGCTGCAATCGAAGATCATCAGCGCCTTCGCGTCTTGCACGAGGGCCTGCAGTTGCTCTGCGGAAATCAGGGTGGTGTACATGTGTCAATGTTCCTCGGCCGGGGCATGCGGCACGGCCTGTTCGCGCAGCACCGTGGCGGCAATGCCGCTGATCACGATCAGGCCCATGCCGGCCCAGCCCATGGGCGGGATGAGGTCGCCGAACAGCAGGATTCCGTAAATGGCGGCAAACACAATGCCCGAGTATTGCAAATTCGCGACCACCAGCGTGGCGCCGTGGCCATAGGCGCGTGTCATGCACAACTGGCCCAGGGTGGCCAGCACGCCGATCGGAAGCAGCCACAGTGCCGATGGCCAGATCCATGGCGACATGCCGATCACCGCCGTGCACAGCCCCCCGGCCAGCACCGAACCCACCGAGAAGTAAAACACCACGCGGGTTTCGGGCTCGCCCACGCGCGTGAGCGCCATCACCTGCATGTACGCAAAGGCGGCGCTCAACCCGGAGAGCAGGCCCACCATGCCCGCAAAAGCCTGGCGGTGGTCGAAAGTGGGACGCAGCATCAGCACCACGCCGACGAAGCCGAGCATCACGACCAGCACCAGCGCCCCCTGCTTTTGCGCCCGGCCCAGCAACAGCGCGCCGCCCACCAGGAAGGCGGCGATCCAGACGCTGCTCATGTAATTGAGCGTCATCGCGGTGGCCAGCGGCAGATGCGCCAGCGCGTAGAACCAGGCGCCCAGCGACGCGACGCCGACCACGCTGCGCCACGCGTGCAACCCGGCAAACCGCGTGGCCAGCGAGATGCGCTGCGTGCGCGCCACCGCTGCCAGAATGACCACGCCGACCAGGCCGCGGTAAAAGATCAGCTCGGCGCTGTTGAAGTGACTCGACGCGAACTTGACGCAGACCCCCATGCTCGCGAAGAACAGGGCCGCGAGCAGCATCCAGAGCGACTGCATGGGCGGTGTCGAATGCGGGCTCAGGCCGGCGGGCGGCGCATCGCGCGCCGGTACCACTCGTGGAAGTGCTGCATGCCGTCTTCCATCGGACTCTGGTAGGGGCCGGCTTCGTTGTCGCCGCGCTGCATCAGGGCCTTGCGCCCGGCGTCCATGCGCAGCGCGATCTCGTCGTCTTCCACGCAGGTTTCCAGGTAAGCGGCCTGCTGGGCTTCGACGAATTCGCGTTCGAAGGCGGCGATTTCCTCGGGGTAGAAGAACTCGACCATGTTGATGGTTTTTTGCGGCCCCACCGGATACAGGGTGGAGACGGTGAGCACATGCGGATACCACTCCACCATGATGTGCGGGTAGTACGAGAGCCAGATCGCGCCGTAACGCGGTGGCCGGCCGTCGCGGTACTGCAGCAGCGCCTGCTGCCAGCGCTCGTACACCGGGCTGCCCGCCTTGCCCAGGCGGTTCGCGACGCCCACGGTCTGCACCGAATAGGCGTCCTTGAATTCCCAGCGCAGGTCCTCGCAACTGACGAACTGGCCCAGACCCGGGTGGAACGGGCCGACGTGGTAGTCCTCCAGATAGACCTCGATGAAGGTCTTCCAGTTGTAGCTACATTCGTGCAGCTCGACCCGGTCCAGCACGTGGCCCGAGAAGTCGAGTGCCGCGAGCGGCCCCATGCCGGCCAGGTCCGCGGCCACGTTCCGACCGTTGGCTTCGAACAGCAGGCCATTCCACTGCTGCAGCGGGTAGTTGTTCAGGTTCAGGCAGGGGTCCTGGGCGAAATGCGGCGCGCCCAGCAGCGTGCCCGCCGGATTGCCGTTGCCACCGCTGTAGGTCCAGCGGTGCAGCGGGCATACGATGTTGCCGCCCGCGCTGCCCGGCTGCTGGGCCTGCAGCGAACCGCGCCCCTTGAGAATCAGCGCCTGCCGGTGCCGGCATACATTGGAGATCAGGGACACCCCCTGGGGTGTGCGCACCAGCGCGCGGCCCTCGCCCTCGGCGGGCAGGGTGTGGTAGTCGCCCAATTGGGGCACCGCGCACCCGTGCCCCACATAACGCGGGCCGGGCTTGAAGATGATGCCTTGCTCGCGCCGGAACAGCGCCTCGTCGAAGTAGCTCGAAACCGGGAGTTGGCTTGCGGCCTGCTGCAGTTGAAGACTTAAATCAGACATGGGTGACCTGACCTAGAGACTCCCCCTATGAAGGGGCAGAAGGATAGGCGCTCTGTCGCTGGAGAGAAGCGCGGGACGGGTGGGCCGGCAGCGCCGGAAAAAGGGCTCGGAAAGCCAAAAACCTGGGTCCCATTGTACCCTGCGGGGTGCCCGCGGCGCGCTGGCGCGGCCAGCGCCTAAAATCGATGGTTTCGACGCGTTCCTATCCCCATGCCCAAGGCTCCTTCCCAGAACAAGACACCCGCGGCGCCCGCCAGCTACGAGGCCGCCCTGGAAGAACTTGAACAACTGGTGGGCCAGCTCGAGTCGGGCAAGATGCCGCTGGAGCAGTTGCTCGGCGGCTACCAGCGCGGGGCCGAACTGCTGAAATTCTGCCGCGACCGGCTGGAGGCGGTGGAAAACCAGATCAAGGTGCTCGACGACGGCGTGCTCAAGCCATGGACACAAGAGTGACGACCGTGATTGCGGATCCGGGCGCGCAGGTCTTCGATCTGCGTGCATGGAGCGCTGCGCATCTGCAGGCGGTCGAGCAGGCGCTCTCCAACTGGGTTGTGGCGGATGCGCCCGCGGGCCTGGGTGACGCCATGCGCTACGCGGTGCTGGACGGCGGCAAGCGGCTGCGCCCGCTGCTGGTGCTGGCGGCGTGCGAGGCGGTGCGCGGCAATGACCATGCGGCATTGCGGGCCGCTTGCGCCGCCGAGCTGATCCATGCCTACTCCCTGGTGCACGACGATCTGCCGTGCATGGACAACGACGTGCTGCGCCGCGGCAAGCCGACGGTGCATGTGCGGTTTGGCGTGGCCACGGCATTGCTGGCCGGCGACGCATTGCAGGCGCTGGCCTTTGAGCTGCTTACGCCGGACGACGGAACGGTCACTGAAGCGGTGCAGGCCACCCTGTGCCGCCTGCTGGCCCGCGCGGCCGGGCACCATGGCATGGCGGGCGGCCAGGCGATCGATCTGGCCAGCGTGGGGCTGGCCTTGACCGAGGCGCAACTGCGCGAAATGCACCGCCTGAAAACCGGCGCGCTGCTGCAGGGCAGCGTGATGATGGGCGCCGCCTGTGGCGTTGCGCCGGCGGCCGCGGGGGCGGCGCTGGCCCGATACGGCGCCGCGATCGGGCTGGCGTTTCAGGTGGTGGACGATATTCTGGACGTCACGGCGGATTCGGCCACGCTCGGCAAGACGGCCGGCAAGGACGCCGCGCAGGACAAGCCGACCTATGTGTCGCTGCTCGGGCTGGAGCGCTCGCGCGCCTACGCCCAGGCGCTGCTAGCCCAGGCGCTGGCGGCGCTCGATGCCAGCGGTCTGGATGCCGCCGGCGCGCAGCGCACGCAGGCGCTGCGCGCGCTCGCCGACATGGTCGTGAACAGGGACAAATAGACAATGACTTCGCTCTTGGAAACCATCAACGACCCGGCCGATCTGCGCCGCCTGGCGCGCGCGCAGCTGCGCCCGCTCGCCGACGAGTTGCGCGCGTTCGTGCTCGACAGCGTGTCCAAGACCGGTGGACACCTGAGCTCCAACCTCGGCACGGTCGAGCTCACGGTGGCGCTGCATTACGTGTTCAACACCCCGTACGACCGTCTCGTGTGGGACGTGGGCCACCAGACCTACCCGCACAAGATCCTGACCGGCCGGCGCGAGCGCATGAAGACGCTGCGCCAGCTCGGCGGCCTGTCGGGTTTTCCGCAGCGTGCCGAGAGCGAATACGACACCTTCGGCACGGCGCATTCCGGCACTTCGATCTCGGCAGCCCTGGGCATGGCGCTGGCGGCCAGGCAAAAGGGCGAGGACCGCCACGCGGTGGCGATCATCGGCGATGGCGCCATGAGCGGCGGCATGGCGTTCGAGGCGCTCAACAACGCGGGTGTGGCCGACGGCAAGCTGCTGGTGATCCTGAACGACAACGACATGAGCATCAGCCCGCCGGTCGGTGCGTTGAACCGCTACCTGGCGCAACTCATGAGCGGGCGTTTCTACGACGCCGCCAAGAACGTCGGCAAGCAGGTGCTGCGCGCCGCGCCGCCGCTGTTCGAACTGGCGAAACGGCTGGAGCAGCATGCCAAGGGCATGGTGGTTCCGGCCACGCTGTTCGAGCAGTTCGGCTTCAACTACATTGGCCCGATCGACGGGCACGACCTGGACGCGCTGATCCCGACGCTGGAAAACATCAGGCACCTGAAAGGGCCGCAGTTTCTGCACGTGGTCACCAAAAAAGGCCAGGGCTACAAGCTGGCCGAGGCCGATCCGGTGGCGTATCACGGACCCGGCAAGTTCGACCCGCTCGTCGGGCTGCAAAAGCCCAGCACGCCGGCCCGGCAGACTTTCACCCAGGTGTTTGGCCAGTGGCTGTGCGACATGGCCGAGAAGGATCCGCGGCTGGTCGGCATCACGCCCGCGATGCGCGAAGGCTCCGGTCTGGTCGAGTTCGAAAAGCGCTTTCCCGGCCGCTACTACGACGTGGGGATTGCAGAGCAGCATTCGGTCACGTTCGCCGCCGGCCTGGCCTGCGAGGGGCTCAAGCCGGTGCTCGCGATTTACTCGACCTTCCTGCAGCGCGGCTACGACCAGTTGATTCACGACGTGGCGATCCAGAACCTGCCGGTCGTGCTCGCGCTGGACCGTGCCGGCATTGTGGGCGCGGACGGCGCGACGCACGCGGGTGCGTACGACATCGCGTTTCTGCGCTGCGTTCCGAATATGAGCGTGGCCTGCCCGGCGGACGAGAACGAATGCCGGGCACTGCTGACCACCGCGTTCGAGCAGAATGGCCCGGTCGCGGTGCGCTATCCGCGCGGCGCCGGTGCCGGTGTGGCGACCGAACCGGGGCTCGCGTCCTTGCCGTTCGGCAAGGGCGAGATCCGGCGCCGGGCCGCGCGCAACCCCGCGGACAGCGGCAAGGGCATCGCGCTCATCGTGTTCGGCACGCTGCTGTATCCGGCGCTGCAGGCCGCCGAGAAACTGAATGCCACGGTGGTGAACATGCGCTGGGCCAAACCGCTCGACGTCGAACTTTTGCTGCAGGTGGCGGCGGATCATGAGGCGCTGGTCACGCTGGAGGACGGCGCCGTCATGGGCGGCGCGGGCAGCGCGGTGACCGAGACCCTGAATGCGGCCGGCGTGCTCAAACCCGTGTTGCAGCTGGGTTTGCCTGACAAGTTCATCGAGCATGGGGACCCGGCCCGGCTCATGGCGCTGCAGGGACTGGACGCGGCCGGAATCGAAAAATCAACAAGAAATCGCTTCCCGGCCCTTTGCCTTCCTGGGCGACAAGCTCTTAAATCAGTAGCATGACGATCAACTTCCCAGGTACGCTTCCTGCACCCTGGGGTTGACGAGCAGTTCGCGCCCGCTGCCGTCCAGCACGATGCGCCCGGTCTCGATCACGTAGCCGCGCTGCGCGATCTTCAGTGCCTGGCGCACATTCTGCTCGACCAGGAAGATGGTCAGGCCGGCGCGGTTGATCTCGCGCAGCGTGCGAAAGATGTCCTGCACGATGATGGGCGCCAGGCCCATCGACGGTTCGTCGAGCAGCAGCAGGCGGGGCCTCGCCATCAGCGCGCGGCCGATCGCCAGCATCTGCTGCTCGCCGCCCGACAGATTGCCCGCCAGGCCGCTGGCGCGCTCCTTCAACACCGGGAACAGGTTGAAGACGTAGTCCAGGTCGTGCGCGCGGCTGCCCTTGTCGCGCCGGGTGTAGGCCCCGAGCTCCAGGTTTTCTCGCACGGTCAGCGTGGTCAGCGTCGCGCGGCCCTCGGCCACCTGCACGACGCCGCCGGCAACGATGCGGTGCGGCGCCATCCGGGTCAGGTCGCGACCATCGAACAGGACCCGGCCGTCCGTCTTTTTCACCAGGCCCGAGAGCGCCAGCAGCGTCGTCGACTTGCCAGCGCCATTGGCGCCCACCAGCGTGGTGATTTCACCCTCGCGCAGATCCAGGTCGATGCCCTTGACCGCTTTGATCTTGCCGTACGCGACCTTCAGGCCGCTGACTTGCATCAGTACCGGCGCACGCATATGGCCCCCACGCTCGCCCACTGCGTGTGGCTCGCTGCCCCCCGAGGGGGCCTTCGCGCCTTCGGGCGGCCGAGCGGCGCTCATGCCTTACCTCCCGTAACGTCTAGACTGGCCTCGTCTTCCTCGCGGCCCAGGTAGGCCTCGATCACTTCGGGGTTGTTGCGGATCGCATCGGGGGTGCCGCCTGCGATGATGCGGCCAAAGTTCAGCACGGCGATCTGCTCGCACAGCCCCATCACGAAACGCATGTCGTGTTCAATCATGAAAATCGTGTAACCGCGCCCGCTGATGTTGCGCACCTGGGCCATCAGCTCGGTTTTTTCGGTGCTGTTCATGCCGGCCACCGGTTCGTCCAGCAGCAGCAGTTGCGGGTTGGTGGCCAGCGCGCGCGCCAGTTCCAGCTTGCGCTGCTCGCCGTAGGACAGGTTGTCGGCGGTGTCACTCGCCTTGTGATCGAGCTTCACCCAGGACAGCAGTTCCCGCGCGCGCTCCCGGGCCCGGCGCTCCTCGCTGCGAAACAGCCCGGAGCCGGCCAGCAGACCGAGCGAGCCATATTTGAGCTGTGCGTGCAGGCCGACCATCACGTTCTCCAGCAGCGACATGTCCTTGAACAGGCGAATGTTCTGGAAGGTGCGGGCAATGCCTAGCCGCGTGATGTCGTGCGGGGCGCGCCCGGCCAGCGGCTGGCCGTTGAACGCCATGCGCCCGCCGGTGGGCGCCAGCAGGCCGGTGATCAGGTTGAATACCGTGGTCTTGCCGGCGCCGTTCGGCCCGATCAAGCCAAAGATGCCGCCCTGGGGAATCTCCAGGTTCACGTCCTGCAGAACTTTCAGACCGCCGAAATGGCGCGACAGCGAGTCAAGCTTCAGCAACGCGCCGCTCATGCCTGCCTCCCGGATTTCCCGAACCACTGGCGAAACCGGGCCGGATCCCAGATGCCCTTGGGCAGGAACAGCACGATCAGGACCAGGATGAAACCGTTCACGACGCCGCGAAAGCCCGCCAGCGAGCGCAGCAGTTCGGGCAGCAGTGTGATGATCACCGCGCCGATCACGGGGCCGCCGAGGTGGCCAATGCCCCCGAGGATGGCCATCGTGAGGATTTCCACCGCGCGGTCAAAGCCGTATTCGCCCGGGCCGATGAAGAACGTCAGGTGCGCGTTCAGCGCGCCGGCCAGCCCCGCAATGGCTGCGCCCAGCACGAACGCCAGCATCTTGTACCCGGCCACGTTGATGCCCATCAGGCCCGCCGCGGTCTCGTCTTCCTTGATCGACTCGAACGCGCGTCCGACGCGCGAGCGGCGCAGTCGCCCCAGCAGCGCCAGCGTGACGACCACGGCCAGTGCCACGTGCCACCACTGCGTCAATTGCGGAATGCCGTTGAGCCCGAGCGCGCCGCCGGTGATGGAATCAGCATTCAGGATAACAATGCGCACTACCTCGCCAAAGGCCAGCGTGGCCATCGCCAGGTACACGCCGGAAAGCCGCAGCGTGGGCTTGCCGATCAAAAACGCCATCAGCGCCGGCGCCGCCATGCCGGCGGCCAGCACGAGCGGGAACGGCGCGCCGTAATTCACTGTCAGCAGCGCGGCGGTATACGCCCCGATGCCCATGAACGCGGCATTCGCAATCGCCAGCATGCCGCACGCGAGCGTGAGGTAGATGGACAGGGCCAGCAGCGCATTCGTGCCCAGCGAGAGCACGAGATTGCTGTAAACCGCCCAGAAGTTGTTGAACCAGTCGATCATCACACTTTGCGCTCAAGCAGGGTGCCGAACAGCCCCTTGGGCCGCACCAGCAAAATCAGGAACAGCAGGCCGAAGGCCACCGCGTCGCGCATGCTCGAGCCGATATAGGCCACCGACAGCACCTCGGCACAACCCAGGAACAGGCCACCGATCAGCGCGCCGCGGATGTCTCCCATGCCGCCCAGGATGATCACGGCGATGCCCTTTTCCAGCATGGACTTGCCCATCAGCGGGAACAGCGCATTCGAATACAGGCCGATCAACACGCCGGCCACGCCGCCCAGCCCGGCAGCCACGAAGGATGTCAGGAAAAACAGGCCTTCGACGTTGATGCCCAGCAGGTAGGCGGCGCGGGGCGATTCGGCGATGGCGCGCAGCGCGCGCCCGAGTTGGGTCTTCTGCAGCGCCAGCAGCAACACGGCCATCAGCACGAACGACAGCAGGATGATGCCCAGGCCGAGCGCGGTCACGGTCACGCCGCCCAGGCTCAGGCTGGCGTTGGAGGCCAGGTTCAGTGGAAAGCGCAGGTTCTGCGCCCCGAAAATTCCCTCGATGCCATTCGTCAGGATGATGCCCACGCCGATGGTGGCGATCATGGGAATCAGGTGCGGCGCATGGCGCGCGCGCAGCGGGCGCAACACCAGCACATCGATGAGCAGTCCGACACCGCCGCTGAACACGAATGCGAACAGCAGGGCCGCCCACAACGGCCACGCGAAATGCACGACGACCTGTTCCGCGGCGTACGCGCCGACCATGAAGACCGCGCCGTGCGACAGGTTGATGACGCCCAGCACGCCGAAGATCAGCGTGAAGCCCAGCGCGAACAGGGCGTAAACGCTTCCGAGCGACAAGGCATTGACGAGTTGCTGTTCCAGCACGATGGGTTGCCCCGGACAAGGCGCGCGCAGGCGCCGGCATGAAAAAAAGACGGCGCGAGTCCTCGCGCCGTCTCGCGAACCTGCTTCGGTTATTTCTCGATCACGAACTGGCCACCCTTGGTCACGCTGACGATGGCCTTTTGCTGCGCGTCATAGCCGGCGGGCTTGCCGGCCTTGTCCGTTGTCTGGTGGAACTGGAAGGCACCGGTGGCGCCGGTCCATTTCACGCTGGGCAGGGCATCGCGCAGCGCGGTGCGCTCGGCGGCCAGATCACCCGTGAACTTGATGGTCTTGAGCGCCTGCACCAAGATGTGCATCGCGTCGAAGGACTGTGCCGCAAACTGGTCCGGGGCGGTGTTGAACTTGGCCTGGTAGGCCTTGATGAACTGGACGTTTTCCGGGCTGTCGTTGCTGGCGGACCAGGGGCTGCCCACATACAGATCGTCGGAAGCGCCCTTGGCCAGCGTGAACACCTTGGTCGAATTCATGCCATTGCCGCCGATGAACGGCACGGTAATGCCGAGCTGGCGCGCCTGCACCATGATGGGCGCGCCTTCGGCCAGCAGCGCCGACAGCACGATCGCGTCCGGATGGGTCGCCTTGATCTTGGTCAGCTGCGCCTTGAAGTCGACATCGCCCTTGGCGAAGGTCTCGGTGGTGGTCACCGGAATATGCGCGTCTTCGAGGGCCTTCTTGAAGTTGTCGTAACCGCTCTTGGTGAACACGTCGTCATTGCCGTACATCACCGCGACCTTCTTGATGTGAGCATGCTTGATGGCCACGCGCAGCGTTTCGGGCAGCACATCGGCCTCCGTCACGGAATTGCGAAATACGTAGTTGCCGATCGAGGTGATGCCGTCCGCCGTGTTGGAGGTGCCAAAGGCGACCGTCTTGGCGGCCTGGGCGACCGGGTCGGCCGCCTGGGCGGAATTCGACAGCGTCGGGCCAAACACCATCAGCACCTTGTCCTGGAAAATCAGCTTCTTGAAGACGTTGATGGCTTCTTCCTTCTTGCCTTGTTCGTCTTCGATCACCAGTTGCAGCTTGTCGCCATTCACGCCGCCCGCGGCGTTGATTTCGTCGGCGGCAAGCTGGAAACCGTTGCGTATCGATATCCCGTACTGGGCGGCGCCTCCCGACAGCGCCTCGGCCACCCCGAGCTTGATGTCGGCGGCATGGGCGCTGGCGCCGATGCCGGTGGCCAATGCGAGCGCGAGCAGGGAATTTGCGAAGACTTTTTGTGTCATCTGAAGATCCTTTGTGAATACGGGTTGAAAGACCGGTCGCTGATTTTACAACTGGCAACAACATCCCTCCTCAAGCGCGGAATAGCGCAACCGCAACTTTTCCTGCGCCATGGCGAGGTTCCGCGCAGAGGGCTTGGACGGGCAGCAGCCTGGGTGAATAATAAGCAATGCCGTTTGCCGCCTTGCGGGCCAGCCCCGCGTCGATCGATTCGCCCGACATGCGACATGCGGGGCGGGACCTGCTGTCGCTCGCGCTGATGGATGCACGCAACCATACTTTGTACTTGCTGGCCCTGTACGAGAAAGCACTGGATGCTACAAAAATAGAAGCGAACGACGCCGCCCAGGTGGTGTCGCCGGTCTGGCTGGGCGGCCATGCCGGCTGGTTTTCCGAGTTCTGGATTGCCCGCAACACGCAGCGCGGACTGGGCCGTGCCTGCCCGCACGAACCGACCCGGCTCGGGTCGATCGAGCCGCACGCCGATCACTGGTGGAACCCGCAGCAAAGAGCGCCGGCCGACCGCTGGGGCCCGGAGTTGCCGGACCTGGCCGCGACCCGCTCCTACATGCTCGACACGCTGGAGGGCACGCTGGAATTGCTGGACAAGGCGCCGGATGAAGACCGGGCGCTGTACTTTTACCGGCTAGCGCTGTTTCATGAAGACCAGCGTGGCGAGCAGCTCATCACGATGGCGCAGACACTCGGGGTCGGCCTGCCCATTGATGCGCTGGGCGGCCTCCCGTTGCGCGAACCGTTGCTGCTGCCCGCGACGCGCTGGATGCTCGGCTCCCCCGATGCCGGTTTCGCGTTCGACAACGAAAAGGCGGTGCACGAGGTGCCCGTGCCGGAGTTCGAAATCGATGCGCAGCCCGTGACCTGGGCGCAGCTGGTCGAGTTTGTCGACGACGGCGGCTACGACCGGCCCGAACTTTGGCAGCCGCAGGGCTGGGACTGGCTGCAGGCGCTCGCGCAGCTCGAGGGGCGGCGTGGCCCGCGCTATGTGGACCAGATCGGGGTGGCCAGCGGCGCCGTGCTGCAGACGCGCTTTGGCCAGCCTGCGCGCATGGCTGGCAACCAGCTCGCGATGCACATGAGCTGGTGGGAAGCAGACGCCTGGTGCCGCTGGGCCGGGCGCCGCCTGCCGACCGAGGTGGAGTGGGAGATTGCGGCGCACACGGCCGCGGGGCGCGGCTTTCGCTGGGGCGATGTGCATGAATGGACGGCCGGCATGTTCCGTCCCTGGCCCGGCTTTGGCGCCGATCCGTGGGAGTCGTACTCGCTGCCCTGGTTCGGGCGCGCGCGCGCGCTGCGCGGCGCCTCTTTTGCCACGCGTGCGCGCATGAAGCACCCCAAGTTCCGCGGCTTTGCGATGCCCTCGCGGGACGACATTTTTGTCGGATTTCGCTCTTGCGCTGCCTGAACATGGCCGGCCGATCCTGAGGCGCGGCGCCGCCATCCTGCCCAACAATGCCCGGAGACACCATGATCGAGCCAACGCACCTGCACACCATTGAGGCAGCGGTGGATGCGATCCTGCGGCGGGTCGGCGCGCGCATCGTGCTGGCCATTCCACTGGGCATTGGCAAGCCCAATCCCCTGGTGAATGCCCTGTACCGTCGTGTCAAGGCTGACCCATCGCTGCAGCTGCGGATTTTGACGGCACTGTCGCTGCAGCGACCGGTGGCACACAGCGACCTGGAGCGCCGCTTTCTTCAGCCGTTCGCCGAGCGGGTGTTCGGCGACTACCCCGATTTGGACTATGTGGGAGATGCGCGCCGGCAAATGCTGCCAGCAAACATCGAGGTTTACGAATTCTTCATGAAGACCGGGGACTATCTCGGCAATCCGCCGGCGCAGCAGCACCACATCTATTGCAACTACTCGCACGTGGCGCGCGACATGAAGGCGCATGGTGTCAATGTCATCGCGCAGGCCATCGCGGTGGATGAATCGGCTGCGCCGCCGCGCTACTCACTCTCCAGCAATCCCGATGTGACGCTCGATCTGCTCGACCTGTACCCCCAGGGCGACCCCGCTACGCCGCTGGTGGTGGGTGTCGTGAACCGCAAGATGCCCTTCATGCCGAACGATGCGCTGGTTCCCGCCAGCCGGTTCGATCTGCTGCTGGGCGACCCGCGCTGCACCCACGACCTGTTCTGCGCGCCCAACATGAAGGTGGACGCACAGGAATATGCCATCGCACTGTGGGCCAGCACGCTGGTGGCGGACGGCGGTACCCTGCAGATCGGCATTGGCGCGCTGGGGGACGCCATTGCGCAGGCGTTGATCGTGCGCGAGCAGCACAACCCCGAATACCGGCAGATGCTGGCCGACCTGCAGGACGCCCTGGGAACCACGCTGCCGGTGGGCAACGACACTGCGCCGTTCGGGCAGGGCCTGTACGGCTGCTCGGAAATGTTCGTGAACGGGTTTCTCTGGCTGATCCGTGCCGGCATCATCCGCCGCAAGGTCTATGACGACCTGGCGCTGCAGCGGCTGGTCTCCCAGGGCTTGATCGGCCACGAAGTGACGCCGCAGACCCTGGTGCAACTGCAACGGGCGGGACGCATCGGGACCGAACTGACGGCACACGACGTGGACTTTCTCAAGCGCCATGGCATTTTCAAACCACAGGTGCAGTGGGTGGACAGGGATGCGGGCGGCGAGCTGCGCGTTGCCGACCAGGTGCTGCCGGCGTCTTTGACGCCCGGGCCCGCGTTCGATCGCTTGTGCGGGGTCTGTCTTGGCGCCACTTTGGGCGGCGGCTACATCGCGCACGGCGGCTTTTTTCTGGGGCCGGGCGACTTCTACCAGGCGCTGCGCGACATGCCCGCGCAGGAAAAGCAGTGCATCAACATGAGCCGCATCCGCTTCATCAATGAATTGCTCGGGCACGAGGAACTGGCGCGGCTGCAACGCCGCAAGGCGCGCTTCATCAACACCACCATGATGGTGTCGCTGCTGGGCGCCGCCGTGTCGGACGGGCTGGATTCGGGCCAGATCGTGAGCGGCGTGGGTGGGCAATACAATTTTGTTGCGATGGG
>SCRU01000194.1 GCA_004323695.1 Burkholderiaceae bacterium
CATGATCGGTCCCGTCCTGGTGCTGGCGGCCGCCTTGCTCATGAGCACCATGGGGTTGCCCACGGCGTGGTTGCTCTATCCCGGTCTGGTGTTGATGGTCGCGGTATCGATCTGGGATCTCGTATCCCCGCCGGGAAAAAGTCACGGCGGAGCGAGCCGAGACCGCACCTGCTGCTGAGTGGCCGCCATGACCTTCGGCTGGCAGGGACCTTGGATCGAGCCCGCGAATAGCCAACGGTCAGGCTCCTTGGCAATACATCCGGAGATGAAACACATGAAGGCGTGGCTGATTGCCAAGAAAACCGACCTCATCACAGCGGCGATCGTCATCGGCATCGTGCTTCTGTTGATCGTCGTGGTGCCCTATTGCTGCTGATCGGGCCATGCCGCGACTGCGATGTTGGTATGACCCTCTATCGATTCAACGGTGTGCCGCTCGGCTCGAAACCGAAGCGGCACACCCCTATTTGCCAGGAACATCATGAACGAACAAACCCTTTCCGTGACCGGCATGACCTGCGCGGATTGTGCTCGGCATGTCGAAAAGGCGCTCAAGACGCTCACCGACATCGTCGCGGCCGACGTCACCTACCCGCAGGGCGTGGCGCACATCCGCAGCATCCAGCCCTTGAGTCTGGATCAACTCAACGCGACCTTGCCGAAAAACTACCGCGTCGCCGCAGCTCCGTCATCGCACGCCGACATACCCGCGGCCAAGCCGTCCAGGCTCAACCAGGCGCTGGATTCGTTGGGCGGTCTGTTCAAGCCCCGCAGCGATGTCGACACCAAGCCCATCGATGCCGAGCAGCGTCTGCGTGTCGCTGTCATCGGCACCGGCGGCGCGGCCATGGCTTCGGCACTGAAGGCCGCGGAACTCGGCGCTCGCGTGACGGTCATCGAGCGCGGCACCATCGGCGGCACCTGCGTCAATATCGGTTGTGTGCCCTCAAAGATCATGATCCGCGCCGCGCACGTGGCGCACCTGCGCCGAACCAGTCCGTTCGATGATGGCATCTCCAGTATGGCGCCGGTGGTTCGGCGTGACCGACTGCTTGCCCAACAGCAAGGTCGTGTCGACGAACTGCGTCACGCCAAGTACGAGGGCATTCTCGACACCAACCCCAACATTCAGCTGCTGCATGGCGAAGCGCGTTTCAAGGACGCGCACACGCTGGTCGTCAAGTCGATGGCGGGGGATGAATCGGAGGTCTCCTTCGATCGCTGCCTGATCGCCACCGGTGCCAGCGCGGCGGTTCCGCCCATCCCGGGCTTGAAGGAAACCCCGTATTGGACATCCACGGAGGCACTGGTCAGCGGCACCATTCCGCCAAGACTCGCTGTCATCGGCTCGTCAGTGGTTGCGGTGGAGCTGGCGCAAGCGTTTGCCCGATTGGGCAGTCACGTGACGATCCTGGCGCGCAGCACGCTGTTTTTCCGTGAAGATCCAGCCATTGGTGAGGCCATCACGACGGCGTTCCGCGCCGAAGGCATTGAGGTCTTGGAGCACACGCAAGCGAGCCAGGTCGCGTATACGAACGGTGAATTCGTGCTCACCGCCGGGCGCGGCGAAGTGCGTGCCGATCAACTGCTCGTCGCGACCGGCCGCACCGCCAATACACGCGGTCTCGCGCTGGATGCCGCGGGTATTGCCGTCAATGCCCAGAACGCCATCGTAATCGACCGCAGTATGCAAACCAGTGCGACGCACATCTACGCTGCTGGCGACTGCACCAACCAACCACAGTTCGTCTACGTGGCGGCCGCCGCCGGTACGCGTGCCGCCATCAACATGACCGGTGGTGAAGCGGTGCTGGACTTGACCACGATGCCAGCGGTGGTGTTCACCGAGCCCCAGGTCGCAACCGTGGGCCTAAGCGAAGCGGAGGCTCACCTGAAAGGTATCGAGACCGATAGCCGCACGCTTTCACTGGACAATGTGCCACGGGCGCTCGTCAACTTCGACACCCACGGGTTTATCAAGCTGGTCGCTGAGGCCGGCAGCGGCCGGCTCATCGGGGTGCAGGCGGTCACGCCAGAAGCGGGCGAGATCATCCAGGCTGCCGCACTGGCCATCCGGGCACGCATGACAGTGCAGGAGCTCGCCGATCAGTTGTTCCCGTACCTGACGATGGTCGAGGGCTTGAAGCTGGCGGCGCAGACCTTCACCAAGGATGTAAAACAGCTGTCGTGCTGCGCGGGATAGCCGAAA
>SCRU01000028.1 GCA_004323695.1 Burkholderiaceae bacterium
AAAGTCCCCCAGGCAGCCGACCAGGGTGTGCAGGATGGTCGAGCGGTGCGAATACACCACGCCCTTGGGCCGGCCCGTGGTGCCCGAGGTGTAGCACATCGCGACCGGATCGTTCTCGTCGTGCACCGCATAGTCGAACGCATCCGCGTCGGCGCTGGCCAGCAGCGTGTCGTAGTCGGTGAATTGGGCGGGGACGGCAGCGCCGGAGAACGAATAGACGATCACCTTCTCGAACTTGTAGAGGTGCGCGAACTGCTGGTACAGCGGCAGCAACACGTCGTCGATCACCAGGAAGCGGTCCTGCGCGTCGTTCGCGATCCAGCCCAGCTCGGCGGGCGAGAGCCGCAGGTTCAGCGTATGCATGACGCCGCCGGCCGCGGGGATGCCGAAGTAGCACTCCAGGTGCGCATGGTGGTTCCAGCACAGAGTCGCAACGCGATCGCCCTTTTGCAGTCCCAGGCCCCGCAGCGCAGCGCCGAGAGCGCGGGTGCGGCGGACAAAGTCGCCATACGAGTGCCGTGCGAGCGATTTGTCGGGCCGGCGCGAGATGACCTCGCTGCTGGCAAACAGCGTTCCGGCGCGCTCCAGCAGGTGGTTGAGCGACAGCGGCACCTGCATCATTGTGCTTTTCATGGGGGCGGGCATGCGGCAATCTCCGGGGTTCGTGGTTTTGGTCTAATCTACTGCGTGCCGGCGCGCAATGCCAGCCCAAGAATGCGAAATCACCCCATGGACGCGCTGAAATCCGAAATCGCTGCTGCTGCTGCCCGTGTAGTGGTGGAGGAGGGGCTGGAATACGGTCCGGCCAAGCGCCGCGCGCTCAAGCAGATGGGGCTGCCGTCGCGCACGCAACTGCCGGGAAACGATGAGGTCGAGCAGGCGGTGCGCGAGTACATCCGGCTGTTCTGCGCCGACACCCAGCCCGCCGAACTGGCCGCGCTGCGCCGCCTCGCGCTGTCCTGGATGGAGCGCATGGCTGCGTTTCGGCCCTATCTGGGCGGCGCGGTCTGGCACGGCACGGCCACCAGGCTGTCCGATATCTACATCCAGCTGTTTTGCGACGATTCCAAATCGGCGGAAATTGCGCTGATCGATCACAAGGCCGATTACGAGCCGCGTACCGTCCGGGGGTTTCACGGCGAATCGGTGGAGGCGCTCAGCCTGTCCAGCGTCAGCCGCGAACTGGGCATGGCCATCGGCGTGCATCTGCTGGTGTATGACCTGGACGACCTGCGCGGCGCGCTCAAGCCGGACGCGCATGGCCGCCCGCCGCGTGGTGACATCGCCGCGGTTCGCCGCCTCGTTCAGGAGAGCCTGCCGTGAACATGCCTTCGCGGGCTGCTCCGGGTGACTCGCCCCAGAGCCGCCGCCGCGCCTTGTACGCCGGCGTGGCCGCCGTGGCGGCGCTCGGCGGCGCAGGACTGGCCTGGTGGAAATTCCAGCCGCACGCCCTGACGGTTGCCGATACTGTGCTGTGGGACATGAGCTTTGCCATGCCCGATGGCGGCAAGCTGGTCATGCAAAGCCTGCGAGGCAAGCCGTTGCTGGTCAATTTCTGGGCCACGTGGTGCCCGCCCTGCGTGGATGAGATGCCGTTATTGGACAAGTTTTATCGCGAAAATGTCTCTAACAGCTGGCAAGTGATTGGATTAGCCGTAGATCAGCCAGACCCGGTCAGGCGCTTCCTTCACCGGACCCCGGTGGGTTATCCGGTTGGCATGGCAGGTCTGGATGGCACAACGCTGGTGCGAACCCTAGGCGATACAGCGGGTGGCTTGCCGTTCAGCGTCGTGTTCAACCGGGCAGGCGTGTTGGTTCATCGTAAAATTGGCAAACTCGCCCCGCAGGATCTGAGTCGCTGGACTCGGCAATCCTGACCGCTGCTGCGGCGCTGTCGCGTCGATCCATCGCCGATTCGCCTGAATTGAGCAGTAGTTTGATTCGAGAGAGTTAAAACAAAATAAAAGACAAACGGAGGTATTAGCGTGAATTTAGAGTAAATTCACGCCTTCTGTTGACCGTCGTTGGAGACATCATGGATTTACGCAAACTCAAGACTTTGATCGACCTGGTGTCCGATTCAAACGTGTCCGAACTCGAAATCACCGAGGCCGAAGGCAAGGTCCGCATTGTCAAGGGCGGCATCATGCCGCCACCGGCGCCGGCCATGATGGTTGCGGCACCCGCCGCGGCGCCAGCCGCGCCGGGTCCGGCGCCCGCGATCCCGGTCGCTGCGCCTGCTGCGGAAGTGCCGGTCGGACATGTCGTCAAGTCGCCCATGGTCGGCACCTTCTACCTGGCGGCCAGTCCGGGTGCCAAACCTTTTGTCCAGGTCGGCAGCGCCGTGAAAGAGGGCGAAACGATATGCATCATCGAGGCGATGAAAATCCTGAACGAAATCGAGGCTGACAAGTCGGGCACCATCAGCCAGATTCTGGGGCAGAACGGCCAGGCTGTTGAATTTGGGCAACCTCTCTTTGTTATTGATTAAATGAAAAAGTAAGCGGCCACTCATGTTTAAAAAAATCCTGATTGCGAACCGCGGCGAGATTGCCCTGAGAATCCAGCGCGCGTGCAGCGAAATGGGCATCACGGCCGTGATGGTCTATTCGGAGGCGGATCGAGAGGCCAAATACGTGAAACTGGCCGAGGAAGCGGTCTGCATTGGTCCGGCCGCGTCGTCCCTGAGTTATCTGAACATGCCGGCGCTGATTTCGGCCGCCGAGGTCACGGATTCCGAAGCCATTCATCCTGGTTACGGGTTCCTGAGCGAGAACGCCGATTTTGCGGAGCGGGTCGAGAAGAGCGGCTTCCAGTTCATCGGCCCCACGCCCGAGTCGATCCGTCTGATGGGCGACAAGGTGTCGGCCAAGCAGGCCATGATCAAGGCCGGCGTGCCCTGCGTGCCGGGCTCAGACGGCGAGCTGCCCGATGACCCTGTGCAGGTCCGGCGAATGGCCAAGGCGGTGGGCTACCCGGTCATCATCAAGGCGGCCGGCGGCGGCGGCGGGCGCGGCATGCGCGTGGTGCACACCGAGGCGGCGCTGATCAATGCGGTGCAGATGACCAAGGCCGAAGCGGGCGCGGCCTTCGGCAATCCGGCGGTGTACATGGAGAAGTACCTGCAGAATCCGCGCCATGTCGAGATCCAGATCATGGCCGACAAATTCAAGAATGCGGTCTATCTGGGCGAGCGCGACTGCTCGATGCAGCGGCGTCATCAGAAGGTGGTTGAAGAAGCACCGGCGCCGGGGATTGCGCGCCGGTTGATCGAGCGCGTGGGCGAGCGGTGCGTGGCCGCGTGCAAGAAGATCGGCTACCGCGGCGCCGGCACTTTCGAGTTTCTGTACGAGGACGGCGAGTTCTATTTCATCGAGATGAACACGCGCGTCCAGGTCGAGCACCCCGTGACCGAGTTCATCACGGGCGTGGACATCGTGAAGACCCAGATCATGGTTGCGGCCGGTGAGAAGTTGCCGTTCACGCAGCGCCAGGTCGAGATTCGCGGGCACGCGATCGAGTGCCGCATCAACGCCGAAGATCCGTTCAAGTTCACGCCCTCGCCGGGGCGCATCACGACCTGGCACACACCCGGTGGTCCGGGCGTGCGGGTGGACTCGCACATCTACACCAATTACTTCGTGCCGCCGAACTACGACTCGATGATCGGCAAGCTCATCGTGCACGGCGATACGCGCGAGCAGGCGCTGGCGCGCATGCGCACGGCGCTGAACGAGACGGTCATCGAAGGCATCCAGAGCAACATCCCGCTGCACCGCGAGTTGATGGTGGATGCGAAGTTCGTGGCCGGCGGCACGAACATCCACTATCTCGAAGAATGGCTGGCCCAGCACAAGCGCTGAGCCGATGGTCCGCACGGCGTCGCGCGCATGTTTGAACTTGGCCTGATGTGCCCGCAGGACCGGGTCGAGACCTTCAGCGAGGCGCTGGAGGCACTCGACGCGCTGAGTGTGTCGGTGGAAGACTTCGACGCCCAGACCGACGCCGAGCAGGCTCTGTTCGGCGAGCCCGGCATGCCGCCGCCCCAGGACGGTTGGCAACGCTCGCGCGTGCTGGCCTTGTTTGCTACAAAATTACTAGCTGAAGAAGCAGCATCCTTACTGGCTGTGCAGGATTTTTTTGGTGAATGCCGGTTGCTCGGCATCAGCCAGGTGCCGGATCAGGACTGGGTGCGCCTGACGCAGTCGCAATTCGCGCCGGTCGAGGTCACGCCCGATTTCTGGATCGTCCCGACCTGGCATGAGCCGCCGGCCCAGGCCCGCACCATCATCCGGCTCGATCCGGGGCTGGCCTTCGGCACGGGAACACACCCCACCACGCGCATGTGCCTGCGCTGGATTGCCCGGCATGGCTGCGGCGCTGACCGATCCGGGGCGGACAACCCGCTGGGCCGGGTGCTCGACTACGGCTGCGGTTCGGGCATCCTGGCCATTGGCGCTGCCAAATTTGGCGCCATCGACATCGATGCGGTGGACATCGATGGCGCGGCGGTCGAATCCACCAGGCTCAATGCCCAGGCGAATGCTGTGCGCTTGCGCGCGGGCCTGCCGGATCAGGCTGCGGGCCGCTACCAGACGGTGCTGGCGAATATCCTGGCGACGCCGCTCAAGGTGCTGGCCCCGCTGCTGTGCGCGCATGTTTCGGCGGGCGGCTCGCTCGTCATGGCGGGGATTCTGGAGCGGCAGGCCGATGAGCTCAAGGCGGCCTACGCACCATATGCGCAGTTGGTGGTGGCCGATGCCGAAGACGGCTGGATCCTGATGACCGCCACCCTCTGAAGAGGCACCGCGCCCGGCACGCGCGGCGCCCCTACAATCGGTTACCCATGAGCCTGATCACACGCTGCCCTGCCTGCGGGACCATGTTCAAGGTCGTCCCCGACCAGCTCAGGATTTCCGATGGCTGGGTGCGCTGCGGCCAATGCGCCGTGGTTTTCGAGGCGCCGGAGCACTTGCAGCCGGACCCTGCGATGCCGACGCCGCCAGTGGCAGCCCCGTTCGATGCGGTCGCCGAGCCTGACCCGGTACCGGGGCACGCGCCCGAGCCTGTCTTTGAGCCAGGCGCCGGCCCGGTGGGCGTGGATCTGTTGCTGGCGGCAACGGAGCCGGACCTGGTGATCGATCCTGGCCGGGACGATGCGGCTCCTTCTCTTGCCCGGTTGGACGATCCGCTGGACTTTCGACTGGACGAGCCGACCCACGCGTCGGTGAGCGAATTTCTGACAGAGCCGAGCCGGGTCATGCCGCTGGAGCCGGATCCATCCGATGCGCCCGTGCCGCAGCCCCTGTCATTCGTGCGCCAGGCGCCGCGCGACGCGCCATGGCAGCGGACGGGGATGGTTGCGCTGTGTGCGCTGCTGGTGCTGCTGCTGGGCCTGCAGTGGGTGCGCCATGAACGCGACCGGATCGCGGCGTTTGCGCCGCGCACCCACGGCTGGCTGCAGGCTCTGTGCGTGCCGCTGCGTTGCACCGTCGCGCCGCTGCGGCAGATCGAATCCATCGTGGTGGATGGTTCGTCGTTTCGGAAAATCCGGGACGATGTTTATCAGCTCGACATCACCATCAAGAATGCCGCGCCCGTCCCGCTGGCCATGCCCAGCGTCGAACTGGCGCTGACCGATACGCAGGACCAGCCGGTGCTGCGCCGGGTTCTGTCGCCCACCGATCTGGGCGCCGCGCCGGTGCTGCCCGCGGGCGCCGAGTGGAGCGGCGCCATTCCCGTGGGCGTGACGGACAGCGCTATTGCGCTTCGGGTCGCCGGATATCGCGTCGTGGCTTTCTATCCCTGAACTTCTTCATCAAAAATTCATGGCATCGATCATTTGTGGCTCCCTGGCTTTTGACACCATCATGACGTTCGAGGGGCGGTTCGCCGAGCAGATCCTGCCCGACCAGTTGCATATTCTCAACGTGTCGTTCCTGGTCCCCACGCTGCGGCGCGATTTTGGCGGCTGCGCCGGCAACATTGCCTACAGCCTGAAACAGCTGGGCGGCCATCCGCTGCCGATGGCCGCGGTCGGCAGCGATGGCCGGGGCTACATCGAGCGCCTGCAAAGCCTGGGCATTGATACCGGGTTTGTGCGTGAAATCGGCGACGCCTACACCGCGCAGTGCTACATCACGACCGACCTGGCGAACAACCAGATCACGGCGTTTCATCCTGGCGCCATGCAGCAGGCGCACCTCACGACCATCACGCCGCGCGCTGATGTGCGCCTGGGCATCATCGCGCCCGATGGCCGGGACGCGATGCTGCAGCACGCCGAGCAGTTCACGGCCGCTCACATCCCTTTTGTGTTCGACCCGGGCCAGGGCCTGCCCATGTTCGACGGCAAGGAGCTGGCGCATTTCGTCGAACAGGCCAGCTGGATCACCGTGAACGACTACGAAGGCAGGATGCTCGGCGAGCGCACCGGCTGGAGCTATGCCGAGCTGTCGCGCCGCGTTCAGGGGCTGATCGTCACGCTGGGTGCCGAGGGCAGCGAAGTATGGGTGGGCGGCGAAAAGACCGTGGTGCCACCCGTGCAGGCGAGCGCCGTGGTGGACCCGACGGGTTGCGGCGACGCCTATCGCGGAGCGCTGCTGTACGGGCTGGAGCAGGGCTGGAGCCTGGCGCGGTGCGCCGCGTTGGGAAATCGGATCGGCGCGCTGAAAATTGCCCAGCGTGGTCCCCAGAATTACCGGCTGGAGTTGAATCAAATCGGGCTCTAGCGCACCGCAACGTTCAAAAAAGGAAATGTCATTGCAACCATGGAGGTTGCGATGAAGTTGGGCAGAACCCGCGGCACGCCGCCTTCAACACCAGGACGGGCGAAGTGCCAGGCAGGGCAGCCGCCCGGCACACCTTGCCCCACAAGACCAAATGGGCTCACGAGTTGCTGGCGACCCACGACGATGTTCACATGCACCTCGCCCCCATCTACTCGTCCTGGATCAACCAGGGGGAGTCGTGGTTTGCCAACATCGAGCACGATGTCATTGCCCGCGGGGTGTTCACCTGCGTGCCCGACTTGAAGAGGAAACCCCTACGATACCTCCGCAGGTACAGCGAGCTGCCCAGACGAGTGAGGTGGAAGTGCCGTGATCTTTCATGGCACATCACTCCCTAGTCAATCATTGCGGCCGTCCAGTCGAGGCGAGGTCGGCCGCGCCGCTGATCGGCTACAACTCTTGGCTGCGCCATCTCCAGTAGCCGCAAGCCGCGAGCCAGGTCGTGAGGAATATCGCGACAATGATGAATCCGAAGTTCTGCAGATCGATCCCTGCGATCCACGCAAGCACGCCGGAGCGGCGATGGAGTGCCTGGGCCAGCAGGCCGAGCAAGCCGATGCCGCCAACCAGGAATGCGGCCGTGATCGACAGCAGTGTGACGGTAAAGTTGTAGTAAAGCCGGCGCGCGGGGCGTGCATGTGCCCACTCGTAAACACGGTTCATCAGAACGCCGTCCAGCGTGTCGAAAAGAGTCATGCCGGCGGTGAACAGGATGGGTAACACCAGTACCACATACCAGGGCGCGGTGAGGGCGGCACTGCCGCCAATCACAAAGAGGCTGATTTCGGTGGCGGTATCGAAGCCCAGCCCGAACAATAAACCCACTGGGTACATCTTCCATGGCTTGTCCACGCGCCGGGCGACCGGAGCCAGGACGCGGTTCAGCAAACCGCGATTTTGCAGATGCTGCTCCAGCCTGGCTTCACTCCCGGCTCCGGTGTCCGGCTGTCGAAATATGCGACACATCCCGATCAGCGATGCGAGGTTGAGTACCCCGATCAGGAGCAGGAATCCCCCGGAAATCAACGCTCCCCAGGCGCCCGCCACGGACGAGAGAACCGAATTGCTGTCTATCAACTGGGGCGCCAGTGCATTCAGGCCTGCCGCCAGCAATGCCACTGCCAGAATGACGACGGTCGAGTGGCCGAGCGCGAACCAGAATCCGACCGAGAACGGGCGCTGCCCGTCCGCAACCAGTTTACGGGTCGTGTTGTCGATGGCAGCGATGTGGTCGGCATCGAACGCGTGCCGAATGCCCAGCGCGAAGGCGGTGTAAGCCAGTCCCAGACCGAACACTGCGTGATTTCCCACGGCGTAGCTTCCCGGCAGCACCACGGCAAAGAAGGTGCCCCATCCCAGCGCCATGAGCAGCGCGACGATGGCGGCCATCAAGAAGATGCTGCGCGTCTCGGGAGCAGTGAATGCTTTCATTGAATTTTTCATGAGGATGCACCGGACCGCTGGTCAGCGTCGCGTTGGTGCCCGTTCCGGCCCCGCTGCAGGCCGCACCCGCGTCGCCGCGCTGGCTGGACTTGCGTTGATGGGAGACGCCGCTGCCGACGAGGCATGTTCGTTTTACCCAACATGGAGCATGCCCTTGACCGTGATGAACGAGATCACGTCGCTCAATCCGGTGCAGGTCTTCAGGTTGGTCATGACAAATGGCCTGACTCCGCCGGCGGTGGTTCGCATGCGGCGCGTGTCAGCTTCCATCACGTCCAGATTTGCACCCACATAGGGAGCCAAATCTGTTTTGTTGATCACGAAAAGGTCGCTCTTGGTAATCCCGGGACCCCCCTTGCGCGGAATTTTTTCACCAGCGGCCACGTCGATCACATAAATCGTCAGGTCGCTCAGTTCGGGGCTGAAGGTGGCGGCCAGATTGTCGCCACCACTTTCCACGAACACGATATCGGCATTGGGGAAATCCAGCAGCATCTGGTCGATCGCCGCGAGGTTGATGGAGGCGTCCTCGCGGATGGCGGTGTGGGGGCAGCCTCCCGTTTCGACGCCCATGATGCGCTCGGCAGGCAGCGCGCCGCTCACCGTTAGCAGTCGCTGGTCTTCCTTGGTGTAGATGTCATTGGTGATGACGACCAGGTCGTAGCGGTCGCGCATGGACTTGCACAGCATCTCGAGCAGCGTGGTCTTGCCGGAGCCGACCGGCCCGCCAATGCCCACGCGCAGCGGCGGCAGCTTCTTGGTGCGATGGGGGATGTGGTGCAGGTTCATGATCGGAACAGCCTCGAGTATTGGGTTTCGTGCTGGGAGGACAGGATCGCCAGCATCGGGGAAAACGCCTGGCGCTCGTTGTCCGTCAGTTGCATGGCGTGGCCTACGGCGCCCGGAATTTCATTCGCCAGTCTGGCCAGAATGCGCTGCCCTGCATTCTGCCCAAGCGGCACGGCCTTGACGGCGCCCTGCACCATATTCTCGGCCCAACCAAACGCAAACGCGAGCAGGCAATCGCGAACGCTGGCGTGCGTGGCCGAGGCCGCCAATGCGAAGGTAACGGGGTAGGTTGGCCGCATATGCGCGCAGGCGTCGAGTTGGGGCTGGCTCGCTGTGGCCTGATTGCGCAGCCATTGCAGCAACGACTGTCCCATCTGCTCGGTCTGCAGCCGCAATTCACTGGTCTCCCGGCTCTGTAGCACCCAGACGTTGAGTGGGGCCAGCAGTGCCAGTTCGCCGCAGCGCCAGGCTGCCACGGCCTTCGCCACGATGGCCAGATCGCCGCGCGCCAGCGCCACATGGAGCTGATTCGACAACCAGTCGGATGCTTCTGTTTCAGTAGCTATAAAACCAGACTCCACACTGGCTTCGAGCCCTTCTGAGTAAGAAAACCCGCCAATGGGCAAGGCGGGGGAAGCCAGCCAGATGAGCTGCAGCAGGCTGATCGGCGCCAGGGGGGCGGCTTCGTCGATGGAACGCATCAATGGTCGTGGTGCCCGTGTCCGTGCGCGTGTTCGTGGGCGCCGGCGGCATAGGCGCCACCCTCGGGTTCAAACGCTTCTACGACGGGGGTCACGATCAGGTGCATGGCGCGCAGCAGGTCCGCCAGCACATGGTCGGGTTCGATTTTGAGGTGATCGGGCTGCACCTCGATGGCCACGTGTCGGTTGCCAAGATGGTAGGCCGCACGGGTCAGATCGAATGCCGCCCCGTGCTCTGCGCACCGGGTGATGCGCAGCACCGGCTGCGCCGCCGCCATCACGCGGATCAGCGAACCGTCCTGCGCCACCAGCACGTCACCGCCGCGCACCACGGTTCCGCGCGGCAGGAAGATGGCGAGCGCGCGTCCCAGTGAATCGGTCGCATCGAAGCGGCTCCTCTGGCGCACGTCCCAGTCGAGTTCCACGGTCGCGGCGCGCCGGATCAGCGCGGCCGCGAGACCGGCCCCTTTGGGCATCAGTTTGGAAGCCTGCAGCATCTAGAACAGAAAGTAGCGTTGCGTCATGGGCAGGCTGGTCGCGGGTTCGCAGGTGAGCAACTGGCCGTCGGCCCGCACCTCATAGGTCTGGGCATTCACCTCCATCGCGGGAGCGTAGTCGTTATGAATCATGTGACGCTTTCCCAGGCCGCGAATGCCCCGCACGGCGCTCAGGGGCTTGACCAGGCCGAAGCGCTCCTTGATGCCGGCCTGCAGTCCGGCTTGCGACACAAAGGTGAGTGAGGATTTGGCAAGCGCTCCTCCAAAGGCGCCGAACATCGGGCGGTAGTGCACTGGTTGCGGCGTGGGAATGGAGCCATTCGGATCGCCCATCGCGGCCATGGCGATCAGCCCACCCTTGAGAATGAGGGCGGGCTTGACGCCGAAGAACGCAGGCAACCAGATGACCAGGTCCGCCCATTTGCCGACTTCCACCGAGCCGACTTCGTGCGCGACGCCGTGCGCGATGGCCGGGTTGATGGTGAACTTGGCGACATAGCGCCGGACCCGGAAGTTGTCATGGCGCTCGCTGTCCCCTGGCAGCTTGCCGCGCTGCTGCTTCATCTTGTGCGCGGTTTGCCAGCAGCGCAGGATGACCTCGCCCACCCTTCCCATGGCCTGCGAATCGCTGGAGAACATGCTGATGGCGCCGAGGTCGTGCAACACATCTTCGGCCGCGATCGTCTCCTTGCGGATGCGGCTTTCGGCAAACGCCAGATCCTCGGCGATGCCCGGATCGAGGTGGTGGCACACCATCAGCATGTCGACATGCTCATCCAGCGTGTTGACGGTGTAGGGACGTGTGGGATTGGTGGAGGACGGCAGCACATTGGCCTCGCCCACGACCTTCAAAATGTCGGGCGCGTGGCCGCCGCCCGCGCCTTCGGTATGAAAGGTGTGGATGGTGCGGCCCTTGAAGGCGGCAATCGTGTCTTCCACAAACCCCGACTCATTCAGCGTATCGGTGTGAATGGCCACCTGGATGTCGGTAGTTTCGGCCACGCTCAGGCAGTTGTCGATGGCCGCTGGCGTGCTGCCCCAGTCTTCATGCAGCTTCAGGCCGACGGCGCCGGCATCGACCTGCTCGTGCAGGGCGCCCGGCAAGCTGGTGTTGCCCTTGCCCAGGAAACCCAGGTTCATCGGAAAGGCATCGGCCGCCTGCAGCATGCGCTCGAGGTTCCAGGGCCCGGGCGTGCAGGTGGTGGCCAGCGTGCCGGTGGCCGGTCCCGTGCCGCCGCCGATCATGGTGGTCACGCCCGAGGTCAGAGCTTCCTCGATCTGTTGCGGCGCGATGAAATGGATATGGGTATCGACGCCACCGGCAGTGACGATGCGACCCTCGCAGCTGATGATTTCGGTGCCCGGGCCGATGACGATGTCCACACCCGGTTGTGTATCGGGATTGCCCGCGTGGCCAATGGCGGCGATGCGCCCCTCTTTCAGGCCGATGTCGGCCTTCACGATGCCCCAATGGTCGATGATGAGTGCATTGGTCAGCACCGTATCCATCGCGCCTTCGGCACGCGTTCGCTGGCTCTGGGCCATGCCGTCGCGGATGGTCTTGCCACCGCCGAACTTCACTTCCTCACCATAGCCGCCACCGCGCAGGGTGTAGTCCTGCTCGACCTCGACGATCAGGTCCGTGTCCGCGAGACGAACCCGGTCACCCACGGTCGGGCCAAAGATTTCGGCGTAGGCGCGCCGCCCGATACTGGCCATCACACCGTCTCCGGGGGCGACGCGTCGAGCGCCCCCATGATGTCGCCGCGAAAGCCATACACTTTTCGCGCGCCAGCGTAATCCACCAGTTCCACGGTGCGCTGCTGGCCGGGCTCGAATCGCACGGCGGTGCCGGAGGTGATGTTCAATCGCATGCCGCGTGCCGCGCCACGGTCAAAGCGCAGCGCCGCATTGGTTTCCTCAAAATGATAGTGCGAGCCCACCTGGATCGGCCGGTCACCGGAGTTTTGCACGACCAACGTGACCGTGCGGCGCCCCACGTTCAATGGATGCTCGCCGTCATCGGTGAAAATTTCTCCGGGGTACATGAATGAGAACCTCCGTTCAGACGATGGGCTGGTGCACGGTCACCAGTTTGGTGCCATCGGGAAAAGTCGCCTCCACCTGAATGTCGGGAATCATCTCGGCGATACCGTCCATGACGTCGGCGCGCGTCAGCACGGTGCGCCCTTCACTCATGAGCTGGGCCACGGTCCTGCCGTCGCGTGCGCCTTCCATGACGGCGGCGGAAATCAGCGCCACCGCCTCCGGATAGTTGAGCCGCAACCCACGCGCGCGCCGGCGTTCGGCAAGCAGGGCCGCCGTGAAGATCAGTAGCTTGTCTTTTTCGCGGGGCGTCAGTTCCATGGTGGAGATGTGGTCGGTCGGCGATAGCAGTTGATTGTGCAGCAACTTGCGTTCCAGCCATACCTGGCATCGCCTGTCGCGGTGACGGCTCCAGCTGCGGATCCCTTCGCACCGTCGCGGTGCTGGGCGCCGCCCGAAACGGTGCGTTTTCGAACCGTCCGGACTGCTGAGCGCCCGCTGGACGGGCATAGGGCCTGGCACGGAGTTTGCGATTCATCAATCGATCTGATTGTGGATCGCAACCTATTTCTGGAGAGCCTGAATATGAACCGACGTGGAAATCTGAAGGCGGTCGCGGCGGCTGCCGTCACCGCCAGTGGCATGTTTTCTTTCGCACCGAAGGTGTTCGCCGCAGGCAAGGCGCCGATCAAGGTTGGCATCCTGCACTCCCTGTCAGGCACCATGGCCATCTCGGAAACGGCGCTGAAGGAAGTGGACCTGATGACCATTGCCGAGATCAACGCCGCGGGTGGCGTGGACGGCCATCCGATCGAGCCTGTGGTGGTGGATCCGGCCTCGAACTGGCCGCTGTTCGCGGAAAAGGCGCGCCAGCTCATCTCGCAGGAAAAGGTGGCTGCGATTTTCGGTTGCTGGACTTCTGTTTCGCGCAAGTCGGTACTGCCGGTGCTGGACGAACTCAACGCCCTGCTGTTCTACCCGGTGCAGTTCGAAGGCCAGGAAGAAAACAGGCACGTCGTGTACACCGGCGCAGCCCCCAACCAGCAGGCCATCCCCGCCACCGAATACTTGATGAGCAAGGACGGTGGTGGCGCCAAGCGGTTTTTCCTGCTCGGCACCGACTATGTGTACCCGCGCACCACCAACGCCATCCTGCGCGGCTTTCTGCACTCCAAGGGCGTGAAGGACAGCGACATCTCCGAGGTCTATACGCCGTTCGGATTCGCCAACTACCAGAACATCGTCGCCGACATCAAGAAATTTGCTGCGGCGGGACCGACCTGCGTCATCTCCACCGTGAATGGCGACTCCAACGTGCCTTTCTACAAGGAACTGGGCAACCAGGGCATCAAGGCGACCGACATTCCGGTGGTGGGATTTTCCATCGCGGAGCAGGAAATTGCGGGCATGGACATCAAGCCGCTGGTCGGCCAGCTCACGGCCTGGAACTACTTCCAGTCGCTCAAAAACGGGAACAACTCCAAATTCGTCAAGTCCTGGCAGGATTGGGTGAAAAAGAAGGGCCTGAAGGACTACCCCGTGACGGACGATCCGATGGAGGCCTCCTACATCGGCATCCACATGTGGAAGCAGGCGGTGGAAAAGGCCAAGTCCACCAAGACGGATGAAGTCCGCAAGGCGCTGGTCGGACAGAAGTTCGCTGCTCCCGACGGTTACACCGTCGAGATGCTGGAGAACCAGTACCTGAGCAAGCCGGTAGTCATCGGACAGATCAATGGCGACGCCCAGTTCGACGTGGTCTGGAAGTCCCCGGGCCTCGTGCCGGGGGAGGCGTGGAGCCCGTACATCCCGAAGCCGAAGAACGCCTGAGTTTTCGGCACGCACTGGCGGGTGCCCGGTCCGTGCCGTGTTTCGTCGCGGACCAGGCAGGGTGTGCCTGCTGCTCGCGCCGCTGGCGCGGGCGCTGAGCCCCCAAGAGGCGCTGGGCATCGCCCGCGGCAGCGCCGATACCCGTGTGGCGGCGCTGCAAAAGGCAGCCGAGCATCCCGACGCACGGCTGGCCGTCTTCATCACGGCGCTGCTCAATGACCGCGTGCAGATCGATGGCAGCAGGGTACAGGTGCGCCAGGGCAACGGCTGGGTCGACCTCGCCACCGGCCAAGTGGTCACCCCGAGCGAGAACGCGCAGGGTGTGATCAACAACAACTACATCCGCAAGCAGCTCACCGCCGCGCGCGCCGCGCTCGATCTGTTCGACCCCGACCGGCAGGCCCGGCTCACGGCCGTGCGCGCCTTGCAGAACGACCCGTCTTCGGTCGACCGGCCACTGGTGGAGCAGGCGCTCAAGGCGGAAAAGGACGCGGAGGTGCGTGAGCATCTTGACCTGTTGCACGCCGCCATACTGTTGATCAGCCCCTCGGCCAGCGAGCGACTGACCGCTGCCAGGACGCTGGCCGCAAGCGACTACCCGGCGGTGCGCACGCTGCTGCTGTCGCGGCTGGACAAGCCGGGAGGCCAGTACGCCGAGCCCGATGCCGCGGTGCGCGCGCAGATCCGGCAATCGTTGCGTGCCATTGATTCCCGCCTCGCGTGGGGCGCACGCGTGGGCACGCTGTTTTCCGGCATCAGCCTGGGCAGTGTCCTGTTGCTGGCCGCGCTGGGGCTGGCCGTCACCTACGGGCTGATGGGGGTGATCAACATGGCCCAGGGCGAGTTCATCATGGTCGGGGCCTATGCCACCTACGTGATGCAGAACCTGTTCCAGCGCTATCTGCCGGGGCTGGAAAGCTACGCACTGGTGGCGGCCGTGCCGTTTTCCTTCATCGTCGCGGGCGGCGTCGGTATGGTGGCGGAGCGCGCCATCATTCGCCGCCTGTATGGCCGCCCGCTGGAGACCCTGCTGACCACCTGGGGCATCAGCCTGGTGCTGATTCAGCTCATGCGCAGCCTGTTCGGGCCGCAGAACGTGCAGGTGGACAACCCGCCATGGATGTCGGGGGGGCTGCAACTCATGGCCAATCTCATCCTGCCGTACAACCGCATGGTCATCATCGTCTTCACCGCTTTCGTGTTGCTGGCGATGTGGTTGCTCATCTCGCGCACGCGCATGGGCCTGTTCGTGCGGGCGGTCACGCAGAACCGGCCCATGGCCTCGTGCGTTGGCGTGCGCACGCCGCGGATCGACATGCTGGCCTTCGGCCTCGGCACCGGTATTGCCGGGCTCGCGGGCTGCGCGTTGAGCCAGATCGGGAACGTGAGCCCCGAGATGGGGCAGGGCTACATCGTCGACTGCTTCATGGTGGTGGTGCTCGGCGGCGTGGGCCAGCTCACTGGCACGGTGGCGGCCGCCCTCGGGCTGGGGGTGGCCAACACCCTGCTCGAAGGTGTGGCCGGCGCGGTGCTGGCGAAGATTGCCGTGCTGGTGGCCATCATCCTGTTCATCCAGAAGCGCCCGCAGGGCATGTTTGCCCTCAAGGGCCGCAGCGTGGAGAGCTAGAGCGATGGCTGCCATCATGACCGAATCCGGCGCACGGAGCACGCCGCCCGTGCCGCCAGGGGCGCCGCTGCAGCCCACCACCCGGTTCCTGCCCACATGGGGCTGGGTGACGTTGACCGTGTTCCTGCTGCTGGCCTGTGTCGTGGCGCCGGCGCTGGCGCTCGGCGTGCCGCAGAGCAGCAGTCTGCATCTGTCGCAATACTGGGTTGGCCTGGCCGGCAAGATCCTTTGCTATGGCATCGTCGCACTGGCGATGGATCTGGTGTGGGGTTACGCCGGCATCCTGTCGCTCGGCCAGGGTCTGTTCTTTGCCTTGGGCGGGTATGCCATGGGCATGTACCTCAACCGCGCCATGACGGCGGCCAGTGGCAACCTGCCGGACTTCATGCAGTTCATGCAGTGGACACAGTTTCCCTGGTACTGGGCAGGCACCGAACACTTTGCCTATGCCATGTTCCTGGCCCTGTTCGTGCCGGGGCTGCTCGCCTTCATCTTCGGCTTCTTTGCCTTCCGTTCGCGCATCAAGGGGGTGTATTTTTCCATCATTACCCAGGCGCTGACCTACGCCGCGATGTTGCTGTTCTTCCGCAATGAAACCGGCTTTGGCGGCAACAACGGGCTGACCAACTTCAATGTGCTGCTCGGCTTTCCGGTAGGGACGGCTGGCATGAGGGTGGCGCTGTTGGTCGCGACCAGCGTTGCGCTGGCCGGCTGCTTCGTGCTGGCCCGCTGGCTGGTGCTGAGCAAGTTCGGCCGTGTGCTCACCGCCATCCGCGACGCCGAAAGCCGGGTCATGTTCTGCGGCTACAACCCCTTGTGGTTCAAGCTCGGGTGCTGGACCATCGCCGCCATGATGTGCGGCCTGGCTGGCGCACTTTACGCGCCGCAGGTGGGGATCATCAACCCGGGAGAAATGTCCACCTCCAACTCCATCGAAATCGCCATCTGGACGGCCATTGGCGGGCGTGGCACGCTCGTCGGCCCGGTCGTCGGGGCCGTGTTGGTGAACGTCGCGAAAAGCTGGCTCACGCAAGCCTATCCCGAATTCTGGCTGTACTTTCTGGGCGGACTGTTCATTGCGGTGACGCTGTTTTTGCCCGATGGCGTGGCCGGTCTGGTGCGCAAATTCAGGAGGGGTCCGACGTGACGCCCGACCTGCTTCAGGAAGGCTCGCAGCGCATGGAGGCCCATGCCCGGCTGGCGCAGCAGGGCCAGACCGAATCGGGTGGCCGCCAGGCGGGCTTCGGACGGGTTGCGCAGCCCGGCGAGGTGGACGTGACGCACGGCCGCATCCTGTACCTGGAAGACGTGAGCGTGAGCTTCGACGGATTCAAGGCCATCAACCAACTGTCGCTGGACATTGCGCCCGGCGAGTTGCGCTGCATCATCGGCCCGAATGGCGCCGGCAAAACCACCCTGATGGACATCATCACCGGCAAAACCCGGCCGGACCACGGCACGGTATTTTTTGGCAGTACCATCGATCTGTTGCGCTACAGGGAGGCCGAGATCGCCCAGCTCGGTATCGGCCGCAAATTCCAGAAACCGACTGTGTTCGAGCAGTTGACCGTGTTCGAGAATCTCGAGCTGGCGCTCAAGACACCCCGGGATGTGGTGGCCGCCATGTTCTTCAAACTCGATTCTGCGCAGAGCGACCGGCTGCTCGAAGTGCTCGGCACGATTCACCTGACCGACTGCGCCTCGCGCATGGCCGGTAATTTGAGCCATGGCCAGAAGCAGTGGCTGGAAATCGGAATGCTGCTGATGCAGTCGCCCAAGCTGCTGTTGCTCGATGAGCCCGTAGCGGGGATGACCGACGAGGAAACCGAGCGCACGGCGGAATTGTTTCTGTCGCTCAAGGGCAAGCATTCGCTGATGGTGGTGGAACACGACATGAGCTTCATCCAGTCCATTTCCGACATCGTGACGGTGCTGTGCGAGGGCTCGGTGCTGGCCCAGGGCACACTGGACCAGGTGCAGGCCGACGAGCGCGTCATCGAGGTCTACCTGGGGAGGTAATGCGATGCTGAGCGTGAAAAACGTCAACCAGTACTACGGCGGCTCGCACATCCTGCGTAACGTGAGCCTGGAGGCCCGTCTGGGTGAGGTCACCGTGCTGCTGGGCCGCAATGGGGTGGGCAAGACGACCCTGCTCAGGAGTCTGATGGGGCTGGTGCCGATCAAGACCGGCAGCATCGAGTTTGACGGCCGGCCAATCCAGAACGCCGCTCCGTATGAGCGCGCGCGCGCCGGCATCGGCTTTGTGCCGCAGGGTCGTGAAATCTTTGCGCGACTCACGGTGCAGGACAACCTGCGCATGGGGCTGGCGTATCAGCGGGGTAGCACCCCGATCCCCACCGAGCTGTTCGGGCTGTTTCCGGTCTTGAAGCAAATGATGGGGCGGCGCGGCGGGGACCTGTCGGGCGGACAGCAACAGCAACTGGCGATCGCACGCGCGCTGGCGGCAAGGCCCAAGCTGCTGATCCTCGACGAACCCACCGAAGGCATCCAGCCCAGCATCATCAAGGAGATCGGCCGCGTCATCCGCATGCTGGCCGATCGTGGCGACATGGCCATCCTGCTGGTTGAGCAGTACTACGACTTTGCACGGGAGCTGGCCGACGAGTATCTGGTCATGCAGCGCGGTGAATTCATCGCGCGCGGGCGTGGCAAGGACATGGAGGCCGATGGCGTGCGGCAACTGGTCGCTATTTAAATACGAGCATTACATCGACCATATACGAGGGTTTTGGGCCGATTTCCCCCACAAATGCGCACGCCAGGTGACCCAAATCTGGCGCAGCAAGCCCATCGCCGGCTCGACCAGTGGCGCCAGGGCTCGCACCACCACGACCTGGTTATTCGGACTGGTGGCGCCGGCGGTGCACTGCAGTTCGTGTGCGCCCAGAACCGCGCGTGCGCCGTCCAGCGCCTGTTGGCGGCGTTCGCGCCCCAACGGGCTGCCCGTCACGAAGAAGATCGAGGCCAGACAGCGCCGCCCCGCGAGTCCGACCGGCCCATCCAGCAGCTGCCGGTCGGTGGCGCTGATCTGCCCACGTTCCAGCCACACGCCGGGCAGTTCGATGTGCTGGCGGAAGCTGCCGTGCGCGAACAGCTGGTCAGTGTATGGCAGTCCCAGCGCGGTGACGTCCCATCCGATCATTTCGGCATTCGGCGCCAGTTCCAGGATCAGGCGGTTTTCCGCGATGCAGCCGTCGTAGCAGAGGGTCTCCAGTGGCAGCCATTCGAGGCGCGCGCCGGCGTCGAGCGTGATGCGGGTGCGCTGCCCGGCGGCTTCGCCCATGGTTTTGTAAAAGCGCGTGGCCCCGGGCGTAGTAATCAGACCGTGCGCGCCCGGGCCGACCGTGATGCCGATATCGAGCGTGTCGCCGCCGACCAGGCCGCCTGGTGGATGCACCAGCACGTTATGGCAGATCGCATCGCCTTCGGGATACAAGCTTCGCAGGATGCGCAGCGGGCCATCGTGCTGGAACCGGGCCACGCTTCGATGGGACTCCAGAAGATAGTCGAGTTGCAGTCGGGCGTGCCAAGGCATACAGCTAGCGTACCGCAACGTTTAAAAAAGGAAGTGTCATAGCAAACGTCGGGGTCGCTATGAGACACAGCTGAGCCCGCGTTGCAGCGCGGTGGTGGTCGGCATCGATGAGAAGACTGCGATTCAGGCACTGGATCGTCTGGACCCGGGGCTGGCGCTGTTGCAGGGCAAAGCCGCCGCCCGGTACACCTTGCCTCCCAAGACCAAACGGGTTGTCGAGTTGCTGGCGACCCACGGCGACGTCCACATGCACCTCGCCCCCACCTACTCGTCCTGGATCAACCAGGGGGAGTCGTGGTTTGCCAACATCGAACTTGTTTTCATGGTGCTTCATCCAAACAAAAAGGCCCGATGCCTTGCGGCACCGGGCCTGGGAAGCGGCAAGCCGCTTTGCACCGTTTACGGCTTGCTGGCCGTCGGAAACGGCCAGGCGGCTTGCGGGTTCAGCGTTGTCTGAGCCGCGGGCGCTACCGCAACAGGGGCTGCTTTCGCAGCGGGTTTTTTCGCTGCTTTCTTCGCAGCGGGTTTTTTCGCTGCTTTCTTGGCTGCCGCTTTTTTCGCGGGCGCTTTTCTGGCGGCTGCTTTTTTCTTCGCAGGCGCCTTCTTCGCCGCGGCCTTTTTCTTGGCCGGAGCTTTCTTGGCCGCTACCTTTTTGGCAGGGGCCTTCTTCGCTGCGGCCTTCCTGGCCGGAGCTTTCTTGGCCGCTACCTTTTTGGCAGGGGCCTTCTTCGCTGCGGCCTTCCTGGCCGGAGCTTTCTTGGCCGCTGCCTTTTTAGCAGGAGCCTTCTTCGCTGCGGCCTTCTTTGCGGCCGGTTTTTTCGCAGTTGCCATCATCTTCTCCTTGATCAAATTGCAAAGAGCACTTCATGTTTGTTGGTTGGCATGAAGCGATCCATGGTGTTGGAACGAGCGTCCAGCACCATGAACACGGAAGCGCCAGCAGTCGCCACGCTCTGCGGCGCGATCGACAGACGGTGCAATTCTTGATTTCATTTTTCTTGTCGTGATACTTCAATCCCAGGAAAGCGCGCCGCCCGATTGATACTCGATCACACGGGTTTCAAAGAAGTTGCGCTCCTTCTTGAGGTCGATCATTTCGCTCATCCAGGGGAACGGGTTGACCTCGTTCGGGAACAGCTCTTCCAGCCCGATCTGGGTGGCGCGCCGATTCGCGATGTAACGCAGATAGCCCTTGAACATGGAGGCATTCATGCCGAGCACGCCGCGCGGCATGGTGTCTTCGGCGTACTGGTATTCGAGCTCGACCGCCTTCATGAACAAAGTGCGGATTTCGGCCTTGAACTCGGCCGTCCACAGCTGCGGGTTCTCCAGCTTGAGCTGGTTGATCAGGTCGATACCGAAGTTGCAGTGCATCGATTCGTCGCGCAGGATGTATTGGTACTGCTCGGCCGCGCCGGTCATCTTGTTCTGCCGACCCAAGGCGAGAATTTGCGTGAAGCCGACATAGAAGAACAATCCTTCCATCAGGCAGGCGAACACGATCAGCGACTTGAGCAGGGTTCGGTCGGTCTCGGGCGTGCCCGTATGGAAGTCAGGATCCATGATCGCCTCGATGAACGGGATCAGGAACTGGTCCTTGGCGCGAATCGACGGGACTTCGTTGTAGGCATTGAAGATTTCGCTCTCGTCCAGACCCAGCGACTCCACGATGTATTGGTAGGCGTGGGTGTGAATGGCTTCCTCAAAAGCCTGGCGCAGCAGGAACTGGCGGCACTCCGGGGCGGTGATGTGGCGATAAGTGCCGAGCACGATGTTGTTGGCCGCCAGCGAGTCCGCGGTAACGAAGAAGCCGAGGTTGCGCTTGACGATGCGGCGCTCGTCCTCCGTCAGGCCGTTCGGATCCTTCCACAACGCGATGTCGCGCGTCATGTTGATTTCCTGCGGCATCCAGTGATTCGAGCAGGTCGCCAGGTATTTTTCCCAGGCCCACTTGTATTTGAACGGAACCAGCTGGTTCACGTCGGTCTTGCCGTTGATGATGCGCTTGTCGGACGCGTTGACGCGATGGCGTTCACCGCTTGAGGTTGATGCAACCGCGGTCTTGCTTGCGTGCGCAGCTGATGTCGGCAGCGCAGCGCCATCATTCAAGGTGCGCACCGCGGGCTGCTGGTGAATGTCCGCAGGGGATGAAAAAAGAGGCGGGAGTTCGGCCACGCGGTCGTTTCGCAAACCGCTGTTTGGCATGGCAGGCAATGAGGGCTTGACTTCTTCGTCCCAGGTCAACATAGATTTTCCAATGCTCGAATTATGAAAGCAGCCATGTGAAATGCAAAGTGTTCATTCACATCGCCGTCATATTGTGTTGCTCAATTGCATCGCATTTTCGGGATGCGGCATCCTTGGATTTATTGGCACGACTCGCACGTCGGATCATCGACGCCGCAGAACTGGATGTCGGTCGCGGGTATCGCGTTCAACTGCGATCGCGCAGCTGCAGCGGCCGCGTCGAGTGCGCTCATGCCGACACTGCCTTTTGCTTCGCCGCTCGAGGACACGGCATTCAGGCGACCGGCGGCGACCGTGGATTTCTCGGCGTGGGTCGCGCTCATCGTGCGCAGGTAATAGGTGGTCTTGAGGCCGCGCAGCCACGCGAGCTTGTAGGTGTCATCGAGCTTTTTCCCGGAAGCGCCGGCCATGTAGATATTCAGCGACTGCGCCTGGTCGATCCACTTCTGGCGCCGCGCCGCGGCTTCCACCAGCCAGGTGGCCTCGACCTCGAACGCGGTCGAGTACAGCGCCTTGATTTCCTGCGGCACGCGGTCGATCGGGCGCAGTGAGCCATCGAAGTGCTTGAGGTCCATGACCATGACGTCATCCCACAGGCTCAGCCGCTTGAGGTCGCGCACCAGGTAGTGGTTGATGACGGTGAATTCACCCGACAGGTTGGACTTGACCGACAGGTTGCCGAAGCAGGGTTCGATCGAGGCATCCACGCCGATGATGTTGGAGATGGTGGCGGTCGGCGCGATTGCGACGCAATTGGAGTTGCGCATCCCATCTTGCGCAATCTTCCGGCGCAAGGCCTCCCAGTCCAGGCTCGCCGTGCGGTCCACTTCCACGTAGCCGCCACGCGCCTGCGCCAGCAACTCCAGTGTGTCCAGCGGCAAAACGCCCTTGTCCCACAACGACCCTTTGTAGCTTGAATACTTGCCGCGCTCCCTCGCCAGTTCGGTGGAAGCCCAGTATGCGTGATAGCAGATCGCTTCCATGGATCGATCGGCGAATTCGACCGCGGCCTGGCTGGCGTAGGGGATGCGCAACTCGTACAGGCTGTCCTGGAATCCCATCACGCCCAGGCCCACCGGACGATGGCGAAGATTGGAGTCGCGCGCCTTCTTGACGGCGTAGTAATTGATGTCGATCACGTTGTCGAGCATGCGCATCGCGGTCACGATGGTTTTCTTGAGCTTGTCGTGATCCAGCACCTGGGCGCCATCGGTCGCCCCTTCGGGTGACTTCTTCAGATGCTGAAGCAGATTGACCGATCCCAGATTGCACACCGCGGTTTCGGTATCGCTGGTATTGAGCGTGATCTCGGTGCACAGGTTGGACGAGTGCACCACGCCGGCATGCTGCTGCGGGTTGCGGACATTGCAGGCGTCCTTGAACGTGATCCACGGATGGCCGGTCTCGAACAGCATGCTCAGCATCTTGCGCCACAAGTCGGTGGCCTGCACCTTGCGGCAGGGCTTGATCTCGCCGCGTTCGGCCTTGTCCTCGTAGGCGACATAGGCCTTTTCGAAATCAGCGCCGAACTTGTCGTGCAGATCGGGCACGCTATTGGGCGAGAACAGCGTCCATTCACCCTTTTCCATGACGCGGCGCATGAACAGGTCGGGAACCCAGTTCGCGGTGTTCATGTCGTGTGTGCGGCGGCGGTCGTCGCCGGTGTTCTTGCGCAGCTCCAGAAACTCTTCGATGTCCAGGTGCCACGATTCCAGGTAGGTGCAGACGGCGCCCTTGCGCTTGCCGCCCTGGTTCACGGCCACCGCAGTGTCGTTGACGACCTTGAGGAACGGCACCACGCCCTGCGATTCGCCGTTCGTGCCCTTGATGTGCGAGCCGAGCGCGCGCACCCGCGTCCAGTCGTTTCCCAGACCGCCCGCGAATTTGGACAGCAGCGCGTTTTCCTTGATGGACTCGTAGATGCCGTCCAGGTCGTCCGGCACCGTGGTGAGGTAGCAGGACGAGAGCTGCGAACGCAGGGTTCCGCTGTTGAACAGGGTCGGTGTGCTCGACATGAAGTCGAACGAGGACAGCACTTCGTAGAACTCGATGGCGCGCGCCTCGCGGTCGATCTCATTGAGCGCCAGGCCCATCGCGACGCGCATGAAGAACACCTGCGGCAACTCGATGCGGCTCTTGCGCACATGCAGGAAGTAGCGGTCGTACAGGGTTTGCAGACCCAGGTAGTCGAACTTCAGGTCGCGGTCCGCCTTGAGTGCTGCACCCAGCTTTTTCAGGTCGAACTGCAGCAGCCGCTCGTCGAGCAGTTCCGCATCCACGCCCTTTCGGATCGCCAGCGGAAAGTAGTCCGCATACTGCTGTGCCATCTCGGCCTGCGTGGCCTCCACGCCGAGCACCTCCCGGTTGATGGTGTGCAACAGCAGGCGCGCCGTGGCGTACGTGTAGTCCGGGTCCTTTTCGATCAGCGTGCGCGCGGCGAGGATCGACGCCTTGTAGACTTCCTCCATCGGGACGCCGTCGTACAGGTTGCGCATGGTTTCCGCCACGATCGGGTCCGGCTTGACGTCAGCGCCCAGACCGGCGCAAGCCGATTTGATCAACCCCTCAAGCCGGTCCAGGTCCAGCGCCACGTGCTGGCCGCCATCGATCACGTGCAACGCGGCCGCCTTGGGCGCCGCCTGGGTCGCCTGCTTGGCACGTTCCTGGGTACGCCGCTCGCGGTACAGAACATAGGCGCGCGCAATCTCGTGATGTCCGCCGCGCATCAGGCCGAGCTCGACCTGGTCCTGCACGTCTTCAATGTGGAAGGTTCCGCCTCCCGGGCGCGAGCGCATCATGGCGCGCACCACGCCCTGGGTCAGGCTGTCGACGACTTCGCGCACGCTGGCCGATGCGGCACCCTGCGTGCCATGCACCGCCAGAAACGCCTTCATCATGGCGACGGCAATCTTGTTCGGCTCGAACGGCACGACCGAACCGTTGCGGCGGATGATCTGGTAGTGCGCCAGCGGGCTGGACACCACGGAACCCGCGCTGTCGGCGCCCCTGCCGTGGAGTGCGCCCGCGGAGCGGCTGGTGTCTACAGAAGAAGATGAATTCGAAATTGCTTGCATTGTTTCCTCGTCTTTCGCAATTTTTTGTGGGGGAGGGAAGTTCCGGGCCGGTGCCCAATGGGAACACTATAGCTAGTGTTCGGCGCCAACTCAAGCCACTACAGGTAGTGTATCGCCGTCGATACCCGCGTTGCGGGTGCGGCTCTGAAAACAGGTGCCGGCAGGGCGGGTCCGGCGAATGTCGCCGGCCGCTGGAGATCAGTCCGCGAGGCATTGCCAGAACACGCGCCGTGGCCGTCGATCCAGCAACGACCGGCCTCACGAAGATATTTCCCGTGCCCGGCCGCTCGTGGATTCACGATCCGATTCCGGCTGCGTCCTGCCGGGTGTCTTCGGACCGGACTAACGCATGCAGGAAAGCAATTTCAGGCGTTGGCTGGCGGCATGGCGCCATCGGGAAAACACTGAGTCCGCCAACCCAGCGCGCGTTGCAAAAACCCCCATTGAAAGCCGCTGCCCGGATCGTGCTTGCGCCCCGGCGCGATATGTTCGTGACCGGCGACATGCGCGACTGGGTAACGTTGCGCCAATGCGGCGCAAAGACTCGCCAGCGTTTCGTATTGGGCCGGCTCAAACGCGCTGCCCTCCAGACCTTCCAGCTCGATGCCGATCGAGTCGTCGTTGCAGTTGTCGCGACCACGGTAGTGCGAGCGCCCGGCATGCCAGGCGCGTTCGTCGCAACTGACGAACTGCCATAACGCGCCATCCCGGCGAATCAGGAAGTGCGCTGACACCTGCATGCCGCGGATCGATTCGAAGTAGGGATGCGCGCTCCAGTCCAGCGTGTTGGTGAAAAGTCGCAGCACTTCCCCGCCGCCGTAGTGTCCGGGCGGCAGGCTGATCGAGTGCAGCACGATCAGGTCGATCAGCGCACCGGCCGGACGCTCTCCTGCGTTGGGCGAGCGCAGCATTCGTGCAAACCGGTACCAGCCCTCCTGCCACAAGCCACAGATGGCACGGTTGTCAGGCGGCATCGTCATGGGTGTCGTCGCCAAACGGGGTGGTGATGTTCAGGCGGGCGATGCGATAACGGATCTGGCGCAGGTTAAGGCCGAGCCGCGCAGCGGCGGCGGTGCGGTTGAAGCCGGTTTCCGTGAGCGTCTTGACCAGCACTTCGCGTTCCTGCTGATCCAGATAGCTTTGCAGGTCGCCGGGAGCGGCGGGCGCGCCGACAGCCGCTTGTCCCGGCACGAGATCGACCTGCAGCTCGCTGCCGTCGCTCAAGGCCACTGCGCGATGCAGCAGATTTTCGAGCTCGCGCACATTGCCGCTCAGCGGATGTGCTGCCAGTTGTGCCAGCAGGGTGCTTGAAAGCGCGGGCACCGGCATGTCGGACTCCTGTGCGATCTTTCCGAGCAAGGCTTCGCACAGAGCCGGCAGATCGCCGCGCCGCTCACGCAGCGGCGGCACCGCGATCTCAATCACGTTGAGGCGGAAAAACAGATCCTGCCGAAAGCGGCCGGCCGCCACGTCGGCGGTCAGATCCCGATGCGTGGCGCTGACGATGCGCACGTCCACCGCGTCTTCCTGCGTCGAACCCAGCGGACGCACGCTGCGCTCCTGGATGGCGCGCAGCAGTTTGGACTGCATGGCCAGCGGCAGGTCGCCAATTTCATCCAGAAACAGCGTGCCCTTGCGCGCCGCCTGGAAATAACCATCCCGGTCCTGGGTGGCGCCGGTGTAGGAGCCTTTTTTGGCGCCGAAGAATTCTGCCTCGAGCAGGTTCTCGGGAATGGCCCCGCAGTTCACCGCGACGAACGGGGCTTGCGCGCGATGGCTGCAGCCGTGGATGGCGCGCGCCACCAGTTCCTTGCCGGTGCCCGACTCGCCGCGCACCAGCACCGGCGCCATGCTGCGCGCCACCTTGACGATCCGCTGCTTGACCTGGCGCATCGGCTCGGAGTCACCGACCAGGCGCTGCAGCGATGCCGGCGTGCCGCCCTGTGCATCGGCCGGGCTCGCGGCCCTGGCCGGGCCTGGGGTGCCGCGCCCGCTTTTGTATATCTGGCCCGTGTCCTGAATGGCGGATGCCACCACCGTACGGAACTGTTTCAGGTCCACAGGCTTGGTGAGGTAGTCGAACGCACCGGCTTTCAGGGCCTCCACGGCGTTTTCGGCGGAGCCGTAGGCCGTCATGACGATGCAGCGCTCGGCCCGCTGCCTGGCCTGCATATCCGTCAATAGCTCCATGCCCCGGCCATCCGGCAGGCGCATGTCCGTGATGACCGCGTCGTAGCGCTTTTCTTCCAGCCAGTGCCGGGCCTCGGCCAGATTCGCCGCGGCGTCCACGTGATAGCCCTCGCGCGACAGGGTGAGTTCGTACAGGTCGCGCAGGTCGGGTTCGTCGTCGACGACCAGGACCTGCGCCCGGGACTGGGAAGAGCTGGCTGACATGGCTAGTCACGCATTGTGTCAAATAGGAGGCTTGGCGGAACGGAAAACGACAAAAAACGCGTTGCCTTCACGTTCGCCGCCGCCGTCGCCCCGGCGGGTCCGCTCATATCCGATGAGCGCGCCATGGCGTTCGCACAACTCGCGGCAGATGTACAGACCCAAGCCGCTCGAGCGGCTCTCCGAGGAGAAAAAGGGTTCGAACAAATGGCGTTCCACGCTAGGCTCGAGCGGCGCGCCATCGCTCCAGACCTCCAGCCGCGCCTGGCCAGGCGCGGGTGAATGGGTCGAGACCTGAAGGGACTCGGGTACATGGCTGGCGTAGCGAAAGGCATTGTCCAGCAGGTTTACCAAGACCCGGCGCAGATGATCGGCGTCGAAGGCCACTTGCATAGGCGCCGCCTGCAGCGCCAGTCCGATGGTGCGGCCGCTACTGGCGTGCCGCGCCCAGTCCATGCAGATGTCCTGAACCGCGGCGTCCAGATTCAGCGAGGCAGGCCGGGACGGGTCGGACTTTTGCTGCGCCCGCGATACATCCAGCACGTCCTCCACGATGCGGGACAGCCGTTGCGCGTTCTGCGCCACCATGAGGCCCAGGCGCCGCTGCGCCGGCTCGGTCAGGTCCTCGTTGAGCAAGGCATTCGCCTGGGTGATGGCGGCGAGCGGGTTGCGTATCTCGTGCGCGACCGCGGCCGACATGCGCCCCATCGCGGCCAGCTTCTCGGTGCGCAGGCGTGCCTCCATCTCGCGCAGATCCTGCAAAAACATCACGCACAGGCTCTCCGCCTCGTCGTCGTGGGTCGCCGTCAGGCGCGTGCGGGCACGCACCTGGCAGGCGTACAGTCCGGCATGTTCAATGACCAGGTCGGCGATCTGGTCGCCGCGCTGGCGAAAGGTCAGGCGCGCCAGTTCGGCCACCGCGCGCCAGGCTGGCTTCGAATCGAGAACGAATGGCGCCATTGGTGCCGGGGTGCCGGCGCCGAGCAACCCGCGCGCTGCCGGATTGGCGGCGCGCACGACGCCCCTGGCATCGGCGACCAGCACGCCATCCGTCAGACTTTCGATCACCAGCTCGTTGACATGGGTCTGGATCCGCACCGCGAGCCCGCTGCGGCGCGCCCGCAGTTCCTCGCGCACCAGGCGCGTGGCGAGTTGGTGCGTCAAATAGGCGACGATGAACAGGCCGATGCCGGCCAGCCCGGCCTGCAGGAAATGGGAGGCCATGTCCCCCGTGGCCTGCAACGAGGTCCGCCAAGCGTCCATCAGCAGTATCAGGGTCACACCCGCGGCCGTGCCCAGTGCGAGCAAAACCGAGCCGAGTACCGATGCCAGCAGCACCGGCAAGGCATACAACGGGGTGTAGTTGATTGCACTGACCTGGGAAAACTGCAGCGCCGTGAACACCAGTACATCCACGCCGATGGTGAACACCCATTGGGGATCGAAGTTCTGCCCGGGCCAGCGCGGGCGGGCATAGATCCGCACGGCCAGCGTCACCGCCAGATAGGCGGCGGACAGCGCCATCAGCCATTTGTGGACCGGTTGACCCAGGCCAACCATAGAGACTTGCAGCAACAGCAGCAGAACGCCGACCGTGACGCGCGCCGTCATGAAGCCGCGCCACAGCCGCACGATCGCCAGATTCTGCTGCACCGATTTGGCGATGCGCTCGGGCTCGAGCGGGCCGAACCAGGACGCGGCCTCTGGCGGACGGCTCATTCAGTCCTCGGCGCGGCGCCGGTGCTCGGCGCAGCAGTAATAGGCGCCCTGGCGGCCCGCCACCGCGTCGGCTTTGGGCACATGTACGGCGCAGGCGTTGCAGCGCACCATATCCTGCAGCAGCGGCTGCGACGCGGCGGAACGGGCGGCGTGCCGCTGCGCCTGTTCGGCATCGCGGCGCTGGCGCCACCACCAGGCAACGCCCAGCGCGGCCAGCAGAAGGATCAACTTCATGGGGCGCGCCTGAGGATCACTTCGAGCACGAAGCGCGAGCCGACATAGGCCAGCAGCAGCAGCCCCGAACCCGCATACAAAAAACGGACCGCCGTGCGGCCACGCCAGCCGAAGCGCGCGCGCCCCAACAGCAAGACCGCGAACGTGAGCCATGACAGAATGGAAAAAACGGTCTTGCGGTCCCACTGCCAGCCCGGGCCGGTACCGGTCGGACCGTACAGGGCTTCGGCAAACAGCCATCCCGCCAGCAAGGTGGCCGAGAGCAGGACGAAACCGACCGTGACGAAGCGAAAGGTCAGGCGCTCCAGCATCAGCAGCGGTACACCGGTGTGCGCATCGGTGGCCAGCCGGATCTGCTTTTCGGCGCGCGTCATGAGCCAGGCATGCAGTACCGCGGTGGCAAACAGGCCATAGGACGCGATGCCGAGGGCCAGATGCAGCGGCAGCCAGGGCGAGGTGTCGTGCAGCGGCGCGCCCGGAAATGCGAGCGCAAGCAGCACGGCCACGCCTCCCAGCGCTGCCAGCGCCCAGCGCACCGGCAGTTGCGGCAACAGGCGGCTTTCCACTCCGTAAATGGTCAGGACGAGCCAGGCCGTCATGGACAGTGCCGGTGCAAATCCGAAGTGTGGCGTGCCGGCCAGCAGACCCCAGCCCAGCACCAGCGCGTGCAACAGCCATCCCAGCACCAGGCTGGCGCGCGCCGCCGCAACCCGCATGCGCGTGGCGGTGGCGGCCGGCACTGCATAGGCAATTGCCGCCGCCACGCTCAGGACGGCGGGAGCCAGGCTCGCGCTGGGTAAAATCATGGGGTACAGTTTAGCGGCTCGGTCGTCCTCGACAGACATTCCCGGCATTCATTCGTCTCCACCACCGGTTGCGCGCCAGGCGCATTGATTCCCTTCCATGGCCTCCGCTCTCACAGACAAACTCTCCCGCCTCGTGAAGGAAATGCGCGGTCAGGCCCGCATCACCGAGGCGAACGTGCAGGACATGCTGCGCGAGGTGCGCATGGCGCTGCTGGAAGCCGACGTTGCATTGCCGGTCGTGCGCGACTTTGTGGCGCGTGTCAAGGAAAAGGCGCTCGGTCAGGAGGTGCTGGGCTCGCTCTCACCGGGGCAGGCGCTGGTGGGCATCGTGAACCGGGAACTCTCCCGCACCATGGGCGAGGGCATCAGCGACATCAACCTGGCGGCGCAACCGCCGGTCGTGATCCTGATGGCCGGCCTGCAGGGCGCGGGCAAGACCACCACCACCGCCAAGCTGGCCAGGCACCTGATCGACAAGCGCAAGAAAAAGGTGCTGACGGTTTCGGGCGACGTGTACCGCCCGGCGGCGATCGAGCAGCTCAAGACTGTCACCGCGCAAGCCGGCGCCGAGTGGTTCCCCAGCACCGCCGAACAAAAGCCGGTCGACATCGCGCGCGCCGCGCTCGATCATGCGAAGCGGCATTTCTTCGATGTGTTGCTGGTCGACACCGCCGGCCGGCTTGCGATCGACGAAGTGCTGATGCGCGAGATCAGGGAATTGCACGCCGCGCTCGACCCCGTCGAGACGCTGTTCGTGGTCGACGCCATGCAGGGCCAGGACGCGGTCAACACGGCCCGCGCCTTCAAGGAGGCGTTGCCGCTGACCGGCATCGTGTTGACCAAGCTCGACGGCGATTCGCGCGGCGGCGCGGCGCTGTCCGTGCGCCAGATCACCGGCGCGCCGATCAAGTTCGCCGGCACCAGCGAGAAAATCGACGGACTGGAGGTGTTCGACGCCGAGCGTCATGCCGGGCGCATCTTGGGCATGGGCGACATCGTGGCGCTGGTCGAGCAGGTCACGGCCGGCGTCGATGTCGAGGCCGCGCAAAAACTCGCGGCCAAGGTCAAGAGCGGCGCTGGTTTCGACCTCAACGATTTCCTGGGACAGCTACAGCAGATGAAGCAGATGGGTGGCCTGTCCAGCCTGCTCGACAAGTTGCCCGCACAGATGGCCGCCAAGGCCGGCCAGGTCGACATGAACAAGGCCGAGAAAGACATCAAGCGCAAGGAAGGCATCATCCAGAGCATGACCCCGCTGGAGCGCCGCAAGCCCGAGTTGATCAAGGCCACGCGCAAGCGCCGCATCGCGGCCGGCGCCGGGGTTCAGGTGCAGGAAGTGAATCGCCTGCTCAATGAGTTCGAGCAGATGCAGGGCATGATGAAGAAGATGAAGGGCGCCGGCATGATGAAGATGATGAAGCGCATGGGCGGCATGAAGGGCATGCCGAAGATGCCGTTCTGAAGATCTGGCACGCGGGGCCCGCGCCCTCGCAGGATCGTGCTACTTCTTCCTGCAGTTGCCGTCCGTGAGCACATACCCGTTCTTGCACTCGGTCAATATGGCGCCGTGATCGGCGGGGGCCTGGCGCGAACCGGATGACGAATCGGCCGCCGCAGACTGGGCCGGGGCGCCATCACCTTTCAGGTACATGATCTTTCGGGTGCCCAGGTCGCAGGTTCCCACGACCTGGCCTTCGGCTTTCGCGCCCGCATCCACCGTGGCGAGCGTGTAGTGCTGGACGCCGGCGGTGCGGATCTTCGCGTCGATCTGGGCGCGGATGGCTTCGCAGGTCGTGGCGCCGCCGGCCGAACTGGCCAGCAGCAATACGGCAAAAGCCAGGGCAGGTTTCAGCATTCCGCGCCCTGTGCCACGGCTTCCTGCGTCACCACTTCGCCGCGCAGGGTGTAGCTGCGCGTCTCGGTGATCTGCACGTCCACCAGCTGCCCCACCAGTCGCGGGTGCCCCGCAAAGTTCACCACGCGGTTGCACTCGGTGCGTCCCATCAGTTCGCCCGCGTCGCGCCTGGAGACGCCTTCGACCAGAATGCGCTGCACCGTGCCCACGCGGCTTGCGCTGATACGGGCCATGCTGGCATTGATGACTTCCTGCAGATGGTGCAGGCGGCGCAGCTTGACCTCGTGCGGCGTCTCGTCACTCAGGTTGGCGGCCGGCGTGCCGGGGCGCGGGCTGAAGAGGAAGCTGAAGCTGTTGTCGAAACCGATATCGTCGATCAGCTTCATGAGCTTGCTGAAGTCCGCATCGGTCTCGCCGGGAAAGCCGACGATGAAATCGCTGGACAGGGCCATGTCGGGGCGGATCGCGCGCAGCTTGCGCACCGTGCTCTTGTATTCCATGGCGGTGTAGCCGCGCTTCATCGCCATCAGGATGCGGTCACTGCCGTGCTGCACCGGCAGATGCAGATGGTTCACCAGCTTCGGGACTTTCGCGTACACGTCGATCAGGCGCTGCGTGAACTCGTTCGGGTGGCTCGTGGTGTAGCGGATGCGCTCGATGCCGGGGATCTCGGCCACGTACTCGATCAGCAGCGCGAAGTCGGCGATTTCGCTGGTATTGCCCATCGTGCCGCGCCAGGCGTTGACGTTCTGGCCCAGCAGCGTGACTTCCTTCACGCCCTGGTCCGCCAGGCCAGCCACCTCGACCAGCACGTCGTCCAGCGGGCGCGAGACTTCCTCGCCGCGCGTGTAGGGCACGACGCAGTAGCTGCAGTACTTGGAGCAGCCTTCCATGATGCTGACAAAGGCGCTGGCGCCGTCCACGCGCGCGGGCGGCAGGTGGTCGAATTTCTCGATCTCCGGAAAGCTGATGTCGACCTGCGGGCTGTGCTGGCGCTCGCGTGCGTCCAGCAGCTCGGGCAGGCGGTGCAGGGTCTGAGGGCCGAACACCACGTCCACGTAGGGCGCACGCTCGATGATGGCGGCACCCTCCTGGCTTGCCACGCAGCCGCCCACGCCGATCTTCACGCCGCGCCGGGCCAGGTGCTTGACGCGGCCCAGATCGGAGAACACTTTCTCCTGCGCCTTCTCGCGCACCGAGCAGGTGTTGAACAGGATCAGGTCGGCCTGCTCCACGTCCTGCGTGGCCTCGTAACCCTGCGCCGCATGCAGCACGTCGAGCATCTTGCCCGAGTCGTACTCGTTCATCTGGCAGCCGAAGGTTTTGATGAAGACTTTTTTGGTCATGCTGGTTTTTTGCGGAAACGCTATCTAATAAGTAGCTACCTATCTAGACCTAATAAGGACTTAAGGTCGATTTGGCTTGAAATTTCAGGCTCACCGGCCTGGCCTATTGCTGCGGATAGACGGGTAACTTGTCGAATGGCGTCTTGCCGTCGTCGTGCGGCTCGCTGTTCATCTGGGAGCTGAACACGAAGTTGCGTGCAGGCTGCGCGCTGGAACGCGGCACCTGGGCTTCGGCGGGCGTGAGAATCCACACCTCGCTGACCAGCCCGGCCGCATCGCGCAGATAGTTGACGGCCAGGTCCTGCCCCACCAGCGCGCCCGACATCAGCATCATGTTGCGCGGCCCGAAAATCCGCGCGCCCGGCGAAAGCCGGTCGGGGTGCCCGTCGAGCCGGATGATGGGCGGGTTGATCACCATGAACGCGCCGCGCAGGGCGGCATTCGGGAAATGGCGCTGCATCATCGGCACCGGCGCGGGCGTCTGTGCCTGCGATGGTGAATGAAAAGCGATGAAAGTCACCACCAGCAGGGCGCTGGTAGCTATCGAAAAGATAGTTTTTGTCAATCTCGGGCAGCGGTTCATGGTGTATATCCAGAGGCTGGTTCTACAAGGGGGTGAGACAGCATCGTATGGTAGCGCGCCCCGGACCGGGGTCACGCTGGTTTAGCCGGCTTATTGTCGAGTGCGACATCCATCATCATCTGGCTGGCCAGCTTTTCCAGCAACTTGCGCAAGGCGTCATCCGCCAGATTCTCCGGCACGACCAACAAGGCTTGTACCCTGAACAGATGCTGATCGCGTTCCGCCGGGGGCAGGATTTCGGTATGCAAGTCATGGATGCTGACGCTGCGCTCGGCCAGACTGGCCGACAACTCCCGAATAATTCCCGGGCGGTCCGGCCCGGACAACTCCACTTTCAGCATGCGATTGCCGAATGCCATGGGGGGCGCATCGGACCTGGCCAACTGAACCTGGAGCCCCTCGGAAGTCAGCCCCTGCAACGCCGCGCTGACCGTGGCAGCGTCTTTGGGCGCCACCTGCAAATGAATCGTCCCGGCAAAATGCCCGGCGAAGTGATTCATTCGACTATCCGCCCAGTTGACCAAAGTCCCCTGCACGCAATCCGAGATCTGGCGCACAATGCCCGGCCGATCGCGTCCGACCACCGTCACAATCAGCGAGGTGGTGAGCGGGTTAGCCTGGGGCTCAAGCGACACGCTGCGCTTGATGATGGGTGCCTTGGTGGCGAATCGGGAGTCCTGGGTTTTGGCGGGTAATGTGCCATGCTCGGCCGCATGCCTGACCACCTGCCGAATCAGGCGCAAACCCATGTCGGAGAGTTCACGCTCCCACAGTTCACGTGCACTCTCGCCTTTCAGTACAAAACACCAGTCCTGCGCGGCGATGGCGCCATCGTCCCAGCCCGCATCCAGGTGATAAACAGAGCCGCCGGCAATGGGGTCGCCCGCGAGCACGGTCCACTCGACTGCCGCGATACCGCGGTGGCGCGGCAGCAACGACGGGTGGTAGCCGATCGCGCCGATGCGCGCGCGCGCCAGGGCCTCGGGCATGACAAAGGCATGCGTGTGCGCGGCCACGATCAGGTCGCAGTCCTCCTGCAACGCGCTGGCGGGAACCCGGCGTGGGTTTTCCAGAATGCTCAGGGGTAAACCCAATTGTGTTGCGTTTAGCGCCAATCGGTCGTCTGGCGCATTTGCCACCACCCGAACCACCTCGTGGCCGTCTTCCAGCAGCTGTTTGAGTACAGTTGCCCCGAAATAACGCGAGCCAATCACGGTACAACGCATGAGATCCTCCACTTTGGGTCGGTGGTGCTTGTTCGGACGTGTCAACAACCAAAGGATTCACCCGCCGAAGGAAATATGTTGTCCCCCGAGGATGAAAAAATAGCCCGTGATCCTTCGATCACGGGCCAGCATTGGTGGCGCTTCACGGATTCGAACCGCGGACCTGTGGATTATGATTCCATCGCTCTAACCGACTGAGCTAAAGCGCCATAGCCCTCCATTATATCGTGCCGGTTACGCCGCTTTGCGCTAGTGGTTCTTGAACACCGGCTTGCGCTTGTTCACGAAGGCGTCCATGCCTTCCTTCTGGTCGGCGGTCGCGAACAGCGCGTGGAACAGGCGGCGCTCGAACATCACGCCATCCGACAGGCCGCTCTCGAACGCGCGGTTCACGGATTCCTTGGCCGCCATCACGGCGATCTGCGAGAAGTCGCAGATGGTCAGCGCCGCGCCCAGCGCCTCGTCCATCAGCTTGTCCAGCGTCACCACGCGGCTCACCAGGCCGGCGCGCTCGGCCTCGACTGCGTCCATCATGCGGGCCGTGAGCGCCATGTCCATCGCCTTCGCCTTGCCGACCGCGCGCGGCAACCGCTGCGTGCCGCCTGCGCCGGGGATGATGCCGAGCTTGATCTCGGGTTGGCCGAAACGCGCGTTGTCGGCCGCGATGATGAAGTCGCACATCATCGCCAGCTCGCAGCCGCCGCCCAGCGCGAAGCCACTGACCGCGGCGATCACCGGCTTGCGCACGCTGCGGATGGCTTCCCAGTTGCGCGTGATGTAGTCGCCCTTGTAGACGTCGGCGAAACCATAGGTGGCCATGGCGCCAATGTCGGCGCCGGCGGCGAAGGCCTTTTCGCTGCCGGTGATGATCATGCAGCCGATCGCCGCGTCGGCGTCGAAGCCCTTGAGGGCATGACCCAGTTCGTCCATCAACTGGTTGTTCAGCGCGTTGAGCTGTTTCGGGCGGTTCAAGGTGACGATGCCGACCTTGCCGCCTTCGGTGCGGACCGTGATCATTTCGTAGCCCATGGGTATCTCCGGTTTTCTGTTGCAATACACAGACTATAACCAAGGGAAAACATTAACCGACCGACCGGTCGGCTAATGGTAAATTCCAGCCAGGAGACCCGCATGACCGAACCTACTACCGTAGCCGCCGTTTTGTACAGCGAGCAGGGTGCCGTTGCCGTCGCCACGCTGAACCGCCCGCAGTCGCTGAACAGTTTCACGCGCCAGATGCATCGCGACCTGTGGGCCGCGCTGGACCGTGCCGAGGCCAACCCGGCGATCCGCGCACTGGTGATCACGGGGGCCGGGCGCGGCTTTTGCGCGGGTGCGGATCTTTCGGAGTTCGACTTTACGCCTGGCCCTGATCTGGTAGCGCGCGCCAACCCCGGCCCGGTGATCGAGCAGGCGTTCAACCCCACGGCGCGGCGCCTGCAGCGCCTGCGCATGCCCACGATCGCCGCCGTAAACGGGGTCGCGGCGGGCGCTGGCGCCTCGCTGGCAATGGCTTGCGACATTGCGATTGCGGCGCCCGGCGCGAGCTTCATCCAGGCGTTCAGCAAGATCGGCCTGATTCCCGATGCCGGCGGCAGCTGGTTCCTGGTCGAGCGCCTGGGGCTGGCGCGCGCCATGGCGCTGGCCCTGACCGGCGACAAGCTGGCGGCCGCGCAAGCCAGGGAATGGGGCCTGATCTGGGATGTGGCGGATGACTGCGTGGCCGCCGCTACGGCGCTGGCGCAGCGCCTGGCCGCGATGCCGACCAAGGCGCTGGTCGCCACGCGCCTGTTGCTGCGCGAGGCGGGCACGCGCAGCTTCGACGCGCAGCTCGACGCCGAGCGCGACGCGCAATCCGCGCTAGGGCGCACGCATGACTACATCGAGGGCGTGATCGCGTTTCTGGAAAAGCGCCCGGCACGGTTCAAGGGCGAATGATGAGCATGTATACCGCCTCTGCCCGTGCGTCCGAACAGGCGCAGGATCTGGCGCGGCGCGTTGGCGCGGCGATGTTCTCGGCCGATGTGGCATCGAAAGACATGATGGGCATGGAGTTGCTGCTGTGCGAGCCCGGCCACGCCGTGATGCGCATGGCGGTACGCCCGCTGCACCTGAACGGCCACCAGATCTGCCATGGCGGCTTTATCTTCACGCTGGCCGACTCGACGTTCGCGTTCGCCTGCAACAGCCGCAACCAGAACACCGTGGCGTCGGGCTGCAGCATCGAGTTTTTGCAGCCCGCGCACGCGGGGGACGTGCTCACCTGCGACGGCGTCGAGCAGGTGCTGCGGGGCCGCCACGGCATCTACGACATGCGGGTGAGTAACCAGCACGGCGAGGTGATTGCGCTGTTTCGCGGCAAGAGCGCGCAGGTCAAGGGTCACGTGATCGAGGAGCCATGATGAAGAACGGCCCATCTTTTCCTTTGGAGGCTATCGAAAAAGCCAGCATCGACGAGCTGCGCGCACTGCAGCTGAGGCGTCTGCAAGCGACGCTGCACCACGCCTATGCGAATTCACCCGCGTACCGCGCGAAGTTCGACGCAGCCGGCGTGCATCCCGATGATTGCAGGCAGCTGTCAGACCTGGCGAAGTTCCCGTTCACCACCAAGCACGACCTGCGCGAGCACTACCCGTTCGGCATGTTCGCGGTGCCGCGTGCGCAGGTGGTGCGCATCCACGCCTCCAGCGGCACCACCGGCAAGCCGACAGTGGTCGGTTACACCGCACGCGACATTGACACTTGGGCCACGGTGGTCGCGCGCTCGATCCGTGCTTCCGGCGCGCGTCCGGGCGACATCGTGCATGTGAGCTATGGCTACGGCCTGTTCACTGGTGGTCTGGGCGCGCATTACGGCGCCGAAAAGCTGGGCCTGACCGTGGTGCCGTTCGGCGGCGGGCAAACCGAGCGACAGATCCAGCTGATCCGCGACTTCCAGCCCGACATCATCATGGTCACGCCCAGCTACATGCTGGCGATCTGCGAGCAGGTCGAAAGCCTGGGGCTGGATCCGAAGGAGCTCAGCCTGCGCATCGGCATCTTCGGCGCCGAACCCTGGACCAACGAAATGCGCCACGCGATCGAGCAACGCATGGCGATCGACGCGGTGGACATCTACGGCCTGTCCGAGGTGATTGGCCCGGGCGTGGCCAACGAGTGCGTCGAGACCAAGGACGGCCCCACGATCTGGGAGGACCACTTCTATCCCGAGATCATCGACCCCGAGACCGGCGTGGTGCTGCCCGACGGCCAGCGGGGCGAGCTGGTGTTCACCAGTCTCACGAAGGAGGCGATGCCGGTGATCCGCTACCGCACGCGCGACCTCACGCGCCTCTTGCCCGGCAGCGCGCGCACCATGCGCCGCATGGAGAAGATCACCGGGCGCAGTGACGACATGATGATCGTGCGCGGCGTGAACGTGTTCCCGACCCAGATCGAGGAACTGATCCTCAAACGCGCCGAACTGGCGCCGCACTATCAGTGCGTGCTCACGCGCGAAGGCGCGCTGGACACGCTTACCGTGCTGGTCGAGACCCGCTCCGGCATCACACCCGAAAGCCGGGAAGCGCGTGCCAGCGCTGAACTGCTGCAGCATGAGATCAAGGTGTACGTGGGCAGCAGCGTCGAGATCGAACTGAAAGCCGAAGGCGGCATCGAGCGCAGCGTGGGCAAGGCCAGGCGGGTGGTCGACAAGCGCCAGCGATGAAGCCGTCGTCGGGTCGGCACGAGGACCCCCTTGGGCGCGTCACAGGTTCGCGATACCACGCCTCCGAGGTGCGCCAGCCAGCGGTCGTTTTATCGGCGGCGCCCTCAATGCTCAATGGACAGCGGCATACATGATCTTTTCCTGGGTGGCGTCCTCAGGCTTGAATTCGGCCACGATCTGGCCGCCCCTGGCGACCAGAATTCGGTCCGAGATGTTGAGGATTTCCGGCAGATACGAAGAGATCACTACGACGGCCTTGCCGTCGCGGGCCAGGCCGCGAATTAGCTGGTGAATTTCCGCGATCGAGCCCACATCGACGCCGCGCGTTGGTTCGTCCAGAATGATCAACCGGGGTTCCTGCACCAGGCTCTTCGCCACCACCACCTTCTGCTGGTTACCGCCGGACAACTCGATGACTTTGCTGTGCCGGTTGATCGCGGTGATCCGAGTCTTCTTGACCCACTCGGCACTCACCTCGTCCCTGTGGCGCGTGGAGTAGCCCAGGCGTCGCCGACCGGCCGGCGTGCTGAGCCAACCCAGATAGATGTTCTCGTCCACATTCATCGTTTCGAAGAAGCCCGCCACCTTACGATCCTCGGTTACGTAGGCGATACCATCCTGGATCGCCTGTGCCGGGACCCGATAGCGTACCGGGCGGCCATCGAGATAGATGGCGCCACCTTGCAGAAAATTGCGCTTCCGGATGCCGGCAATGACCTGCGCAACTTCGGTGCGGCCAGAGCCAACCAAACCGGCGATGCCGAGCACTTCTCCGGCGAACACCGAGAATGACATGTTCTTGACCATGGTGCCGGCGATGACGTTCTGCACCCGCAATAGGGGCTGTCCCGGGGAGCGTTTGCGGTACGTGTCGCTCTCATGACGATCGCTGGTCAGTTGCCGACCGACCATGTAATGCACCAGCTTGTCCCGGTCGAACTCCGATGCCGGGGCGGTAATCACCTTCTTCGCATCGCGCAACACGGTGATGCGATCGGCCAGGGTCAGTGCTTCTTCCAGTGCGTGCGAGATGAACACGATGGCCAGGCCACGTCGGCGCAGATCCTCGATCAGCAGGAACAGGTGTTGCATCTCTTCCGGGGTGAGGCTCGCGGTCGGCTCGTCGAAAATGATCACCTGCGCCTGGTAGTACACCGCCCGCGCGATCTCCACCATCTGACGCTTGGCAGTGCCCAGGGTGGCAACCACATCATTGGGTTCCACGTTGAAATTCATCGACTGCAGCAACTGCTGGGCGCTGATATTGAGCGCGCGAAGCCGCGACAGGAATTTCTCCCGGCCCAGATGCACGTTCTGCGCCACGGTCATCGTAGGTACCAGGCTGTCTTCCTGATACACCATCACGATGCCGCGCCTGAGTGCGTCCGCCGGAGACTTGAAGCGGCAGACTTCACCGTCGAGCCGGATTTCTCCGCTGGTCAGTTGAACAGCGCCGGCGATGGCCTTGGTCAGTGTGGACTTGCCGGCCCCGTTTTCACCCACTATGGCATGCACCTCGCCAGCGCGCACGGTGAAATCGACGCCCTGGATCGCAGGCGTGCCGCCGTAGAGCTTGGTGGCCCCCGTCACTTGCAGTCGGGATAACTGATTTGCGGACGAAGTAAGGTTATTCATTTGGACCTTCGACCGGCTGCTTCACTGGTGCGGCCAAGAGGCGGTTGCTGCCTCTGGATACGATGAGCAAGCGGCCGTTGATTTCGCGTGCGGCCGTGACGCCGTGGCAGTGTCCACCCACGCGACTATGCATGGACTCGGTGACCTCGCCGCTGTTGTCGACCCGAAGTACCAGCCCATACGAGCGGGGCGGCGCCCAAGCCTTGCGAATGCCGAGTTTTCTTACGCCGCCCATCTGTAGCGGTTCCAGATGCGAGCCAGTAGAAGCCAGCGCCGGACGGATCCACAGTTCCGGGGCGAGCGAACGCATCATGTCCTGCTTGAACGCCTGGTCGTGCAGAACCATCTCAACGAGTTGGGTGCGCATTGCGAAAACGGCCAACCAGTAACCACCACCGCCGGCGGCGCTGATGCGCGACGGGTATCCGGGAAGGTTGTCGATCAGGGTTTGCTTCTCGCCCAGAATGCTCCCTTGAATCTGATAGCGGCTCACGCTGTGGGCCCAGCCTTCCGTGATCACCAGGTGTTGGCCGTCATCGTCCATCAACACGCCATTCGGGAATGCGAGATCGTGACGCCAACATTGCGGGTCATGCCCCGGGATCCAGTGGCCAAGCAATCCGTTCCGGTTGCACTCCATCAAATCCCGGACCCAGTCAGCGGCATTGTGCCGGGTGCTGCCGATGGTGAAGTACACGCCCGTGTCGCCGTCCGAGGTCACTGCAGTGATCCCGGTCAACGGGCGGCCATCCAGCGTTGCAGCCGTGTGCAGTGGGCGACCTCGTGCGTCGAGATGAACAAGGCCGCCCCCATCAAGCCCCACCACCAGATCGCCATCAGGAAGACGGGCGAAGGCGGAAACCGGCGAATCGAAGGTTGCCACCGACCTGACCTCATTGTTGCCACCCAAAGCCAGCAAGCGGCGTTCGCTGTTGACCAGCAGACCGTTATTGCCATCGCCAGCAACATCGTCAGGCGCGGACAGGTTGTAATCCAGGACTTCGAGCTCATCCAGCCGGCTGTTGGGGAACAGCGCCCCGTCCATGGGCGGAATCGGGTGTTTTGCGCGCTCCCCGTAGAGGATGCCTCGAAGCAATTCCATTGGTGCGAGCATGCCTGTCATTTCCCCATTTGTTATGCAGTGTTGCTGCTGCGTTTGCCCCAGTAGCACTCGCTCGACACCCAACTCGGGTCTGCACCTTCGAGCTTGACTCGACCGATGCGGTTGTTCTCCAGGCCGCCGAGATACAGATAACCCCGGTCCTCGCGCATCGAGGTCAGCGTGGGATGGGACTCCGCGGAGGGATCCCAATACGACGTGACCGGCCTGCACGACGCGTCGAGCTTGACGATGCAGCCGTTGTTCACGTTCGGCAGCAACCATTCGTCGGTCGGCATGCGCTTGATCATGCGCATGCGAAAGCCAGGGTGGCGCATCGCAATATCCGTGACCGGGGTGCGCATCGCCACGAGCGCCAGCCAGTAACCGCCATCGGAAGCCCGGTTGATGTTGTCTGGTGACCCAGGAAGGTTGCCGATCACGACCTCGACCCTCCCCTTGTTCGGGCCAGCAACCCAATAGCGCATCAGGCGCATGCCGAAGGTTTCCGCATACAGCAGCGACTGGTTGTCATGCGCCATGCAGATACCATTGCAAAAGCGGATGTTGTCAACCAGCGTGCGCGTGCGGCGCGTGGCGGGGTCGTAACACACCAGCCGGCCGCTGCCGCGGCCTTCAAGGCCGTCCACGGGCCAGGTGGCCAGGTCGAAACGGGTGGTCGCTTCGCTGAAATAGATCTTGCCGTCCGCACCGATGTCCAGATCGTCGGTGAGCTTGAGTCTGGAGTCATCGACCAGCTTGAACCAGCTTCGGTTGGTTTCGTCGGTAAGTTTGAAGACTTGACCGTCGGGCTTGACACCGTAGAGCCCCATGCCCGAGACGCAAACGATCAAGTTGTCGTCCTTGTCAAAGGCCAGCCCCAGGGGACGCCCCCCGGTATGCGCGAAAACTTCCCGGTGCTCAAAATTCTGGCCGGAAAAACGCACGATCGTGCCCAGGCGGGTGCCTCCGTACAGGCGCCCCTCGCGGTCGAGAATCACATCCTCCGGGCCCTCGATCTGGTTCAGGCCAATCGCCTCGGAATGAGTCAGGCGATCATTCATGGCGTAGGGGCTGCCGGTTCCCGCGCGCGTGTCGGGCAGTGCGCCGTAGTCCACGTAGGTCGGATTGACGTAACTCTTCTGAATCGCCTTGCCGCGGTTCTTCGACCATTTGACGTCGATGCTGATCGCAAGCAACAGAATCGCGCCGTTGACCGCCGTTGCCACATCACCGGAATAGCCAAGCTGCGCCAACCCGTTGCTGATGAGGAAGATGATTCCGGTACCGATCAAGGCACGGCCGATCGAGCCCTTGCCCCCCGCGAGGCTGACGCCGCCGATCATTACCGCCGCAAGCATTTCGAGTGCGTAGTTCTCGCCGACGTCGGGCCCGGTACTGTTCAGGCGCGTGGCGAAAAACACCGCGCCCACGGCGCATGCAAAACCGGAGACGACATACGTCGAAAACAACACTTTCTCGGTACTGATGCCGGCATGGCGCGCCGATCGCCGGCTGGAGCCGACGGCGATCAGATGCCAGCCGAGCCGTGACCGGCTGAGCAGGATATGGCCGATGACGCCGAGCACGATCAACGCGCACAGCGTGGAGGGCAGGCCGAGGAAGCCGCCATTGCCGAGCCAGTCCCAGAACTTGCTCGAGGCAGTGGACATGACGATGGCGGGTGAATACCTCTGCGACAGAAGATCGTAGATACCCCGGTAGACGATCAGCGTCACAAGAGTGGTCAGAAACGGCCGGGTGCGCAGAAAGCCGATGAAAACGCCGTTCACGGCGCCCAGCAATGCACCCGCCGCCAGAGTGACCGCGATGGCCAGCGGTACTGGCAATCCGAGCAAGGTGAAACAGGCGAGTGCCACGAAGTTGCACAGGGCGAACGTCGAGCCCACACTGAGGTCGATGCCGCCCGACATCAGCGTCAGGGCCATGGCGATGGCGACGAAGCCGAACTCCGAAAAGAATCGGGAGAGGGACTGGGCGTTGTACACACTGAGGTAGTGCGGCACGATCAGTGCGAAGCCCAGTATCAGCAACACCAGCACGGTAAACGGCACCGCCGGTTCCATCCACGTCTTGGCAAACAGATCGGCAAAAATCTGCCGCAATGACCACTTGTAACGCAGTCGTTTGGCGTTGACGAGCAGCGCGGACGTGGTCATCGTCGGAAGGGTCTCATGAACCGTGCATCAAGCCAGTCCGATCAGGATTTGGTCTTTCTCACTACGGTGCAGGCGGTCGGCGTGATGTTTTCCTTGGTGTAGCTGACGATCGGGGTGTAGATCGTGGTGTGAACGTGGCCGGGCTTGATACCGCTTTGCAGCAGAAATTCGGCCAGTGTGATCATTTGGATGGCCTGCTTCTCGGCCTGGTAGCTGAAGGTCTCATAGAACTTGCCCTCGCGGATGTAGTCGCAGGCCGGCGGTTCTCCGCCACCCGTCGTAAAGACCTTCACCTTGTCTTGCAGGCCGGCCTGTTCGACCGCCTGCGCGATGCCCTGGTCCTGACCTGACCACCAACCCATGTACGCGCACAGGTCGGGATTCGCCTGCAGTACTGTGGCCGCCTTGTCGTGGGCAACCTTCGAAGTCCAGTTCGCCGCCTGGTCGCTGACGATGTTGATGTCCTTGTGCTGGTCGAACACGGCCTTCGCGCCCTGCATGATGCCCAGGCTGTAGGCGGAAGTGACCACGCCGTTCATCAGGGCAATCTTGTGGGAGCGCGCGTTGGGGCCGCCGCATGCATTCACGACGGCGGTGGCCATTTTTGTACCGAGTTCCACCGGGTCAACCCCCACGAAGGCGGCGCTGGGATATTTGGACCCCATGTTGATCTGGATTACGTAGATGCCAGCCTGGACGGCCTGCTTGAGTACATTGGCCAGTGACTGTACATCGGGGTTGTGCGCGATGATCACATCCGGATGCTGGGCAATCAGCGAGGTCAGAATCTGCACCTCGCGCTGAGTGTCGAAACCCGGATCGTGGGTTGTGAACTTCATCCCCGCGTGCTCGGCGTAGTCCGCCATCGTCTGACCCCAGATGTCGGTCAGCGCCAATCCCGAGGCAACCGGCACATAGGCGATGGTCTTGCCCTTCAGATCTTTGGTCCATTGCTGGTGATACACGTCGGTCTGCGCGATGCCGATGCACGGTACCAGCGCCAGCGCCAATGCGCCGGCCAAGCTCCAGAGTTTGACTTTCATGAAATGTCTCCTGTTTGAGTTGCAATCCGGCGATGACGACTGGGCGGCCGGGCTGGTTATTCGCCCTGGCGGGCGGTCTCTTCATCTCGCGGATGAAGCCGGTTGTCGAGCACGATGGCGCCTAGCAACACCAAGCCGCGCACGATGTTCTGGATGTCGTTGTTCAGATTCATCAGGGTCATGCCATTGAGAATCACGCCGATCAGCAATGAGCCGGCAAGCACACAATAGACACTGCCGCGGCCACCCACCAGGCTCACGCCGCCAAGCACGGTGACCAGGATGACGTCGAAAATCATCGGGCCTGTAATGATCTGCGCGTCAGCGTCGCCGAGGGATGCCGTGAGCACCAATCCCGCGATGAAGCCGATATCGGCGCAAAGCACGTACTCGATGATCGTCAAGGGGCGTACCGCCACACCGCTCTCGCGGGCTGCCTGTGGATTGTCGCCATGGGCATAAATCAGCCGGCCGATCCGCGTACGGCTGAGGAGCAGGTGTATGAGAAGCGCCATCCCCAGAAACACCAGGATGGGTATCGGGACACCACCGACGACCCCACCCAGGGTACGGAAGGCGGTAGCCGCTTCTGCCTTGGGAAGGTAGATCCGAAAATCGCCGGAGAAGACGATGATTCGGGCGAGTCCCAGGATCAGAAGGTTTGTTGCCAGTGTCGCGAACAGCGCCGGGACTTCCACGAATGCGATGACGAAGCCGTTGATCAGGCCGATCAACGTGGTCGTTGCCAGTCCGCCGACAAGCGCCCAGCCCAGTGCGAAACCGTTGTGCATCATGAGCGCAGCCACTGCGGCACCCACGACCATGGCGGCCACCTGGGAAAGATCCAGGCCACGGCCGATGATCACGACCGCCGCGCCCAGCGAGAGAATGCCGACAACGGCTACGCTGTTCACCAGCGCGATGGCATTCCCGAGTGTCGCGAAGCCGCGCAGGGTGATCGAGAAGGCGACGATCAGAAGGATGGCGACTCCGAATACGATCTGCTCTTGAGTCAGTCGGCTCAGCGAGCCGGCGCGCCTGGAGCCCAGAGAGGCCGTTGGAGGAACCGCCACGGACTGTTGTGATGCTGCGAAGTGGGATGAGAGCGGAGGATGGCTGCGCTTATTCGACATTTCTTTCATCGTAAGTGTGCAATCTCCAACCGTCAATAGACAGGACATCCGGCCATCGGTTCGTTCGCGCCGGCGCCGACCGGGCGCGAATGGACGGTTTGATGCGGCAGGCTATCGCTGCTCGATCCTGTCGGCCATCAGGTCCATGTAGCTTGCACCGTCCCCCAGGTTCAGCCGGATCCGCACCGGCAGGTACTGCAGGCTCGGCGCAAACCACAACTCCACCGTGATGTCGCCGGGCGCGCTGTCGGGCGGCAGCGGCTTGATGTGAAAGGCCTGCACCGGGCCCAGCCGCGGGATGTACAGCGACACTTCTTCGGGCACGTCGTAAGTCCACAAACCGACGCCGCCCGGGCGCGCCAGCCACCGCTGAAACGGGTGGCCCACCTGCAAACGGGTGTGGCCGGTGCTGAACTGGTAGGCGAGGTCGATGAACTGGCTGATGGTGTCCTGCACTCCCGGCGGGCGCGGTACCTGCCGGCCGCTGGGCAGCGTGACGCTGTCCGCGTTCAACAGAATGTCGCGATGTCGCCCGCGCACCAACTCTTCGTAGGCGCGCGGCGCGAGGCCGGCCGCGGTGACCCGGCCCTGGCTGGTCATGCTCATACTGAATAGCCAGCCCAGATCGACCTCGATGCGCGCCTGGTATTCATCGCCCTGGCGCTGCCACAGTACCTGCGCGGTCCCTTTCAGCGCGCCGCGGTAGTAACCGCCCAGCGTGTAGCTGATCCGGGTGTCGGCTGGCCACGCGTCCAGGTCGTTCGTGCTGCTGGCGGGCGCCCTGGCCGTATCGTCGAGCGGTGTGATGCTGCTGCCGGCCGGCGCGGAGGCGGCGGTGCCGGGCGCTGACGCTGGCGCCACAGGTGCGCTGACCGCGGCGTCGGGCGCGGACGCAACGGGCTGCGGCGGCGCGACAGGTGCATGGGATGTTTTTTCGACAACTATTGATTTCGTAGCTGAGTATTCTTTATTGGCAGGGGTTGCAGCCACTTTTTTCTCCGAAACAGGCGACGGCGGCGCTGTCGGCACGATCTCGCGCGTCAACATCGGCGCGGTCATGGGGCGCAGCACCGAGGGTTCCTGCCAGTGATTCGCGAGCCAGGCCAGCACGGCCCAGTGCGCCAGCAGCACGGCCAGCGCCAGCGCGGCAATGCGGCGGCCTAGTCTTGCGCTGCGAGCCACGGCTGGGCCAGGGCGGCGTCGCGCAGGGCCAGGCGCCACGTGGTGACGGCGGGCGGCAGTGCCAGCGCGAGGCGCAGCAGGCGTTTGTCGCGCGCGACGAGTACGGTCAGCTTGCGCGCGGCTCCGGCGTACAGCGGCAACTCGTCGAGCTTGCCCATGCGCCAGCTACTCCGCGACGCCCCGGTTCCGACCTCGATGCCCAGCCATTCGTCGCCTGCGGCCAGACCGGCACGCTCGCCGGCGCCGCCGCGCAGCACGGTCTTGATATGGATGCCGTTGCCCTCGCTCACGCGCAGGCCCAGCCGCTGTGCCAGCTGGGCCGGCTCCGCGAGCACGGCCACGCCGTGGCGCTCGAGCAAGTCCTGCAGCGGCAATTCGCGCGTGCCGTGCACCCAGTGCGCGATCTCCTTCGAGAAGGAGCGCCCGCCCAGTTCCTGCAGCACCGCGGCGAAGTCGGCCTCGGTCATGGGGCCGGCCTGGCAACGCTGCCAAAGCGCCCGCATCACATGGTCGAGTGTGGTCCTGCCTTCGGCGCGCAGCGTCAGGTCGAAGCACAGCGCCACCAGCGCGCCCTTGGTGTAGTAGCTCACCGTGGCGTTGGGCGTGTTCTCATCCTGCCGGTAATATTTAACCCAAGCGTCGAAGCTGGCCTGCGCCACCGATTGCAGGTGGCGTCCCGGTGTCTGCTGTACCTGATTGATGGTTTTGTTCAACAGGCGCAGGTAGCCGGCATCATCGACCAGGCCAGCGCGGCGCAGCAGCAGATCGTCGTAGTAGCTGGTGAAACCCTCGAAGAACCACAATAGCTGCGTGTAGTTTTCCTGCGTGTAGTCGTAGCGTGCGAACTCCACCGGGCGCAGGCGCTTGACGTTCCAGGTGTGGAAATACTCGTGGCTGATCAGGCCCTGCAGCGTGGTATAGCCTTCCGGCGGCTTTTTCTCGCCCAGGCGCGGCAGATCGCGCCGGTTGCAGATCAGCGCGGTGGCGTTGCGATGCTCGAGTCCGCCGTAGCCGTCGTCCACCGCGTTCAGCATGAACAGGTAATGCTGTTGCGGCGCCCGGGCCCTGCCGCCCGCGGATCCATGCCAGAGGCGGATTTCGGCCTCGCAGATTTTTTGCGCGTCCGCCAGCAGCCGCTCGAAGTCGAACGAGTGCGGCGCGCCGGCCACCACGAAGCGGTGCGGCACGCCATGCGCCGTGAAGGTTCCGCTGCGGAACGTGCCCATTTCAACCGGGCAATCCACCAGTTCGTCATAGCTGGCCGCCAGATACAGGCCGAACCCTTTCTTATCGACTTTTTGCGCTTTTGCCGACGTGGCAATTGACCAGTCCGCTATTTCTTTTGAAGCAACCAGTTCAAGCCCATGCGGCCGGTCGTCCTGCCCTTCGACCCGCAGGCACAGGCTGGTGCCGTTGAAAAAGCCGCGCTGGGCGTCCAGCCACGCGGTACGCACCGAAGGGTCCAGCGCGTACACCTCGTAGCTCAGCTCCAGCGGCAGCGTCGGCACGCCGTTGATTTGCCAGCTGCATTTGTCCAACTGTTGCGCCGGCACGGTCTTGCCGCGCTGGCGCGCCCGCAGGTTCTGCAGGTTTTTCGAGAACTCGCGCACCAGATAGCTGCCGGGTATCCAGACCGGCAGGCTCACGCGCTGCCCGGCGGCTGGTTCGGCAATAGTGAGGGTGACGCGGTACAGATGGGCGTTCAGGTCCGCCACTTCCACACGATAGTGCAGGGGCGGCGTCATGGTGCGCGGCTTCAAGGGGTTGTTGGTGCCGTCTATTTGGCGGACGCCAGCAGCTTCTCGACTTGTTCCGTGTCGATGTAGCCGGGCACGCGGGCGCCGTTTGCGAAGAACAGCGTGGGCGTGCCCGTGATCGCGTGCGCCTGCGCGAACGCCAGGTTGCGCGCGATGGCGGAGGTGTCGCAACTGGCCGCGGGCGGCGCGATGTCGCGCACCATCAGGTCCTGCCACGCCTTCGCGCGGTCCTTGGCGCACCAGACATTTCTGGATTTTTCCGGGGAATCGTGTCCCAGAATGGGGATCAGGAACATGTGGATCGTGACGTTGTCGACGCCCTGCAGGTCGCGCTCGAAGTGCTTGCAGTACGGGCAATTGGGGTCCTCGAAGACTGCCATCTGCCGTTTGCCGTTGCCGCGCACGATCGTGAACGCGTCCGCCACCGGCAGCCTGGCGAAATCCACGGCGGTCAGCTTCGCGATGCGCTCCTCGGTCAGGTTGCGGCGCGCGCGCGTATCGATCAGCGAACCCTGAATCAGGAAATTGCCCGATGCATCCGTGTACAGGATGTCCGAGCCGTTCACCCGCAACTCGTACAGGCCCGGCATCGGGGTCTTGCTGATTTCGTCGATCTTGGGCATTTGCGGCACCCGCTCGGCCAGGTTCTTGCGGATCACGGCTTCCTGCGCGCCCGCGCCCAGGCAACTCGACAAGGCCGCCAGCGCCAGCAACGCGGCCAGCAGGGTTCTGAATAATTTCATGTTCACGATTCCGGTTGTTTTGAATGGCTGGCGCGACCGCGCGGGGTCAGCGCAGCCCCATGGCCTGGCGGGTCAGCCAGGTCTTGAGCGGCCCGCTGTGATCGAACCCGTTCATGCCCCAGTTGCGCAATCTCTGCAGCGGTCCCGCGGAGGGCGCGAACAACTGCTGCAGGCCATCGGTGGCAAGTCCCATGGAAATCACGTCCGCCTTGCGCGCGCGCTCGTAGCGGCGCAGCAGCCGCAGGTCGCCCACGCCGCGCCAGGACGCGCGCTCGTGCAGCACCCGGGCCAGCTCCGCCACATCGGCCAGGCCCAGATTCAGCCCTTGCCCCGCCAGCGGATGCACGGTGTGGGCGGCGTCCCCCGCCAGCGCCCAGCCCTGGCCGCCGTGTTGACCCACCCAGCGATTCGCGCGAGCCAGTTGCAGCGGCCACGCGGCGCGCTCGCTGACCAGTTCGAGCGCGCCCAGGGCCTCGTGGCTGGCGGCGCCCAGCTGCCGCGCGAACTCTTCCGGCCCCAGTGCCAGCAGCGGCGCCGTGCGCTCCTGTGGAACCGACCACACCACGGCCACCGCGTTGCCCTGCGCGCCGCCCATCGGCAGGAAGGCCAGAATTTCATTGTGGGCAAACCACTGGCGCGCGATCTGCGCGTGCGGCTTCTCGCAGCTCAGCCGGGCGGCAATCGCCTGCTGCGGGTACGGGGTCACGTCGAACTCGACGCCGAACTGCGCGCGCGCAGGGCTGGCCCGGCCTTCGCAGACCACGGTCAGCGCCGCGCCGGTCGGCGTGTTCACCACCTCGACCAGCGGCTGGTAGCGCACAGCCTCCTGCAGTCGCGCCTCCAGTGCCGGCACATCCACGATCCAGGCCAGGGCCGGCGCACCCGCCAGCGCAGCACTGAAGTCGATCTCGCCGCCATCGTCGCCCAGTACCTGCATGGCCTGGACGGCCGTGGCAAAAGCGTCGTCCGGCCAACTGCGCAGTGATTCGAGCAGCGTGCGGGCCGCGCTGTTGAGTGCATAGGCGCGCACATCGGCGCCCGCCCCGCCCACCGGGGCGGGCTCGGCCACCAGTGCCACGTGCAGCCCGTCGCGCGCCAGCAGCAGGGCCAGCGTGCGTCCCACCACGCCGGCGCCGCGAACGCACACATCAAAGGGTTGAGCCATGGCCGCAATTGTAGGAGGGCAGGCACAATCGGCACTTTATGCAATGGAATGCCCCGTGACCTCTTCCAGCCCCGATGTAACGGGCCGCATCGAGCGGCTGTTTGTCTATCCCATCAAGTCGTGTGCTGGCGTCGAGGTGCAGCAGGCGCTGCTGCAAGAGACCGGACTGGAGTGGGACCGCGCCTGGATGGTGGTGGACGAGGCGGGCGAATTCGTCACGCAGCGCGTGTTGCCGCGCATGGCGCTGATTCGCCCGCAACTCAGGAGCAACGAGATGGTGCTGCGCGCGCCCGGCATGCTGGCGCTGCATGTATCGTTCGACGCGGTGGACCAGCCCGCGCGCGTGCGTGTCTGGAAAGACGACGTGCCCGCCTGGGACATGGGCGCGCTGGCGGCGCAGTGGTTCAGCGACTTTCTGGGGCAACAACTGCGGCTCGTGCGCTTCGACCCCGACGTGCGGCGCCTGTCCAGTCTGGAATGGACCGGCGGCGTGGAAGCGCCGGTGCAGTTCAGCGACGCCTTTGCCTTGCTCGTGATCAGCCAGGCGGCACTCGACGACCTGAACACCCGGCTGCAGACGGCCCGGCACGCGCCGGTCGGCATGGAGCGCTTTCGCCCGAATCTCGTGTTGTCCGGCGTTGATGCGCACGACGAGGATCGCGTGGACCTGTTCGATGTGGCGACCGGCAGGGATGCGATCCGGCTCAAACCCGTCAAGCCCTGTGTGCGCTGCCCGATTCCGAATGTGGACCCTGCAAGCGGCATTCCCAGCCCCGAGGTCGGCGACACGCTGCAGGCGTACCGGCAGGACGCGCGCATGAACGGCGGCATCACCTTCGGCATGAATGCCATCGTGCTGGCCGGCGCGGGGCAGGTGCTGCGCGTGGGCCAGCGCGTTGCGGCGGACTACGTCTTCGACACGCCGGCCTGATGCGCTCACTGGTGTGCCTTACACTGGGCACCCTGTTTTTCGAGGTTCACCATGAGTTTGAAGTGCGGCATCGTGGGCCTGCCCAATGTCGGTAAATCCACCCTTTTCAACGCGCTGACCAAGGCGCATGTCGCGGCCGAGAACTACCCGTTCTGCACGATCGAACCCAGCGTCGGCGTGGTCGAAGTGCCGGACCCGCGGCTCGCGCAGCTGGCCGCGATTGCCAACCCTGAGCGCATCGTGCCGGCGATCGTCGAGTTCGTCGACATTGCGGGCCTCGTTGCCGGTGCGAGTCAGGGCGAGGGCCTGGGCAACCAGTTCCTCGCGCACATCCGCGAAACCGATGCGATCGTCAACGTGGTGCGCTGCTTCGAAGACGACAACGTGATCCACGTCGCGGGCCGGGTCGACCCGGTCGCCGACATCGAGGTGATCCAGACCGAGCTGTGTCTGGCCGACCTGGCCACCGTCGAGAAGACGCTGGCGCGCAGCGTGAAGGCGGCCAAGAGCGGCAACGACAAGGAGGCCGCGGCGCTGGTGAAGCTGCTCACCACCGTGCAGGCCGAACTGAACGAAGGCAAACCGGCGCGCACGCTTGACTTTACGCACGAGGAACAGGCGCTGCTCAAACCCCTGTGCCTGATCACCGCGAAGCCCGCGATGTTCGTCGGCAACGTCGCCGAAGATGGTTTCGCGGACAACCCGCTGCTGGAGCGCCTGCGTGAAGTGGCGCAGCGCCAGGGCGCGCCGGTGGTCGCGATCTGCGCGAAGGTGGAGGCGGAACTGGCCGACATGAGCGACGAAGACCGCGCGCTGTTCCTGAATGAACTCGGCGAGCACGAGCCCGGACTGAACCGTCTGATCCGCGCCGGCTTCAAGCTGCTGGGCCTGCAGACCTACTTCACCGCCGGCCCGAAGGAAGTGCGCGCCTGGACCATCCATATCGGCGACACTGGCCCGCAGGCCGCCGGCGTGATCCATACCGATTTCGAGCGCGGCTACATCCGCGCGCAGACCATCGCGTTCGACGACTACATTCAATACAAAGGCGAGCAGGGCGCGAAGGACGCCGGCAAGATGCGAGCCGAGGGCAAGGACTATGTGGTGAAGGACGGAGACGTGATGAACTTTTTGTTCAACGTCTAGCGCCGCCCGCCGCGCGCCTGCCGGCGCTGCACATACCACTGCGCGGCGCGCTCCAGCCAGCGCTGCGCCTGCCCGCGCAGGCCGCCCGGCGGTGGCGGCATCTGGTGCAGGTCGATGTCGGTGCCGCCGGCCCGGTACATCTGGGCAAACAGGTCGAGCACCTGTTTTCGCACCATGCCACGCAGCGGCAGATGGCTGATGAGGCCGTAGGTGGCGGCGGTGCCGGTGCGGGCCAGCGCGGGATTCGCGCGCACCGTTTGCACCGCGCCCTGCAGGTCGCGCAGATAGGGCTCCACCACCGGCAAATGGTTCGCAGTGATCATCGCGTGCAGGCCGTCGGGGTTCTGCAGGCGGTTGACGTTCCAGCCGCGTGCGTCCATCTGGTCGCCGACCGCATAGATGTTGACCTGCGGATCCGCCGCGCCGTAGGCGAGCAGCGGGCCGCTGGGGTCGCCCAGCACCTGCAGTCCGTCGATCGCTGCGACGCCTTCGCGCAGCCGGTCGAACGCCTGCATCGTGCGCCGCGCCAGGTCGCAGTAGCCGTCCTTGCCGAAATGCTGCATCGCAGCCCAGGCTGCCGCGTACGCGCCGCCAGGGCGCGTGCCGAGCAACGCCGGAGACGCAAACACCCCGCCCGGCCAGTCCTGATGCACGAACATCTGGTGCTTCAGGTATTCGAGGTTGCGGTACGTGATGGTCGAGGCCCCCTTGGACGCGAAACCGTACTTGTGGATGTCGGCCGAAATGCTGGTCACTCCCGGCACGCGGTAGTCCCATGGCGGCAGCGTCCTGCCACCGGCTTCCATGAACGGCAGAATGAAGCCGCCCACGCAGGCGTCCACATGCAGCGGAATGCCACGTTTGGCCGCGAGGGCCGCCATCGCCTCGATCGGATCGATCGTGCCGTGCGGATAGCCCGGTGCCGAGCCGAGCACCATCACCGTGTTGCGGTTCAGCAGCCGCGGCAGGCGCGACACGTCGGCGCGCAAATCATCGTCCAGCGCGAGCAGGCGCAGCTTGACGCCGAAGTACTCCGACGCCTTGAACCAGGCGACGTGCGCCGTGGGGGTCAGCACCATCTCGGGCCGCGTGACGCCGCGCCGGCGCGCCAGGTCGCGGTAGGTCTTGACCGCCAGCAGGCAGCTTTCGGTCCCGCCCGAAGTGACGACCCCGCACACCTCCGGTGTGCCGTGCAGCATGTCGCCCACGCTGGCGATGATGTCGTTTTCCAGCCGCTTCAGGCTTTTGAACGCGGTGGGATTGAGTCCGTTCGCGCTCGAAAACGCCTGATAGGCCTGCCCGAGAAAGGCCTCGTGTTCTTCATCGAGGTAATACACCAGGCTCCACAGGCGGCCGTGTTTGTAGTCCGGATCGTCGGCCGCGTAGCCGCTCAGTTCGGCCAGCACGTCCTCGCGAGCGCGTCCATGGGCGGGCAGCGCGGTCTTTGCGTTCATCTTGGAGCTCCTCCCTTCCTGCGTCGCCGCCACCACCAGACGGCGAGTGCCAGTGCTGCCACCAGCAGCAGATAGCCCTGCAGGTGGTGCAGCACGTCCAGTATCTGCTGCCAGCGGCCCCCGACGTAACGCACGCCATAAACCAGCAGCGGCAACTCGACCAGCGCAGCCAGGCCGTCGAACACGACCAGGTGCCGGTAGCGCATGCGCAGCGATCCCGCCGCCAGGAACAGGGCGGTACGGATGCCCGGCATGAACCGCACCGCGAAGATGTACGCCGGTCCGTAGCGCCGCAGGGTCTGTTGCAGCGCCTGCAGTCGCTCGGGCCGCACGATGCGGGCCATGAACGGCTTTTGCAGCAGGCCGGCTCCGTAGCGATAGCCCCAGTGGAACACCAGCGCGTCGCCGCCGACGAGGCCCAGCCAGGCGACCGCTATCAGTGGCACCGGATCCATCACGCCCTGCAAGGTCAGCGCACTGGCGGCCAGCAGCACGATGTCCTCGTTCATCGGCAGTCCCACGCCACAGCCGAACAGCAATGCAAACAGCAGCAGATACGCCGGTCCGCCCTGCAGTGACTGCAACAGCGGCCAAACAGAGTCCATCATCGAGTCTCTCCCCCATGAGCTGCGGCACCGTAGCTGGTCTGGGGCACGGGACTCAGAACTCGACCCGCCCCGGAAACACCCACACCAGAAGCGCCGTCATCACCAGATAGCGCAGGAACTTGCCGATCGCCATCCAGCCCAGGCAAGGCCAGAAAGGCATCTTAAGCCAGCCGGCCACCGCGCAAAGCGGGTCGCCGATCACCGGCAGCCAGGACAGCAGGCAGGCCACGGGGCCGAGCTTTTCCAGCCAGTCCAGGGCTTTCAGATGCGTGCGCGAGTGCCGGTATTTGTCCAGCATCTGGTGCGCGCCATAGCCCATCCACCAGTCGAGCGCGCCGCCCAGCGTGTTGCCCAGGGTCGCGACCAGCACGGTGGGCCAGTACAGGTCGGGGTTGAGCTTGACCACGCCGAACACCACCGGCTCGGAGCCCAGCGGGATCAGCGTGGCGGAGATGAACGACACCAGGAACACCGTGCTCAGGCCGAGCTGCGGCAGCGCCAGCAGTGTGAGCAGTTGTTCGATCCAGGTGGGCATGAATGCCACGAAGTATAGGGAGCGCGGCGCGCGCGATTTTCAGGGATGAATTGGCGGGCGACTACAATGGCAACCCCCTGTTTGGTGCCTCTTTTCTTCCGACGCGTCCGCTCTCGATCTGCCATGAATATCGGTCCCTTCACCCTGGCGAACCATGTGTTCGCCGCCCCGATGGCGGGTGTGACGGATCGGCCGTTCCGCCGGCTTTGCAAACGGCTGGGCGCGGGCTACGCCGTGAGCGAGATGGTGACGTCGCGCCGCGAGCTGTGGAACACGCTGAAGACCTCGCGCCGGGCCGACCACGCGGGCGAGCCAGGCCCGATCGCGGTGCAGATTGCCGGCACCGATGCGCCCATGATGGCCGAGGCCGCGCAGTACAACATCGACCGCGGCGCGCAGATCGTCGACATCAACATGGGTTGCCCGGCGAAGAAGGTCTGCAACCGATGGGCCGGCTCGGCGCTCATGCAGGATGAAGCGCTGGCCCTGTCTATCGTGCAGGCCGTGGTGGCCGTGTGCGCGCCGCGCGGCGTGCCGGTGACGCTCAAGATGCGCACCGGCTGGTCCGCGCAGAACAGGAATGCGGTGTCGCTGGCGCGCGCCTTCGAGAGCGCCGGCGTGCAGATGCTCACGGTGCATGGGCGCACGCGCGAGCAGGGCTACAAGGGGGAGGCCGAATACGAAATCATCGCCGCCGTGAAGGCCGCGGTACGCGTGCCGGTGGTGGCCAATGGCGACATCACCTCGCCCGAGAAGGCGCGCGCCGTGCTCGCCTGCACGGGGGCCGACGCGATCATGATTGGCCGGGCGGCGCAGGGGCAGCCGTGGATTTTTCGCGAGATTGCGCACTTCCTCGCGACTGGCGAGCATCTGGCGCCGCCGCTGGTGGCCGAGGTGCGGCGCCTGCTGCTCGAGCATTTGCAGGACCATTACACGCTGTACGGTGAATTCAGCGGAGTGCGCACCGCGCGCAAGCACATCGGCTGGTACGTGCGCGCGCTGTCCGGCGGCGAAGCGTTTCGCGCCCGCATGAACCTGCTGGAAAACTGCGAGGCGCAGGCGGCGGCGGTGGCCGACTATTTTGACGAACTGGGGTCGCGCGGTGACCGGCTGTCGCGTGCTGGGGCCGGTGTGTTGACGACGGGCACGGACGAGGAACAAGAGCGACGAGGGGGACTACGGCATGAGCAAGAAGCACATTGAAGAGTGCGTGCGCGCCAGTCTGGAGAGTTACTTCAGGGATCTGCGCGGCACCGAGCCGGGCGGCATGTACGAGATGATGGTCAAGGTGGTGGAGCGCCCGCTGCTGGAAGTGGTGATGACCCAGGCCGACCAGAACCAGTCGCGGGCCGCCGAATGGCTGGGGCTGAACCGCAACACGCTGCGCAAGAAGCTCGTAGAACACAAATTGATCAAATGAATGCACTGATCTCCGTCTCGGACAAAGCCGGCGTTGTCGAATTCGCGCAGGCCCTGCATGCGCTCGGCATCAATCTGATCTCCACCGGCGGCACCGCCCGCCTGCTGGCCGACGCCGGCCTGCCGGTCACCGAGGTGGCAACGCTGACCGGTTTTCCCGAAATGCTGGACGGGCGCGTGAAGACGCTGCACCCGAGCGTACATGGCGCCCTGCTGGCGCGCCGAGATATTCCGGAGCACATGGCTGCGCTGACAGCACACCGGATCGACACCATCGACTTGCTGGTGGTGAACCTGTACCCGTTCGAGGCCACGGTGGCCAAGGCGGGCTGCACGCTGGAGGAGGCGATCGAGAACATCGACATCGGTGGTCCGGCCATGGTGCGCTCCGGCGCGAAGAACTGGAAGGATGTGGCGGTGCTGACCGACGCGGTGCAGTACGCCGGCGTGCTGGACGAACTCAAGGCGCATGGCACGGTCAGCGAGAAGACGAAATTCGCGCTGTCGGTGGCGGCGTTCAACCGCGTGAGCAATTACGACGCGGCCATCAGCGACTATCTGTCTGCTATTGATTTTGAGGCTGAAAGTGTAGATTCTGTAAAGGCTAGAGCGCTTTTCCCTTCGCAAAGCAACGGCCGCTTCGTGAAACTGCAGGATCTGCGCTACGGCGAAAACCCGCACCAGCAGGCCGCGTTCTATCGAGACCTGTATCCGGCGCCAGGCTCGCTCGTGACGGCGCGGCAACTGCAGGGCAAGGAGCTGAGCTACAACAATATTGCCGACGCCGACGCGGCCTGGGAATGCGTGAAGGGCTTCGACACGGACGCCGAAGGCGGACTTGCCCGGTCCGCGGCCTGCGTGATCGTGAAGCACGCGAACCCTTGCGGCGCGGCGCTCGGCAAGGATGCGGCCGAGGCTTATGAAAAGGCCTTCAAGACCGACCCGACTTCGGCCTTCGGCGGCATCATCGCCTTCAATCGTCCGGTGGATCTGGCCACGGCCCAGGCCATCAGCAAGCAGTTCGTCGAGGTGCTCATGGCACCGGCCTATACGCCCGATGCGCTGGAACTGTTCCAGGCCACGCGCAACCGGCAGAACGTGCGCCTGCTGGAGATCGCGCTGCCGCCGGGCGGCGCGACCGACTGGGACAACGGCCGCAATGCCGTGGATGTCAAGCGCATTGGGTCGGGCCTGCTCATGCAGACCGCGGACAACCACATGCTGTCGCGCGGTGACCTCAAGGTCGTGAGCAAGCTGCAGCCGACGCCGCGGCAACTCGAGGATCTGCTGTTTGCCTGGAAAGTGGCGAAGTACGTCAAGTCCAATGCGATCGTGTTCTGCAAGGGTGGCATGACCATGGGCGTGGGCGCGGGCCAGATGAGCCGGCTCGATTCGGCGCGCATCGCCAGCATCAAGGCGCAGCATGCGGGCCTGTCGCTGCAGGATACGGCGGTTGCGAGCGACGCCTTTTTCCCGTTCCGCGACGGGCTCGACGTGGTGGTTGACGCGGGCGCGACCTGCGTCATTCAGCCCGGCGGTTCGATGCGCGACCAGGAAGTGATCGCTGCCGCCGACGAGCGCGGCGTGGCCATGGTGTTCAGCGGCGTGCGCCACTTCCGGCACTGAGCGACGGGCGCCCGCCGGCTCATGGCGGGGTGTCGGGCTGCGCGCACGCCGTGACCTGCGTTTTCCCATTCTCGGCGGCCCGCGCCGCGCTACGGGCCCCGGTACAGGCAGACAGCGACTCATCGAAAAAACTGATGATCGTATAACGAAATTTAGCGTTTGCCGCGACCGGCCACGCGGTCGATACTGCGCCCCATCTGCCATCGTGCGAACCGGCACAGGCAGCGAATCACAGGAGACCCCCCGTGTCCGTCGTCCCCCCTCGCGCACCGGCAACCGCCGGGCGAGCCTCGCTGATGAGCGCCCGTGAAGTGCGCCAGGAGATCCGCGCCGGCCGCTGGCGCGACCATACCAGCGGGCTCGCTCCGCTCAACGTGCAGGGCAACGTGGTGATCCTGCCGGCCAGCCTGGCGTCCGACTTCCTGCGGTTTTGCCAACGCAACCCCAAGCCGTGCCCGCTGCTGGGCGTGTCCGAACCTGGCGACCCGATGTTGCCGACCCTGGGCGCCGACATCGACATCCGCAGCGACGTGCCGCGCTATCGTGTCTGGCGTAACGGCGAACTGGCCGATGAACCGGCGGATATTGCGGCGTTGTGGCAGGGCGACCTGGTGACTTTCGTACTCGGTTGCTCGTTCTCGTTCGAGCATGCGCTGATCGAAGCCGGGATCGAACTGCGCCACGTGCGCCAGGGAAGGAACGTGGCGATGTACCGCACGAATATTCCGACTGCGCCGGCCGGGCCGTTTCACGGCCCGCTGGTGGTGTCGATGCGCCCCATGAAAGCCGCCGATGCGATTCGCGCGGTGCAGATCACTGCGCGCGTGTCGGCGGTGCACGGTGCGCCGGTGCACCTGGGCGATCCCGCGCTGATTGGCATCACCGACATTGCCCGTCCCGATTTCGGCGACCCGGTGGCCATCGAACCCGACGAGCTGCCGGTGTTCTGGGCGTGCGGTGTCACGCCGCAGGCCGTGGTGATGGCGGCGCGTCCCGGGTTCTGCATCACGCATGCACCTGGGTACATGCTCGTCACGGATTGGCTCAACCGTGACCTTCCGTTCACCTGATGCCCTGGAGACCGTCACTGGGCAGAAGGCTCCGAGAGCCGGCATTACCAATTTTTACAGGAGACTCAGAATGAAAAAGCTGTTCGCAATCTTGATCTCGTGCCTTGGGATCGCGCTGACGTCCAACGCGTCGGCCCAGGACAAGGTCATCAAGATAGGAGCCATCTATCCGCTCAGCGGTGCGTTGGCCTCCACCGGCATTCAATTGAAACATGCCATCGAGCTCGGGGAGGACATCGTCAACCAGGATCATCCGGAACTGAAGGGCATACCGCTGGCGGCTGGCGCGGGCCTGCCCCGTCTGGGAGGCGCCAAAATCCAGGTCATCTTTGCCGACTCGCAGGGCAATCCCAGCGTGGGGCAGGCCGAGGCGCAGCGCCTGATCGATCATGAGCATGTGGTGGCGCTGATCGGCGCCTATCAGTCGGACGTCACCAAGACCACCAGCCGGATCGCCGAGCAGCGCGAAATTCCGTACATGAACCCGGAGTCCAGCAGCCCCCAGCTCACGGAGCAGGGCTACAAGTGGTTCTTTCGCACCACGCCGAACGATGAGACCTTCATCCACAACATGATGCAATTTCTGGACGGCGTGAAAACCTTGCCGACCAAGAAAATTGCCGTGGTTTACGAAAATACGGACTTTGGCGTCAACACCGACAAGGCGGTCAAAAAATTCGCGGCGCAGTCGGGCCGCACAGTAGTCGCCGACATCGCCTATTCGGCGGGCTCGCCATCGCTGAACGCGGAAACCCAGAAGCTGGCCGCCGCGAAGCCGGATGTCGCCATATTTGCCAGCTACACATCGGACGCCATGCTGTTCGTACGCACCATGCGCCAGATGAAATACGCGCCGCCGATTTTCCTGGCGAACGATGCGGGTTTCATCGACCCGCGCTTCATCTCCGAGGTGGGCCCGCAGGTGCAGGGTGTCCTGACGCGCGACGTGTGGTCGAATGATCTGTACACCATCAAGCCGGTGATCAAGCAGCTCAACGACATGTTCAAACCGCGATCGGGCGGCAATGACCTGAATGGCAACAGCGCGCGGTCGCTGCAAGGCATTCTGACGCTGGCCGACGCCATCAACCGGGCTGGCTCCACCAGTCCCGATGCCATTCGCAAGGCGCTGGCGGCGACCGACCTGACTGCGGACCAGATCATCATGCCCTGGGCGGGCGTCAAGTTCGACAGCAAGGGACAGAACCTGGAAGGGCAGGGCCTGATCCTGCAATTGGTTGGAAAGGACTACCAAACCGTGTGGCCCACGCGCTACAAGAAGATGGACAACCTGCCCACGCTTCCGTTCACCTGGAAGTGACCGGCCCCCAGACGCACGTCCAACCGCGCCAGCCAGGAGAGCAAAGTGTTCGAGGCACTCGCCACGGGTTTACTCAACGGTTTGATCTATGCGCTGATTGCGGTCGGTCTGGCCTTGATCTGGGGAATCACCGACGTGATCAATTTCGCGCACGGCGAGTTCCTGATGCTGGGCATGTACGCGGCCTACTGGCTGTTCACCCTCGGACATCTTGATCCGACACTCTCGGCGCCACTGGTGGCCTGCGCGCTGGGGTTCGTCGGGTTTCTTTCCTACGCGCTGATCATCCGGCCATTGCAACGCGCGCCGGCGATGATCGTGATCCTGGCGACCTTTGGCCTGGGGCTGGTGCTGCGTCAGCTGGCCTTCATCTTTTTTTCGCCAGACTACCGAAATCTGCCGGACACCTGGTTGTCGGGCAGCGTCAGCGCCGCAGGCGTTTCGTTCGGGTTGCCCCAGGTCGCGACCGGGGTGGTTTCCCTGGTGGTGATCGTGCTGCTGTTCGTGCTGGTGTATCGCACGCGCTGGGGCCAGGCATTGCAGGCGGTGGCGGAAGATCGACAGGCCGCTTCTTTCATGGGCATTGCCGCCGATCGCATCAATGCCCAGGTCTGGATTCTGGGCAGCGCGGCGGTCGGCCTGGCCGGCGCGCTGCTCACCACCTTCTTCTACGTGTTTCCCTCCGTCGGCAGTGTGTTTGGGCTGATGGCTTTCGTCGCCGTCGCCATGGGCGGATTCGGATCCTTGCCCGGCGCCTTTATCTCCGGCGTCCTGATTGGCGTCATCGAGGCGATGACCGGCTACTGGCTGGAGCCTGCCTACAAGACGGTGAGCATTTTCCTGATCTTCCTGCTGGTGCTGTGGTATCGGCCGCGTGGCCTCTTCGGGCGTTGGTGAAATGCAAAATCAAAATACACCGACGCGCCTGCAGGCAACCTGGGCCCGCACCGCCGGTCTCCATGGGGCCGCGCGCTGGCTCGTAGCGATCGTGGCCGGACTGGTGCTGTTTCCATTGCTGGTGACCGATCCGTTTTCGCAGCAAGTCGTCGTCATGACGCTGATGTTCGGCGCGCTGGGCGCCGCATGGAACCTCGTGGGGGGCTTTCTCGGCCGGGTTTCGTTCGGGCATGCGGTATTTCTGGGGGTTGGCGCCTATGCCACGCTGCTGCTGCTGAACGTGCTGCACCTGAGCCCCTGGTTTGGCATTCCACTGGGGGGCGTCGTCGCGGCGGCCGTGGCCTTCATCGTCGGCAAGCCCACGTTGCGATTGACGGGGCACTATTTTGCGATGGCGACGATTGCCTTGCTGGCCGTGGCCCAGTTGCTGGTGGTCAACTGGAGCTGGGCCGGCGGCGCTTCCGGCATCGAAGCCCCGATCGCGAACAATGCCTGGCTGCTGCTGTTCCGTTCCAAGGCGCCGTACTACTGGCTTGCATTGGGGCTGGCCGTGCTGACGTTCTGGGCCACCGCCCGGCTGGCGCGGTCGAAGACGGGGTACTACTGGCGCGCGATCAATGGCGACGAGGCGGCGGCACGCAGCCTGGGCGTGCCCGCGGAACGCTACAAGATGCGTGCTTTTGTGGTATCCGCGGCGCTGACCGGAATGTGGGGCGGGTTCTATGCCATCTATATCGGCTTCATCGATCCTGATTCGGCGTTCAATCTGACGCTGTCCATCCAGATCGTGCTGGTGGCGATTCTTGGCGGCGTCGGCACGATTGCCGGCCCCTGGCTGGGGGCCGCGCTGCTGATCCCTTTTGCGCAGGGCATGCGCGTCGCGATGGGAAGTTCCGGCCAGGGCATCGATCTGCTGCTCTATGGGCTGGCGATCATTCTTGTGAGCCTGTTCCTGCCGAAAGGCCTGATGACGTTGAGGTGGCGCCGTGGCTCTTCTGGAGGTTAAAAACCTGACCAAGCGATTTGGCGGCCTGATCGCGAATCGCGACATCAGCCTGCAAGTCGATGCGGGCGAAATCGTCGCCATCATCGGCCCCAACGGCGCGGGCAAGAGCACGCTGTTCAATGGCCTGGCGGGGCACCATGCGCCGACGTCCGGCAGCGTGACGTTCGATGGCGCCGAGCTGGTCGGCCTGACGCCGGAAGCAGTCGCCGCCGCCGGACTGATGCGCACTTATCAGATTCCGCGCAGTTTTGCAGCGATGTCCGTGCTGGAAAACGTGATGATCGGTGCGCTGCTGCGTCACCCCACGCTGGGCGGGGCGCGCGCCGCGGCGCAGCAGGTGCTGGATGCCGTCGGCTTGGGCGAGCGCGGTGCGATGCTGGCGGGGGCGCTGAACGTCGCGGGGCAAAAGCGCGTCGAGCTGGCGCGCGCGCTGGCGGCGTCCCCCAAATTGTTGCTGCTCGACGAAGTGGCTGGCGGGCTCAATCCCGGTGAAGCGCTCGAGCTGGCGGAAATATTGCGCGCGATTCATGCCAGGGGCGTGACGCTGGTGATTGTCGAGCATGTGCTGGAAGTCGTGATGCAACTGGCGCACCGCGTCCTGGTGCTGAACTTCGGGCAACTCATCGCATCGGGCACACCGCGGGACATCGTCCGGAACCCGGAAGTGATCGAAGCCTATCTGGGGAGAAAATACCGTGCTTGAAGGCGCGTTGCTCAAGGTCAACGGACTGCACGTGAGCTACGGCGGCGTGCAGGCGGTGCGGGGCGTTTCGCTGGAAGTGCGGGCGGGCGAAATTACGGCGCTGCTGGGCGCCAACGGTGCGGGTAAATCGAGCACGCTGCTGTCCATTGTCGGCGCCGTGCGGCCGAAAGCCGGCTCCGTCATGTTCGATGGGCGCGACATTACCGGACTCACCCCCGACGCGCTGGTGCGGCGCGGCATTGGATTGATTCCCGAAGGGGGGCGCGTGTTTGCGCGACAGTCCGTCCTGCAGAACCTGCGGCTGGGCGCCTATGTCGTCGCCGGCGCCGGGGTTCAGCGCCAGCGCCTGGACCAGGTGTTTGCGTTGTTCCCGCGCCTCGCCGAACGGCGCACCCAGGTGGCCGGCACGCTGTCGGGGGGCGAGCGGCAAATGCTGGCGATCGGGCGCGCGCTCATGAGCGGCCCGCGGCTGCTGCTGGTGGACGAGCCCAGTCTGGGCCTGTCTCCGCTGTTGGTGGAGACGGTGTTCGATACGCTTGCCGACCTGAACCGGCACGGCATATCCATCTTGCTGGTCGAGCAGAACATGGCACAGGCACTCGAAGTGGCCACCCGTGCCTACGTGATGCAAAGCGGTGCGATTGCCCTGCAGGGCAGCGCGGCGGAAATCAGCTCATCGGACGAGGTCAGGCGAGCTTATCTTGGGCTGTGAGCCATGGCCGGGCAACACGGGATGAATGACGCCGCGCCATCGGCGCTGCCGCAGGCGCGCCTGCTGTGGCTGGGCGACTGCGCGCTCACGTTGGAGTTCGGCAGTGTGGCCGATCCAGGGATCCACGCGCGCGTGCTCGGCTTCGCGCAAGCGCTCGAGGCGCGCGCCGCGGCGGGACAGATAAGCGGGGTGGTCGAATGGGTACCGACCCTGCGCTCGGTGACGGTGTATTTCGACCCCGAGCGCATCGACGGCGAAACGCTGGCCGCCGACCTCGAAGTGCTCGCGCGCGGCAGCGGCAGCCTGGCCGTGGCGGGTGTGCGCTGGCGCCTGCCGGTGTGTTTCGAACCCGGGTTTGCGCCGGATCTGGAAGAACTTGCCGCCGCCAAGGCCCTGTCCGTGCAGCAGGTGATCCAATTGATGACGCAAACGGTGTTCCATGTCTACATGCTGGGTTTCCAGCCCGGATTTGGCTTCATGGGCGGTCTGCCCGAGGTGCTGGAAATGCCGCGGCTGGCGTCGCCGCGCAGGCAGGTACCGGCGGGCTCCTTGGCGGTGGCGCAGCGTCTGTGCGCCGTCTATCCCTGGAACAGTCCGGGCGGCTGGCGCTTGCTGGGGCGCACGCCGGTGCCGCTGTTCGATGCCACCGACACCGAACGGCCCGCGCTGCTGGCGCCTGGCGACCAGGTTCTGTGGTGTGCGGTCGACCGTGCCCGGTTCGACGCGCTGCAGGCCAGCTACGCCGCCGGTGCGTTCGACCGCGCGAGCCTGCGGGCCGCGCCAGCGGCAGAAGAAATTTTGCGATGAGCCGGGCAGCGTGCGACGCAGTGCAGGATCGGGAGGCCGCCGAATGACCGCGCAGCTGGAAGTGATTGCGAGCGGGCTCGCCGTGACGCTGCAGGACCGCGGCCGCTTTGGCTACCGCCGTATCGGCGTTCCGGTATCGGGTGCGCTCGACCCCGTCCTGCTGGCCGCCGCGAACGCGCTGGTGGGCAATGCGGCCGACGCCGTGGGGCTGGAAATTCTGCTCAGCGGGCCGGTGCTCAAGGTGTGCACGGGGCGCGTGCGGATCTCGATCGCGGGCGACGTCGGGGCACAGATGCAAAGCGCGCGTGGCGCGACGCTTCGAATAGCGCCATGGAGCACCGCCACGCTCGCTTCTGGAGACATCATCCGGTTCGGGACCGCGGCGCTGCCCGCAGCAGGCGGCCTGCGCCTTGCCTATGTAGGTGTTGGCGGTGGGGTGGAGGTTCCGGCCGTATTGGGGAGCCGCTCGACCTACACGCGCGCCGCGCTGGGCGGCGTGCATGGCCGGGCCATCGCCGTGGGCGACCTGCTGGCGTGCCGCGGCCGCGTGGATGCCGCGCCGCTCGAATTCCGGGGGGAGCACCCCTTCGCCCATCCCACCGGGCCGATCCGCGTGATGCCGGGACCACAGACGGACCATTTCACCGATGAGGCGCTGCAGGCACTTTTCAGCCAGCCGTTCACGGTCACGCGCGACAGCGACCGCATGGGCATGCGGATGGAGGGACCGGCGCTGCGCCACAATGACCTGGGAGCCGACATCGCGTCGGATGGCGTCACGCCGGGGGCGATCCAGGTGCCGGGAAACGGACAGCCCATCATCCTGATGGCGGATTGCCAAACGGTGGGCGGGTATCCGAAGATCGGTACCGTGATCAGCGCGGATCTGGCGCGCCTGGCGCACGCGCGACCCGGTGCGCAACTGCGCTTTGCGCGTGTGGGCCTGGCCGAAGCCGCAGCGGCGCGGGTCGCGCAGCGCGAGATGCTGGCGCACTGGGTCAGCCGCATGGCGGGTTTTCTGCCACCCGGCTTGGTGGACGAGGCCGCGCTCTACGCGGGCAACCTGGTCACCGGCATGATTCGCGCCGACGTCTAGGATGAAGCCGCGCATCACATTGCTTTTTCTTTTGGGGAGCTGCCAGCATGTCGAAAATCATCAACCTGAATGCCGATCTCGGGGAAAGCTTCGGCGCCTGGTCCATGGGCGCGGATCAGGCGCTGCTTGCGTCGGTCAATTCGGCCAACGTGGCCTGCGGCTTTCACGCGGGCGATCCGGTGGTGATGCGCCAGACGCTGCGGCTGGCCAGGGCGGCCGGGGTCAGTGTCGGCGCGCATCCCTCGTTTCCCGACCTGCAGGGTTTCGGCCGTCGGCGCATGCAGCTCGCGCCAGCCGAGATCGAGGCCATGTTGATCTACCAGATCGCGGCGCTGGACGGCATGGCGCGCACCGAGGGCCTGCGCGTGGTTCATGTCAAGGTGCACGGCGCCCTCAGCAACATGGCCTGCTCCGATCTCGCGCTGGCGCGCACGGTGGCCGGCGCCATCAAGGCCTACGACCGGACGCTGATTCTGCTCGCGCCGGCGCTGTCCTGCCTGGGCACGGCGGGGCGCGAGGCCGGACTCGCGGTGGTGGAGGAAATATTCGCGGATCGCGCCTACCAGGACGACGGCCAGCTGGTTCCGCGCGGCCGCCCCGACGCGATGATCCACGGCGCCGTTCGTTCGCTCGCGCATGTGCAGGCCATGCTGGACGCGCAAGCACTGATCTCGGTCAGCGGCAAGCACCTGCCGACGGCCATCGGGAGCATCTGCGTGCATGGCGACGGCCCCGAGGCGGTTGCCACTGCGGCCTATCTGCGCGCCGAACTCGAGCGCAAGGGTTACCGGCTGCGTCCGCTCGGCGCACCCGCAGCGTGATGCCAATGAATAATGCAAGGACTTGTTTGCTATTTATAATATAGCAAAAAGCGTATACCCCAAGCCGATGAGAGTGAGATTTACCTTACACTTTCGGGCAACGCGCGGTCGCCAGCCAGGCAATCGCCCGGCTACTGCGCCCGCACGAATGCCAACGCCTGATGCAGCGCCTTCGCGAGTCCCGGTGCGACCGGGTCGCTCCAGTAGCTCGCCACCATCGGCAGCGGCGCCAGCGTGGCGTCGCAGCGCAGGATGGTGATCCGCTTGCGCGGCAGTGACTGCTCAACCGCGGCGCGCGGCAGCGTGGCGATGCCGAAGCCGTTCTCGACCAGTTGCATCAACGCGGAAATGGACGACACCGTGTGCACGTGCTTTGCCCCCGCGTCGAGCGAGCGCAGCAGATCGAGCAGCGCGACATGGGGTGCGGAGCCGCGCTGAAAAGTCATCAGGTCGGATGCCAGCAGCTCGCTGATGCTCAGAACCCGCTTGCGCGCCATGCTCGCGGGGCCGACAAAGACCATCTCGAGGGGTGCCAGCATTTCGTTCTCGATTTGCTCGCCGAGCGCCGGCAGCACGGTGAACGCGAGATCCAGCCGGCCGCGGCGCAATTGCTCGACCAGTGCCGGTGTGGTCTCGATGGAGAGCTCCAGTTCGAGTTCCGGGTTCGACTGTTTCAAGTGGTCGATCATGGGAATCAGCCAGGTGTGCAGCGCGGTCTCGATACCGCCGATGCGCAGCGACAGCGGCAGCTGCTCGGGGCTGCCCAGTTCCGCCTTCATTTCGCGCTGCAGCGCCAGCAGGCGCTCGGCATATTGCAGGAAGCGCGCACCCGCGAGCGTCAGTTTCACGCTGCGTTCGCGCCGGTCGAGCAGCGTCACGCCGAGCTCCTGCTCGAGCGCGGCCACGCGATTGGAGACCGCCGACTGTGTCAGGCTGAGCTTTTCCGCGCCGCGGGTGATGCTCTCAAGCCGCGCGACCCAGACGAAAGCTTCCACGAAACGCAGGTTCACGGTATCTCCCGTCGTCGCCGAAATTCAAGAATAAAGTGCCTGTAGCCCTTTACGAATAAAGGGTATTCGCTATATTCTCTATAGCGTCCTGAAAATGTCGCGCGCCGCTCCAATCGTCTCGGCGATGTCCTGCTCGCTGTGCGCGGCGCTGACGAACCCCGCTTCATAAAGCGCCGGCGCAATGTAGATGCCGCGCTCCAGCAACCCGTGGAACAACCGGTTGAAGCGCGCGCCGTCGCTCTTCATCACCTCGGTGTAGTTTTGCGGCAGCTGCGGCAGCAGGAAGAAGCCGAACATGCCGCCTTCGCTGTCGGCGCTGAAGGCCACGCCCGTGTCGCGCGCGGCCCCGGCGAGGCCATCGACCAGCGCGCGCGTCTTGCGGGACAGGTCGTCAAAAAAGCCCGGCCTGGAAATTTCCCTCAGCGTGGCGAGGCCGCAGGCGGTTGCCACGGGGTTGCCCGACAGCGTGCCGGCCTGATACACCGGCCCGAGCGGCGCCAGCTGTTCCATCACGGCGCGCGAACCACCAAACGCGGCCAGCGGCATGCCGCCGCCGATCACCTTGCCGAGCACCGTCATGTCGGGGGCGAAACCCGGGATGTCCCGCGCATAAACACTTTGCGCGCTGCCCAGCGCAACGCGGCAGCCGGTCATGACCTCGTCAAAGACCAGCAGCGCGCCGTACTCGCTGCACAACTCGCGGCAGCGCTTCACGAAGGGCACCGACGCACGCACGAAGTTCATGTTGCCCGCAATTGGCTCGATGATCAGGCATGCGAGCGCGCGGCCATGCGTCGCGAACGCTTCCTCCAGCTGCGCGATATTGTTGTACTCCAGCACCAGCGTGTCCCGCACCACTTCGGGCGGCACGCCTGCGCTGGTCGGATTGCCGAAGGTCGCCAGGCCCGAGCCGGCCTTGACCAGGAGGGCGTCGGCATGACCGTGATAGCAGCCTTCGAACTTGATGAACTTGCTGCGCCCGGTGGCGCCGCGCGCCAGGCGGATCGCGCTCATGCCGGCCTCGGTACCCGAGCTGACCAGGCGCAGCATCTCGATGGACGGTACCAGGCCGATGATGGCTTCGGCCAGTTCGATCTCGCGCTCGGTCGGCGCGCCGAAGGAGAGGCCTTCGAGCGTGGCTTTTTGCACCGCCTCCAATACCGCCGGATGGCCGTGGCCCAGAATCATGGGGCCCCAGGAGCCGATGTAGTCGATGTAGCGCTGGCCGTTCGCATCCCAAAAATACGCTCCCTGCGCGCGCTGCACGAAGCGCGGCGTGCCACCGACCGCCCTGAAGGCGCGCACCGGGGAGTTCACGCCGCCGGGGATGGAGCGCCTGGCGCGTTCGAACAGGGCTGCGTTGCGGTCAATGTTTGGTTTCATGGGGAGGCATGGCGAAGCCTTGCAGGTCGCCGATATCGGGCTCGGGAGATTCGTCGGGGTCGGTTTCGGGTTGCGCCCAGAACATGCGGTCCGGCAGCACGTTTCCCATGCCGGGCCGAAAACCGCCGTCGAGGCAGCGGTCCAGATAACTGAGCGCCTCGCTGGTTGCCGCGGCCAGATCGCTGCCACTTGCGATCAGCGCCGCGAGCGCGGCCGCCAGCGTGTCGCCCGCGCCGCAGAACGTGGCCTCGAAACGCTCGAATTTTTCACCGCCGAGCACCGCCTGCGGCGAGGCCAGCACATTGTCGATGAACTGGTCCGGCAACGGAATGCCGGTGACCAGCGTATAGGTCACGCCCATCGCGCCGGCCGCCTTCGCAATGTCGCGCGCACCGGGGCTCTCGTCGCTGCTCCAGTCCGGCAACAGCCAACGCCACAACGTGCTGTGGTTTCCCACCAACACCGTGGTTTGCGGCAAAAGCAGTTCGCGAAATGCGTCGAGGTACAAATCGATCTGCCCCTCGTCCCACCACGACAGGTTCGGCATGTAGGCCACAAGTGGTACATCGGCGTAGTCCGAGGCGATTTCGGCGATGGCGCTGATGTTTTCCGGACTGCCTGCAAAGCCCACCTTGATGACCTGCACCTGAATGTCTTCAAGCACGGTTCGGGCTTGCTCGGTCACGGCGTCTTCGTCGAAGACGAAGTGATCAAAAATCTCGGCCGTGTCTCGTATGTAGGCGCCTGTCAACACCGGCAGGGCGTGCGCGCCGACCGATGCGATGGCATTCACATCGGCCGCCAGGCCGCCTGCACCGCTGGGGTCGCTTGCGTTGAAGACCAGCACACAGGCCGGACTCGAGTCTTCATTTTCGTCGTCGGCGACGGCGCTTGCCGGTACATCTTGAGACTTAGGGTTTGTCATGGGCCAAGTATCGGCAAAAATCGGCGTGTGATGCCAACTTGTTCACATTAGGCCTAGATACAATTGTTGCATTCTATTCGGAGGCCCCTTAAGCTGTGACGGATTTTAAAACGTGGATGTGTTTGATCTGCGGCTGGATTTACGACGAGTCGGTCGGTGATCCCGACCATGGCGTGGCGCCCGGAACCGTCTGGGCCGACGTTCCCATGAACTGGACCTGTCCCGAGTGCGGGGCGAGGAAGGAAGACTTCGAAATGGTCCAGATCTAGACACATCGCCTGCAGAACTATCGACCACGGTCGTTGGAGAGACAATCTTGAGGAGCAGCCGCCAATGAGCGCGACCGGATCGGGTTTCAGGGTTCTGGTCATCGACGACAGCAACACCATTCGGCGCAGCGCCGAAATTTTTCTCAAGCAGGGCGGCCACGAGGTGGTGCTGGCGGAAGACGGTTTTGACGCGCTGGCGAAGGTCAATGACCACCAGCCGCAACTGATTTTCTGCGACATTCTGATGCCGCGTCTCGATGGCTATCAGACCTGCGCCATCATCAAGCGCAACGTGAAGTTCGCCGGCGTTCCTGTCGTGATGCTGTCGTCCAAGGATGGCGTCTTCGACAAGGCGCGTGGCCGCATGGTGGGCTCGCAGGAATACCTGACCAAACCGTTTACCAAGGACCAGCTGTTGCAGGCCGTGCAGCAGTTTGGCGAAATCTCATCAGGAGCGATTGATGCCAGTTCATAAAGTGTTGGTGGTGGATGATTCGAAAACCGAGTTGATGGTCTTGACCACTCTGCTCGAAAAGAACGGGATGTCCGTCAAGACGGCCGAGAATGCCGACGAGGCCATGCGCCGGCTCGCCCAGGAAAAGCCGGATCTGATCCTGATGGATGTGGTGATGCCGGGAAAAAACGGATTTCAGGTGACGCGCACCATCACGCGTGATCCGCAGTACGCGGACGTGCCCATCATCATGTGCACCAGCAAAACCCAGGAGACGGACCGGGTCTGGGGCATGCGCCAGGGCGCGCGCGACTACATCACGAAACCGGTTGATGCCGGAGAGTTGATGGCCAAGATCAAGGCCTTGAACTGATCCCGTATCCGCATGGCGAACCGCGAAGCCCTCCGGCAGTTCCAGACTGATTTGGCGAGTCGCTTGAGCGCGGCGCGCACCACGGGCGTTGCGGCGTCCTGGTTGGCCGTGGAAGCCGCCGGAGTAAATTATCTTTTTCCGCTGAGTCAGTCGGGAGAGATTTTTCCCTGGGCTCAAACCCAGGCGGTTCCCTACACGTTGGGCTGGTTTCTCGGTGTCGCAAATTTGCGCGGCGGGCTTTACGGCGTGATTGATCTGGGCGGCTTTGTCGCCGGTGCGTCGCGCGGCGAACCCAGTCGCGATCTGGCCCGGCTGGTGGCGTTGAATGCGGCGCTGGACGTCAACTGCGCCCTGATGATCGACCGCCTGATTGGCCTTCGCAGTGTGGAGTCATTTGTCGACTCCGCGCCCAGGGGTGACTCGGCGCCCCGCTATTTCGGCAGCGGCTACACCGATGCCGAGGGCGCGCACTGGCAGGAAATCAACCTTCAATTGCTCTCGCAGCAGCCCGAATTTCTGAACATCAACGCTTGATTGTCTTTGCAAGGTCGCATGAATATGTCTATCAGTCATCCCATTGAGAAACGATTCCAGGCCAATGCCCAGGCTGCGACCGACGTCACGGTGTCCCGTGCTTCGAACGCGGACAGGGAACTCACCCAGGCCATGGCGCCGGAGCATCTTCACGCCGATGACTTCGGCAATGGCCACGCGCCGGCCGCAGAGGGTGCGCCCGGGTCGTCCAGCACGGATCTGGTGAGCGTTCCCCTGCTGGGGCGTCGCAGCTCGGTGCAACATCAGCGGATCCTGGCGATCGTGCTGGCGCTGTCGCTGGTGGTACTCGCGGTGGCCACGTCGTTCGTGCTGAATCGGGCCAGCAAGGTCGCCCGTCAGCTGACCGCGACGGGGCAGGCGCTCCTGAATTCGCAGCGCCTGACGAATGAGGCGGCGCAAGCGTTGCTGGGCAGCGAGCCGGCCTTTCCACAACTGAAGGAGAGCGCCGACATTCTGAAAAAATCAGTGCAGGGGCTCAAGGACGGCGATGCCTCGATGCAGTTGTCCCCGGTGAGCGCGGCAAGTCAGCCGCAGGTCGCAAAAATTGCGCCCCTGATGGAGCAGACCAGTCATAGTGCCCAATTCATTCTGAGCCAGAAGAAACTTCTGGTGACCATCGGCAGCGCGCTGCAAAACATCAACAAGCAATCCGCCGCTTCGCTGAATCTGGCCCAGAGTGTCGAGACGCTTGAGCTGGAGCAGCATGCGAGCATGCTGGAGCTTTCCGCCGCCAGCCAACTGGTGATGTTGTCATTGCGTGTTGGCAAGTCCGCGAACCAGTTTCTGACCCCGCGAGGTCTTGACCCGGACGCGGTGGCCCTGCTGGGTTCCGATTTGCGCGCCTTGCAGGACACCGGGAAGGGTTTGCTCGACGGCAGTTCCCTTCTGGGCTTGCCTGGTACCAGTGATCCGCAGACGCGCAAGCAGCTCTCGGCCCTGCTGGACGTCAGCGGGAAAATGTTTACTCAGGCCGACGCCGTTCTCGGCAACGTGCGCGAGCTGGTGAAGGCGAGAGAGGCGCAGGTCGCCATCAATTCCAACGGCGACCCCCTGCGCCGTGAACTGGAAGGTCTGCAAGTTCGTCTTTCGTCCCAGACCGGTATCGAAACAGGCATCCTCGCAGCACTGGCTTTGTCGGCCCTTCTCGCCCTGGCTTGCGCGGTCGGGCTGGCTTATGTTCCGCTGCAGGACAGTCGTCAGCGCCAGGGGCTGGCGGATCAGCAGCGGGCCGACGCCGAACGTCAGGAGCAGGAGGCCAAGCGCGTCAACGATGCCAACCAGGCGGCGATCTTGCGGCTCATGAACGAGTTGCAAACCGTCGCCGAGGGTGACCTGACGCAGGAAGCCACGGTAACCGAAGACATCACCGGCGCCATTGCCGATTCCGTCAACTACACCGTTGAGGAACTGCGCCTGCTGGTGGGCAATGTGCAGACCACGGCGTCGCGGGTGGCCCGCACCACGGCCCAGGTGGAGAACACCTCGTCCGAATTGCTGGCCACTTCGGCGCAACAGTTGCGGGAGATTCATGAGGCAGGGCAGTCCGTGCTGGACATGGCCGGCCGGATCAACAAGGTGTCCTCGCAGGCATCCGAGTCGGCCGCGGTGGCGCGGCAATCCCTGCAGGCTGCCGAGTCGGGGTTGGTGGCGGTGCAGAACGCGATCGGGGGCATGAACTCGATCCGGGATCAGATTCAGGAGACGTCCAAGCGGATCAAGCGGCTGGGCGAGTCTTCCCAGGAGATTGGCGAAATCACGGAGCTGATCTCGGACATTACCGAGCAGACGAATGTGCTGGCCCTGAATGCCGCGATTCAGGCGGCCTCGGCGGGCGACGCCGGTCGTGGTTTCTCGGTCGTGGCGGAAGAAGTGCAGCGGCTGGCGGAGCGTTCCGCCGACGCGACGCGCCAGATATCCGCGCTGGTGAAAGCCATTCAGACCGATACGCAGGACGCGGTGGCCGCCATGGAGCGCTCCACGCATGGCGTGGTTGAAGGAACCAAGCTTTCCGATAACGCGGGCACGGCGCTGTCCGAGATTGACCGTGTTTCGCGCCGACTGGCGGAACTGATCGACCAGATCTCGCATGCGACGTCCCAGGAAGCGACTTCCGCGAACACGGTGGCCGGCAACATCCAGCACATTTTCGTGGTGACAGAGCAGACCGGTGAGGGCACCCGCTCCACGGCGCAGCAGGTACGTGACTTGTCCCGCATGGCCGAGGAATTGCGCCAGTCCGTGTCGCGATTCAAGATCGCGTGACGTCGGCCCTCATTGCCCCCGATATTGCTCGAGTGGACCTTCTCCATGCAGTTCAACCAAACCGGTTCCGCCGCCACACCCGCTGATACCGAGCCGATGGCCCCTGATCTCGGGCCTCTGGCCTGGGTGCTGGATGAGATTCGCAAGTCGCTGGACGGTGCGGCCCGCTCGCTCAAGCGATTCGCGCGGGAGGCCGAGACCGCCCGAGGTTCCAATCTCGCGGAGATCGACACGGGTCAACTGCGTATCGCGCGCCTGCAACTGCATCAATCCGTGGGCGCCCTGGAGATGGTGGGGCTGGAGGCGCCAGCCCAGTTGCTGCGCGCCATGGAGGCGGCGGTGCAGCGTTTCTTTCAGCATCCGCAGCTGTGCACGGACGAAGCTGCCACTACCGTCGAGCGAGCGGGCTTTGCCTTGGCGGAGTATCTGCAAGCGGTATTGGGGGGCAGGGTCGTGTCGTCCGTGGCCCTATTTCCACAATACCGCGATGTTCAGCTGCTGGCAGGCGGCGACCGGGTGCATCCCGCAGACCTGTGGCAGATGGCATGGCATTGGGTCAATCCGGCCCTGCCGCTCCACGCCGCGCCGCGCGGCTACGACGCGACAGCCCGAGCGGAACTGGACACATCGGTGCTCGATGTCATGCGCAGCGGCGACGCGGCGGCCGCGCACCGTTTGCGCGATCTCAGCCTGGCTTTCGCGGCCGCGCAAACGGCGCTGGAGCCAGCGTCTTTCTGGAAAATTTGCGCTGCCTATTTCGAAGCGCTCGCGCTGCGGCTGATCTCGGCCGACATCTATGTCAAGCGAGCCGCTTCGCGCATCTTGTTGCAGTACTCCACGCTTGCGCGCGGTGAGCAGGGCGTCTCGGACCGGTTGGCGCAGGATCTGCTTTTCTTTTGCGCGCAGGCGGTGCCGGGCCCGGATCAGGCGCCAGCGCTGGTGGCCGTTCGTGCCGCTTATGGGCTGGCCGACTTTGTGCCAGTTGACTATGAAGCCCGCAGTTTTGGCCGTTACGACCCGGCGCTGCTGGTGCAGGCGCGCAAGCGCATCGAGACGGCCAAGGAGAGCTGGTCCGCATTGTCCGGTGGCGATGTCGGCAAGCTTCGGGGTGCGGCGGATCAGTTCAACCTGGTGAGCGAGTCGCTGGTGAAGCTGCATCCGGTCAGCGAGCCGATGGCGCAGGCGTTGGTGAATGCGGTCGATGTCACGGTTCGCTCCGGCAAGCCTCCGGCGACCGAACTGGCGATGGAGGTGGCCACTTCCATCCTGTACCTTGAAGCGGCCTTCGAGGACATGGAGCTCGGGGAGCAGGAGCTGGGCGTCCGGTCCGCGCGCTTGAGCGGTCGCCTCGATCGCGTGCGCAATGGCGGTCAGCCGGAGCCGCTGGAGCCGTGGATGGAGGAGCTGTATCGCCGCGTCAGCGACCGTCAGACCATGGGGACGGTGGTAGGTGAATTGCGCACGGCGCTGTCCGAGGTCGAGGTGGCTCTCGACCAGTTCTTCCGTAATCCGCGCGAGAAGGGCGTGCTGCGCAACGTGCCCGGCCAGTTTTCGCAAATGCGGGGCGTGCTGTCGGTGCTTGGCCTGGAGCAGGCGTCGCAGGCGGTCCTGCGCATGCGCGACAGCACCGAGCAGATGATGGTCGCCGAACCTGGCGCGTCGCAACTCCCCGCGGGCGCGTTCGACAAGCTCGGCAATAACCTGGGTGCCTTGGGATTTCTCATCGACATGCTGAGTTACCAGCCTGTGCTGGCGAAGAAGCTGTTTGTTTTTGACGAAGCACTGGGTGAACTCAAGCCGTTGATGGGGCGTTCCGCTGCGCCTGCGCTGGCGCAGCCGGGGGCGGCGCCGGTGCCTGGCGGTAGTGCGGATCTGCTGTCGCAGGAGTTGCGCTCCGTGGTCAGCGACACCGGTCCGGGCGTGGCCGAGGGCGACATCGCGGCCCGGCTCGATACGCTGGCCGATCGTGCCACGTTGGCCGATCAACCGGCGCTGGCCCAGTCGGCGCGCAGCGCGTCGGCTGCCATGTCGGCGCAGGATGGAGGCGCTGCCGCGCAGGCCATGGCGCAACTCGCCGCAGCCGCAGGCCCAGCGCCGGCGGCCGCCGCGCCCGGGCCCGATATTGAAGAAGATGATCTGCGAGGCATCTTCCTGGACGAGGCGCGCGAGGTCCTGCAAAGCGGCCTTTCTGCTGTGGAGTCGCTCGCCCAGGACACCCATGAGCAGAGCCATCAAACAACGCTGCGCCGTGCTTTCCATACCCTCAAGGGCAGTTCGCGGATGGTGGGACTGAACGAGTTTGGCGAGGCGGCGTGGGCGATGGAGCAGTTGCTCAACACCCGGCTGGCCGAGCAGACACCCGTCGACGATGCCTTGCAGGGATTGTCCCGCGACGTCCTGGGAGCATTCGGCCGGTGGGTGGAAGCCATTGCCAACCAGACCGATGCCGCGTGGCGGGCCGCAACTTTCGTGGCGGCGGCCGAAGCATTGCGCGCCAAAGGCCAGCGCCTGGAATTGGCGCTACCGGGCAGTGCGGCGACATTGGCCGCCGTGTCGCCGGCGGCGCCGCAGTCCGCGCCATTTCCGGATTTCGAGGACACACAGGCTTCGTCGCAAGTGTCCGAGACCCAGTTTGCTGAATCGGCACGCGCGCCGCTCACGGATTTCGGGGATATCGACTTCGCCGGCTCTGTGTCAGTTTCGGAGGCGACCCTGCCCGCGCCGCTCGCGGGTGCCGCACCCGCGCTGGATCTCGAGCACCTTTTCTTCCACGAGCCGTATCTGGAGACGCAGCCTCCCGCGCCGAGGCCCGAGTCTGAGCCCGATGTGCGCGCCGCTGCCATACCGGATGTGCCGGTCGAACTGCCGGCACCACCGGCGCACGAGCCGGCGTTGCCGTTGCCGCCTGCCGATACCGAATTTGCATCGCCCGCTTCGGCGCCAGTGCAAGGGGACGAGGCGATAGGCCCGACAAGCGACGAGCCGGTCAAGGTGATTGGCCCTCTGCGCATCGCCGTTCCGCTCTTCAACGTGTACCTGAATGAAGCCGACGAGTGGTCGCGCCGGCTCGTCACCGAGCTGGCCGAGTGGACGCTGGAGCCGCACCAGCCGATGCCCGACTCCACCGTCGCACTGGCGCATTCGCTAGCCGGCAGTTCCGCCGCTGTCGGGTTTCATGCGCTGTCGGATCTCGCGCGCGCCCTGGAGCACGCGCTGTCGCATGTTCAGGTGCAGGGGGCCGGAATGTCTGGCCAGGGCCAGACTTTCAACGGTGCGGCCGAGGACATCCGGCGTTTGCTGCACCAGTTTGCCGCCGGCTTTCTGAAGGAACCCAGCGAGGAAGTATTGCTCGCCCTGCGGCAGATCCTTGCGACGGACGCAATCGCCGAGCCTCCGGCCCAGGGTGCCCCGCAGCCGCAACTGCTGCGTCCTGCCGAGCCGCCGGCGCAGATCCACACGATCACGCAGGAGCGACACGAAGACATCGACGCGACCGATGCGGTGGACTTCGATCTGTTCCCGATCTTTGAGGAAGAGGCTGCGGAATTGCTGCCGCAACTGGGCGGTGCGCTGCGCCAGTGGTCGGCGCGGCCCTCGAATCTGGGCGCGCGCACCGAAGTGCTGCGCACCCTGCACACGCTCAAGGGCAGCGCCCGGCTGGCCGGTGCATTGCGGCTGGGTGAATTGGCGCATTTACTGGAATCCGACATCGAGCACATCGGGACGGACGACCTGCAAACGCAGCAACTCGAGCCGTTGCTGGCCCGATTCGATGTGATGCAAGGCATCTTTGACCAGCTCCGCAAGGGGCAGGCCGTGACCAGGTCGTCGACCCTGGAGTCCGCGCAGACACCCGCGCCGGAGCCGGTGCCGCAGGATGCCATGGCGGTGCGGCCGGCGGCCGACGCCAGCGTGACCGTTCCGTCGTCGTCCCGGCGCGGCGTGGTTGCCGCGCCGGTCACCAATGTGCTGGCGCCGCTGCGCCAGGCCTCGAATCAGACCGTTCGTGTGCGTTCCCAACTGCTCGATCGGCTGGTGAACCAGGCGGGCGAGGTCATGATCACGCGCACCCGGCTGGAATCCGAGATCGGCCAGCTGCGCGGCTCGCTGAGTGACCTTACGGGCAATCTGGACCGCTTGCGCCAGCAATTGCGCGACATCGAATTGCAGGCGGAGACGCAGATGCAATCGCGTCTGGCCCAGACCAAGGACTCGCAACAGGCGTTCGATCCGCTCGAATTCGACCGCTTCACCCGGGTGCAGGAACTGACCCGAATGATGGCCGAGTCGGTGAACGACGTGGCTACCGTGCAGCGCAGCCTGCAGCGCACCGTGGAGGCGACCGAAGACGATCTGAACGCGCAGGCAAGGCAAACCCGCGAGCTTCAGCGCGACTTGCTGCGCACCCGCATGGTGGAGTTCGAGGCCATTTCGGACCGTCTGTATCGGGTCGTGCGCCAGGCTTCCAAGGACACCGGCCGGCAAGTCAAGCTGGACATCACGGGGGGCTCGATCGAAATGGATCGCGGTGTGCTGGACCGCATGACGCCCGCGTTCGAGCACCTGTTGCGCAACTGTGTCGCGCATGGCATCGAGGATGCCGAAGTCCGCGCCCGGTTGGGCAAAGATCCCGTCGGCACGATCACGATCGGACTGCATCATGCCGGCAACGATGTCTCGATTGAATTTCGAGACGACGGCAGCGGACTGGACGTCGCCGGAATTCGCGCCAGGGCGCTCGCGCAAGGGCTGGTGACCGGGGATCAGGCCCTATCACCTGCAGATGCCGCGGCGTTCATCTTCATGCCGGGCTTTTCCACGGCAAGCGAGGTCAGCGAACTGGCCGGGCGCGGCATCGGCATGGACGTGGTGCGCGCGGAGGTCAACGCGCTGGGCGGGCGCATCGAAACCTCGACCGAGGCCAATCAGGGCACCTGCTTCAAGTTGGTCTTGCCGCTGACCACCGCAGTGACCCAGGTGGTCATGCTGCGCATCGGCGACCAGTTGATCGGCGTGCCGTCCAATCTGGTGGAAATCGTGCGCCGTGCCAGCGCGCAGGAGTTGCAGCAGGCGTATCGCAGCGGTTCGTTCGAATTCGCGGGGGAATCCATTGCGTTCTTCTGGTCGGGCGCGCTTTTGCAGGTTTCCCGTAGAAGCGGCGAGACGCAAGGCAAGACGGCGGCGATTCTGGTGCTGCGCAGTGCCGCGCAGCGCGTGGCGCTGCATGTGGACGAAGTATTGGGCAACCAGGAAGTGGTGGTGAAAAACCTCGGTCCCCAGTTGTCGCGCCTGCCGGGCCTGGCCGGCATGACGGTGCTGGCTTCTGGCGCGGCCGCGCTCATCTACAACCCGGTGGCGCTCGCCGTGGTGTACGGCGAGCAGGCCCGGTTGGCGGGCGCCGACGAGGCGCTGCCGGAGGTGCCGGAAGGTGCAAATTCCGGCGCCGCGGGCGGAGCGGCCGCGCTGGCGCTGCCGCCGCAAATCCCGTTGATCCTGGTGGTCGACGACTCGATCACGGTACGGCGTGTGACCCAGCGGTTGCTGCAACGCGAGGGGTATCGCGTGGCACTGGCGGTGGACGGCTTGCAGGCGCTGGAGCGGCTGGCCGAGGAGCGCCCCGCCGTGGTGCTGTCCGACATCGAAATGCCGCGCATGGATGGCTTTGACCTGGCGCGCAATATCCGGGGCGACCAGCGCATGCACGATTTGCCGATCGTGATGATCACCTCGCGCATCGCGGAGAAGCACCGCGAGCACGCCAAGGAACTGGGCGTGGACCACTATCTTGGCAAACCCTATTCCGAAGAAGAGTTATTGAGCCTGGTGCGCCGCTATTGCGCCGCCAGGGTTGAAGCGTAATCCGATTGATGCCCTTTCACATCAATGGGTGTTTGCTATCTATCAGATAGTTTTTCCTTGACTGCCGCGTAGCGTTGCAGGGTTTTCGCACGCGCCAGGCCGTGGTCCACGAGCGGGCGAGGATAGTCGGTGCCCAGGACCACGCCGGCCGCCGCCAGATCGACCGGCCTGGCGCTGCCGGGATCGTGCTGGGCCGCCGTGGGCAGGGCGGCGAGTTGCGGCAGGTATTTGCGGATGAATTGACCGCCCGCGTCGAATCGCAGGCTCTGGCGCAGCGGGCTGAAAATGCGAAAGTAGGGTTGCGCATCGCAGCCGCTCGAACTGGCCCACTGCCAGCCGCCGTTATTGGCCGCCAGGTCGAAATCATTCAGTTTTTCGGCGAAATAGCGTTCCCCCCAGCGCCAATCGACGCCCAGGTCCTTGCACAGAAAACTCGCCGTGATCATGCGCAGCCGGTTGTGCATGTAGCCGGTCTGATTGATTTGCCGCATTGCGGCGTCCACGATGGGATAGCCGGTGCAGCCTTCGCACCAGGCGCGAAACAGTGTCTGTGCGTGCCCATCCCGCTCCCATTCGATCGCGTCATACGCTGGTTTGAAGCTGTGTGTCACGACGTGCGGGAAATTGGCAAGTATCTGGAAATAGAAGTCACGCCAGATCAACTCACTCAGCCAGACCCTGGCGCCGGCGCTGCCCCGCAGGGATGCCTGCTGCGCGGCTGCCGCCAGCTGGCGCAGCGAAATGGTGCCGAAGCGCAGATGAACGCTCAGGTAGCTCGGCCCCTTGATCGCGGGAAAGTCGCGCGTCTCGTGATAGCGTTCCATGCGGCTGCGGAAGTTGTTGAACAAGGCGCGGGCCCCGTTCTCACCCGCTCGAAGGCCCAGACTTGCAAGATTGGTGGTTGCAAACCCGATGTCGCGCAATGCGGGAACGCTCTTGCGCAGCCCGGCGGGGCGTTCAGCCAGCGCCTGCGCATGTTTTTCGACGGGGTGCGGCTTCAGGTAGAACGCATCAACCTTTTTCAGCCACGCGGTCCGGTACGGCGTGAACACGACGTAGGGCTTGCCGCCCTGTGTCTGCAGTTCGTCCCGCTCGAAGATCACGTGATCCTTGCTGGTATGAAAGGCCACGCGTCCGCGCGCCAGTGCGCTGCGCACGGCCGCGTCCCGCGCGATGGCCAGCGGCTCGTAGTCATGGTTGGCGTACACCGCGTGCACGCCCAGTTCGTGCGCAAGCCGGGGGATTTCGTTTTCAGCCACGGCGTGGCGCACGATCACGCCGGCACCAGCCCGGCCCGAAAGCGCGCGCAGCGCGTCATCCAGCTGCACCAGCGACTCGCGGATGAATTCCACGCGCCGATCCTCGCGCGGCAGACCCTCCAGAATGACGCTGTCGAAGACGAACGCGCAATACACCTCGCCGCAGTCCTGCAAGGCTTGGTGCAGCGCGGCATTGTCGCTGCAGCGCAGGTCGCGGCGAAACCACATCAAGCCGCGAGGGTAGGTTTTTTGCACGGTGCGATGGCGTCCGCGCCGCCACGGCAACGGCAGCGCAAACGCGGGGCGAGGGTAAAATTGACATCATGCCGCCGGATTCCGTCCCCATCAACCTGACGCATCATTTCCTGATCGCCATGCCGGGGTTGCGCGACGCGACATTTGCGGGAAGCGTTGTTTACCTGTGCGAGCACAGCGAACGCGGCGCGCTGGGCCTGATCATCAACAAGCCCAGTGACATCAACCTGAAGAACCTGTTCGAGAAGGTGGAGCTGTCGTTGCATCGCGACGATCTGGTCGAACTGCCCGTGTTCCATGGCGGGCCGGTGCAGACCGAACGGGGATTCGTGCTGCACGAGACCATGGCGACCGGCGACGCCGGCTCCAGCGAGACCGCCTATGCGTCCACCATGTCGATTCCGGGGGGACTGGAGATGACGACCTCGAAGGACGTGCTGGAGGCCCTGTCCACCGGGGCGGGGCCGCGCCGCGTGCTGATCTCGCTGGGCTATTCGGCCTGGGGTGAGGGCCAGCTTGAATCCGAACTGGCGGAAAACAGCTGGCTCACGGTTGGCGCGGACGCCACGGTGATTTTCGATACTCCCGTGGACCGGCGCTACGACCAGGCGCTGGCGCTGCTCGGGCTCGAAGCCTGGATGGTGTCGCCGCAGGCGGGACACGCATGAGGTTTGGGTTCTCCGCCGTGGCCAGGTCCAGTGTGCGCGCGAACGGCGCAAAGGCGGCCCGATGAGCGCGTTGGCCGGGCCCGACGCACCCCTGGCGCTGCAAACCTTCCTCGCCTTCGATTTTGGACTCAAGCGGACCGGCGTGGCCACCGGGAACCGGCTCCTGCGCAGTGCACAGCCGCAGGCCACCATCCAGGCCGAGGGGGACGCGCGCTTTGCCCTGGTGCGGGCCCGCATCGAAGAATGGCGACCCGATGCGCTGGTGGTCGGCGTTCCGTTTCATCCGGATGGCGCCGCCCATGAAAATACCGCGCGCGCGCGCAGGTTTGCGCGCCAGTTGCACGGCCGGTTCGGTTTGCCCGTGTTCGAAGTCGACGAGCGCTACAGCACCACCGAAGCCCTTTCGGCAGGCGCGGGGGACGCCGACGCGATGGCGGCCTGCATCATTCTGGAGCAATTCTTGAGGAGCATTCCATGAGCACCGGTACCGAGGAGCGTCCCGTGTCGGGCATGGGGGACCTGCTCCTGAATGCGGAGGCGTTGTACCGCGAGCTGCTGCGCGGCGTGCGTCACTGGCCCACCCCGCAGACGCAGTTGGTGGGTATCACATCGGGCGGAGCCTGGCTGGCCCAGCGGCTGCAGAAAGACCTGAACTGGCCGCAGGAGCCTGGTGTCATTTCGTCCGCCATGCACCGCGACGACTTTGCGCAGCGCGGCCTGTCCGCCGGCGGGCAGACCGTGCTGCCGTTTGACGTGAACGGGGCCGACATCATCGTCCTCGACGATGTGCTGTACACGGGCCGCACGATCCGGGCGGTCCTCAACGAGCTGTTCGATTTTGGCCGCCCGGCCAGCGTGAGGCTGGCGGTGCTGGTGGACCGCGGCGGGCGCGAGCTGCCGATCCAGGCCGACTTTGCGGCGGTGCGGATCGCCTTGCCGGCCACCCAGTTGCTGGCACTGGCGCGCGATGAAGCCGGTAGGTTCAGCTTTCATGTAGAGGGCCAGTGACCGTGTTGAATCAACGCAATCCGCAACTCAACAAGAATGGCGAGCTGATTCACCTGCTCTCCATCGAAGGGCTGCCCAAGGGCACCCTGACGCATATCCTCGACACAGCGGCGAACTTCGTCAGCGTGAATGACCGCGAGGTCAAGAAGGTCCCGCTGCTGCGCGGCAAGAGCGTGTTCAACCTGTTCTTCGAGAATTCCACACGCACCCGCACCACGTTCGAGATCGCCGCCAAGCGGCTGTCCGCTGATGTGATCAACCTGGACATCGCGCGGTCCTCCGCGTCCAAGGGCGAATCGCTGCTGGACACCATCGCCAACCTCAGCGCCATGGCGGCCGACCTGTTCGTGGTGCGCCACAGCGAATCGGGCGCGCCGTACCTGATCGCGCAGCACGCGGCGCCGCACGTGCACGTGGTGAATGCCGGGGACGGGCGCCATTCGCATCCGACGCAAGGCCTGCTGGACATGTACACCATCCGGCATTACAAGCGCGATTTTTCCAACCTGACCGTGGCGATCGTCGGCGACGTGCTGCACTCGCGCGTGGCGCGCTCGGACATCCATGGCCTGACCACGCTGGGTTGTCCCGAGGTGCGCGTGGTCGGCCCCAAGACCCTCGTGCCCGAGGACATGGCGCCCATGGGCGTGCGCGTGTGCCACACACTGCGCGAGGGCATCCGCGACTGTGATGTCATCATCATGCTGCGTCTGCAGAACGAACGCATGAGCGGGGCCCTGCTGCCGTCCAGCGAGGAGTTCTCCAAGAGTTACGGGCTCACCGCCGAAAAGCTCGCGCTGGCCAAGCCCGACGCGATCGTGATGCATCCGGGGCCGATCAACCGCGGCGTGGAGATCGACTCGGCGGTTGCGGACGGCCGGCAAAGCGTGATCCTGCCGCAGGTGAGCTTCGGCATCGCGGTGCGCATGGCGGTGATGGGCATCGTGGCGGGCAACGAGGCATGAGCGCCGCGTCGGGCCACCCTCAAGCGAGCTCGCACCGCAGTGCGCGGCACGGAGGCATCCCAACGAATGGCAAGGCGGGCATGGCATGAAGATTCTGATCAAGCACGGGCGGGTTATCGATCCCGCGAGCAATTTCGATGAAATATGCGATGTAGCCGTTGCTGCAGGCCGTATTGTTGCTATTAAAAATATAGTTTCCGATTTTGCCCCGAGCCGCACGCTGGATGCGTCGGGCTGCATCGTGGCGCCCGGCCTCGTGGACCTGGCGGTGCGGCTGCGCGAGCCCGGACACGAACACGAGGGCATGCTGGAGTCCGAGATGGCCGCAGCCGTGGCCGGCGGCATCACAAGCCTGGCGTGCGCGCCCGACACCGAGCCGGTGCTCGACGAGCCGGGTCTGGTGGAGATGCTGAAAATGCGCGCCGAAAAGCTGCACCAGGCCCGCGTGTTTCCGCTGGGTGCGCTGACGCGCAATCTGCAGGGCGAAGTGCTGACCGAGATGCTCGAACTGACCGAGGCCGGCTGCGTCGCCTTCAGCCAGGCCGAGGTGCCGCTGGCCAATACCCAGGTGCTGCTGCGCGCGCTGCAATACGCCAGCACGTTCGGGTTCGGTGTCTGGCTGCGGCCGCAGGAACTGTATCTGGGCGGCGGCGTGGCGGGCAGCGGCCCGCTGGCTACGCGCATGGGCCTGGCAGGCGTGCCGGTGGCGGCCGAGACAATTGCGCTGCACACCATTCTGGAACTGACGCGGGCGACCGGCGCGCGCGTGCATCTGTGCCGGCTCAGCAGTGCTGCCGGCGTGGCCCTGGTGCGCCAGGCGAAGGACGAGGGCCTGAACGTGAGCTGCGATGTCAGCATCAACTCGCTGCACCTGATCGACACCGACATCGGCTATTTCGACAGCCGCGCCCGGCTGAATCCGCCGCTGCGCCAGCAGCGCGACCGCGACGCGATCCGTGAGGGCCTGGCGGACGGCACCATCGACGCGCTGGTCTCGGATCACACGCCGGTGAATGAAGATGCCAAGGCCCTGCCATTTGCCGAAGCGGAAGCAGGCGCAACAGGCCTGGAACTGCTGCTCGGCCTGGCGCTCAAATGGGGACAGGAGAGCGGCGTCGGGCTCATGCGTGCGCTCGCGGTGCTGACCTGCGAGCCCGCGCGGGTGCTCGGCCCGGCGCTGGGCACCTTGCAAGCCAGCGCCGGTCAACTGGTCGCGGGCGGCGTCGCTGACATCTGCATCTTTGATCCGCAGGACGAATGGACGGTTCGGCCCAGCGAGCTGACCAGCCAGGGCAAGCACACGCCATATTCCGGATACGTGCTGCCAGGACGGGTGCGCTGGACCATGGTGGGCGGACAACTGGCGTTTGAACGGGTCGGCCACGCGGCCTAGAACTCGTCCGTTGCATTCGTCCGGATGTGTCCACTCCACACAGGGTGAAAGTTGGGGCGCGCCTTGTTCCACGCGGTATCGCCGGCTGGGAACGGGGGGCCGAAAGGTTGTCGGTGTCTGGTCACTGTGCTATGGTGACTTGCAACATGATGACCGATCACGACATTCATTTTTTTCGCGAGGGAACACACGCGCGCCTGTATGACAAGCTTGGGTGCCAATGGAGCGAAGACGGTGCGTCTTTCGGCGTCTGGGCTCCCAACGCAGACGCGGTATCGGTAATTGGGGAGTGGAACGACTGGGATCCGCGCGCGCAGCCATTGCAGCCGCGCCCGGACGGCTCCGGCATCTGGCAGGGCGACGTCGCCGGAGTGGCGCGCGGCCACGCCTACAAGTATCGCATCGCCTCACGGGGGGGCGGCTTTGTGGCTGACAAGTCGGACCCGTACGCGTTTCATGCCGAGTTGGCACCCGCCACGGGGTCGCGCGTATGGACGCTGGACTATCAATGGGGCGACACGCACTGGATGTCCGGGCGTGCTGGCAAAAACGCGCTGGACGCGCCGATGTCCGTGTACGAGGTGCACCTGGGATCATGGCGGCGCAAGGATGGCAAGTTCGCGGGGTACCGCGAACTTGCCCATTGGCTGGCCGACTACGTGATCGAGTTGGGCTTTACCCATGTGGAGCTGATGCCGGTCACGGAGCATCCGTTCTACGGCTCGTGGGGCTACCAGACAACCGGCTATTTCGCGCCAACTTCACGCTACGGTACGCCGCAGGATTTCATGTACTTCGTCGATCACCTGCACCAGCGCGGCATTGGCGTGCTGCTCGACTGGGTTCCCTCGCATTTTCCGACTGATGCGCACGGGCTTGGGCTCTTCGATGGAACGCATCTGTACGAGCACGCCGATCCGCGCCAGGGTTTTCACCCGGAGTGGAGTTCGGCGATCTTCAACTACGGTCGCAACGAGGTGCGCAGCTTTCTCATGTCATCAGGCCTCTTCTGGCTCGACAAGTACCATGTCGATGGGTTGCGCGTTGACGCAGTGGCGTCGATGCTCTACCTCGACTACGCTCGCAAGCAGGGCGAGTGGATCCCGAATCGGGAGGGTGGCCGCGAGAACATTGAGGCGGTCGGATTTCTGCGTCGCCTGAATGAAGCCACCTATCGCGACTACCCTGACACAGTGACGATTGCGGAAGAGTCGACTGCCTGGCCGATGGTTTCACGCCCCACTTCCATGGGCGGCCTGGGCTTCGGCATGAAATGGAACATGGGCTGGATGCACGATACGCTGGCCTATATGAAGGAGGATCCGATCCACCGCCGCTACCACCATCACATGCTGACGTTCTCGCTGGTCTACGCCTTCAATGAGAATTTCGTGTTGCCACTGTCGCATGACGAAGTTGTGCACGGCAAGGGATCGCTCATTGGCAAGATGCCGGGTGACGAGTGGCAGCAGTTTGCCAACCTGCGCGCGCTGTACGGGCTGATGTGGACGCACCCTGGCAAGAAGCTGCTGTTCATGGGCGGCGAATTCGGGCAGCGGCGCGAGTGGACACACGAAGGTGAGCTCGAATGGTGGGTCGCCGACATGCCGGGCCACGGCGGGGTGCGGCGCTTCGTCGCAGATCTCAATCGCCTCTATCGTGCCGAGCCGGCGCTCTACCAGCTTGACTTCAGTGCTGAAGGCTTCGAGTGGATCGAAGGCAATGATGCGCTTCGCAGTGTCGTTGTTTTCCTGCGGCGCTCCGTCGATGATGGTGCGACGCTGCTCGTGGCCTGTAATCTGACGCCGGTGCCGCGCACCAATTATGTTGTGGGCGTGCCGCACGGTGGTCTATGGCAGGAGGTTCTGAACAGTGACGCGGCCCTCTACGGCGGCGGTGGCTGGGGCAACCTCGGGGGCGTTCAGGCGGCGCCCGTTCCTGCGGGCGGTAGGCCATGGTCGCTGAACCTGACCTTGCCGGCGCTGTCCACGCTGGTGCTCAAGCATGACAACAAGGGGGCTTGAACCGGGCCCAGGCGGTGCCGACGGCCGGGTGCGTGCCATCGTGGATGCGGTGCGTCCGGCCGTTGACGGCGGACGCTTTGCCATCAAGCGCGTTGTCGGTGATGAGATGGAGGTGGAGGCCGACTGCTTTACCGACGGGCATGACGTTCTTCGTGTGATGCTGCGCTGGCGGGCCGAAGACAATCCGACTTTCACCGAGGTCGAAATGGTGGCGCTTGGCAACGATGTCTGGCATGCCGCCTTCAACTTGCCATCGATTGGCCGCTACCTCTATACGGTGGTTGCCTGGGTGGATCATTTCGCGTCGTGGCGGCACGAATTGGCGCGCCGCATTGAGGTGGACGATATCCGGATCGCGTCGCAGGTCGGCGCGATGCTGATCGACGAGACGGCGCAGCGCGCGGTTGCTGCTGATCGCCGGGCCTTGACTTCCTGGGCGGTCAAGCTGCGGCGCACCGCAGAGGGCGCCAAAGCCGACGCGGAAGCGCTGAAGGCACTGGCGCTTGACGAGACCCTCGCGGCGCTTGCGGCCAGGTACCCCGATCGCAACCGCGAGGCCACGTACCCTGTCGAGTTGCCGCTCGTCGTAGACGTTCACCGCGCCCGGGCGGGCAGCTGGTACGAGATGTTCCCGCGCTCGGCCGCAGCCGAACCGGGGCGCCACGGCACCTTTGCTGATGTCGAAGCCCGTCTGCCGTACGTCGCAGAACTTGGCTTCGATGTACTGTATTTCCCGCCCATCCATCCCATCGGCCGGGTCAAGCGCAAAGGCAAAAACAACACCCTGGAGGCAGATGCTACGGATGTGGGCAGCCCCTGGGCGATCGGTTCGGCCGAGGGCGGCCACACGTCGATCCTGCCCGAATTGGGCACCGCAGCGGATTTCCGCCGCTTGGTTGCCAAGGCGTCGGATCTGGGCATGGACGTGGCCCTGGACATCGCCTTTCAATGCGCACCGGATCACCCGTGGGTCAAAGCACATCCCGGCTGGTTTCAGACCCGGCCCGACGGCAGCGTGCAGTACGCCGAGAATCCACCGAAGAAGTACCAGGACATCTACCCCTTCAACTTCGAATCCGACGATTGGCTGGGCCTGTGGCGCGCCCTGAAGGGCGTTTTCGAGCATTGGATTGGTGAAGGCGTGATGATTTTTCGGATTGACAACCCGCACACCAAGTCGTTCGCGTTCTGGGAGTGGGTGATCGGCGAACTCAAGCGCGAATATCCGAAACTTATATTCCTTGCCGAGGCTTTTACCCGGCCCAAGGTGATGCACCGGCTGGCCAAGCTGGGTTTTACCCAGTCATATACCTATTTCACTTGGCGCAACACCAAACGCGAGCTGGTCGAGTATTTCACCGAACTCTCGAAGGGTCCGGGGCGAGAATACTTCCGCCCGAATGTCTGGCCGAACACGCCAGATATCCTGCACGAACAGTTGCATGGCGGGCGCCGGCCCGTGTATGTGTCACGACTTGTGCTCGCAGCGACGCTGGCTTCCAGCTATGGGATCTACGGTCCCGTGTACGAACTGCTCGAGGGGATACCTCGTGAGGCGGCAAGCGAAGAGTATCGGGACTCCGAGAAGTATCAACTGCGCCACTGGGATCTGGATACCGCCGGCAGCCTGCGCGGCCTGGTGTCACGGATCAACCGGATCCGGCGTGAGAACCCGGCACTGCAGGACGACTGGAACCTCACCTTCTGCGGCGTCGATAACGACCAGTTGATCGCCTATGCCAGACAAACGGGTGACAACGTCATGGTGATCGTCGTCAATCTCGATCCGGACCACGCGCAGTCCGGCTGGGTTGATCTTGACCCGCACGCTTTGGGCGTCGACGAAGCCGCGCAGTACCAGATGCATGACCTGCTGACCGACGAGCGCTTTCTCTGGCAGGGGCGCCACAATTTCGTGCGGCTTGACCCTGCACGTGTTCCAGCGCACGTCATGCGGTTGCGCCGGCACCTGCGCAGCGAACGTGACTTCGACTACTTCCTATGAAACTCATTGCCGATCCGGATTTCGATGCTGCGCAGCAAGTGGTCATGGCGCCGACCGAGGATCCTCTCTGGTACCGGGACGCGGTCATCTACCAGATCAATGTCAAGGCCTTTTTCGATTCGAACGACGACGGCTTCGGCGACTTCAAAGGCGTGGCAAGCAAGCTTGACTATGTCAGGGAGCTGGGCGTCAACACGATCTGGTTGATGCCGTTCTACCCGTCGCCACTACGTGACGACGGCTACGACATCTCGCAGTACGACGGCGTGCATGAGCAGTACGGCACGCTCGACGATTTCCGTACCATGCTTGACGAGGCGCACAAACGCGGCCTCAAGGTCATCACCGAGCTGGTCGTCAACCACACTTCGGATCAGCACCCCTGGTTCCAGGCCGCCCGAAAGGCTCCCATTGGCTCGCCCGAGCGAGACTTTTATGTCTGGAGTGAAACCGACGAGAAGTACAAGGGCACGCGAATCATCTTCACCGACACCGAAACCTCGAATTGGACATGGGACCCAGTGGCCAAGGCCTACTTCTGGCACCGGTTTTTCAGCCATCAGCCAGACCTCAATTTCGACAACCCGAAGGTGCTCGATGCCGTACTCGACACGATGCGCTTCTGGCTGGACATGGGCGTTGACGGCTTCCGGCTCGATGCGATTCCCTACCTGGTGGAGCGCGATGGCACGAGCAACGAGAATCTGCCCGAAACGCACGCGGTGATCAAGAAGTTGCGGGCTGCGATCGACGCGCAGTACCGGGGCCGGTTTCTGCTTGCCGAGGCCAACATGTGGCCAGAGGATGTTCGTGAGTATTTCGGCGACGGGGACGAATGCCATATGGCGTATCACTTCCCGCTGATGCCGCGCATGTACATGGCCATCGCCCAGGAAGACCGGCATCCGATTGTCGAGATCATGCAGCAGACGCCCGAGATTCCCGAGGGTTGCCAGTGGGCCATCTTTCTGCGCAACCATGACGAGCTCACGCTCGAAATGGTGACCAGCAAGGAGCGCGACTACATGTACAACACGTATGCCGCCGACAAGCGTGCCCGCATCAACCTGGGTATCCGCCGGCGCCTGGCACCGCTGATGGAAAACGACATGGACCGCGTCAAGCTGATGAACGGCATGCTGCTGTCCATGCCCGGCTCGCCCATCATTTATTACGGAGACGAGATCGGCATGGGCGACAACGTCTTCGTGGGCGACCGCAACGGCGTGCGCACGCCGATGCAATGGAGTCCGGACCGTAACGCGGGCTTTTCACGCGCGGATCCACAGCGCCTGTACTTGCAGCCGATCATGGACGCAATCTACGGCTACGAGGCGCTGAATGTCGAAGCGCAATCGCGCGAAGCGAGCTCACTGCTGAGCTGGACCAAGCGCATGCTCGCCGTGCGAAAGTCCAGTTATGCCTTCGGGCGTGGCAAGCGTCGCTTTCTCAAACCTGGCAACCGCAAGATCCTCGCGTATCTGAGCGAGTATGAGGACGACGTCATCCTCACAGTCTTCAATCTGTCGCGTGCAGCGCAGCCCGTAGAACTCGATCTGGCCGCCTGCAAGGGCCGTGTGCCCGTGGAGATGCTGGGACGAACGTCGTTCCCGCCGATCGGGGAGTTGCCCTATCTGCTGACGTTGCCGTCTTATGGCTTTTACTGGTTCCGCCTTGACGCCGACGCTGAGGTTCCGAGTTGGCACCAGAAGGGGATTGCTCCGCAGGACCTGCCCACGCTGGTGCTCTTTGACGGCTGGACGAGCTTTTTCCGCGATCGCGTCATGCCGTGGCGAATTGGCATGGCCGAGCGTTTGCGAGTCCAGTTCGAAACCGAGATCCTCCCTCGCTACATGGAGGTCCAGCGCTGGTACGCCTCGAAGGGAACACCGATTGAGCGGGCCCGGCTGGTGGATCACACGGTCTGGGACGACGGCGCGATCAGCTGGATGCTGCCGATCCTCCAGCTCGACGGGCCGGTCGAGGAGTCGACCTATTTCAGTCCGCTCGCGCTGGCGTGGGAAGACAACGACGAAATCCGCTTCGGGCTGCTGGAACCCGCTGCGCTGGCCAAGGTGCGCCAGCAGGCCAACGTTGGCGTCATGAGCGACGCCTTCCACGACGAGGCGTTCTGCAGGGCGATCGTCGGTGCCATTGCCGATCGCAAGGAGATGACCACCGGGTCCGGCCGGCTTCGGTTCCGGCCGACGACCCTGTTCGACAGCGTTGTCGCCAACATCCCGGCATTGCCGGTATCCCGTCCCGGCGCCCTGAGCAGCAACACGGTCGTGACGTTGGGCGAGAAGATTTTCCTCAAAGGCTACCGGCGACTGCGCACGGGGATCAATCCCGAGCTGGAAATGGGGCGCTTTCTGACCGAGGTTGCGCGCTACCCGAACTGTGTCCCGGTGCTCGGAGCGCTCGAGTATTTCGGCGCGGCAGACCAGACGATGACCTTGTTGCTCATGCAGGGCTATGTCGCCAACCAGGGCGACGGTTGGGAGTTCACGCTCGGCTACGTCGAGCGATTTCTTGAGGAGGTGCGCATCGCCGGCGACGAGCCACAGGCTTCAGCGAGCGAGCGGCACGGCGGGTTTCTCGAGCGGGTCGCCACGCTCGGCAAGCGCACGGCGGAGCTTCACCTGGCGCTGGGCCGGCCCACGGGCGATCCTGCGTTTGACCCCGAACCTCTTGACGCAGTGGACCTCGCAGAATTCAGACGCCGCGCTGCAGCTGAAGCGGGCACGACGCTGGCACTGCTGGGTGAGCGGCTTGCCCAGCTGCCAGGACCGACGCAGGCCGACGCGCAGGCGCTGCTCGACCAGCAGGCAGCGCTGCAGAACCTCATTAGTGCGGGCGGATTGGCCTGGCAAGGTGCCACCAAGACACGCTACCACGGCGACTACCACCTGGGGCAAGTCCTGGTGACGGGGGATGACTTCGTGATCATCGACTTTGAAGGGGAGCCCGCGCGCAGCTTCGACGAGCGTCGCGCCAAGAGCTCACCCCTGCGTGACGTCGCTGGCATGTTGCGCTCCTTCAATTACGCGCGCTGGTCGGCGCTCCGGCGCATCGCCCATACCCCCGAGGAAATGGTGCGCCTTGAGCTGGCTGTGCAACAGTGGGAACTGGCTACCCGGCGGACTTTCATGGTCGCATACGACGAGGTCATGGTGGCAGGCGGATTGGCGCCAATCGACGCGCAACTGCTCGCCTTGTTCGAGATGGAGAAATCGCTCTACGAGCTGCGCTACGAACTGAACAACCGCACTGAATGGGCCCAGGTGCCGTTGCAAGGCGTGCTGACCCTGATCGCCGCGGGCAGGACTACCTGAGGCAGCTGCCCCTGACCTCATTGCCACATTGGAGAATGTATCGTGGATAGCTTGAACATATACCTGGATCCGGTGAGGGCGATTCTCGTCCAGATTGGCGCATTCCTGCCGCGCTTGCTGGTCGCCGTGGTGGTGGTGGTGGCGGGCTGGCTGCTTGCGAAAGTGGCGCGCATTGCGGTGACGAAGGCTTTGCGGGCGATCAATTTCAACGTACTCACGGAGCGCTCGGGTCTGGACGGTTTTCTTCGGCGAGGCGGCATGGCCGGAGACTTCACGACCATTTTTGGGATTCTCGTGCAGTGGCTCGTCATTCTGGCCGCGTTGCTGATCGCCTTCAACGGATTGGGTCTGACCTACATCACCGACGTTTTGAGCCGTGTGGTGTGGTTCGTTCCGAATATCTTTGTGGCATTGCTGGTGCTGGCTTTTGGCGCATATTTCGCGCACTTCGTGGGCGACACCGTGGTTGCCTACTGCCGTAGCAGCAAGCTGCAGGATGCCACCTTCCTGGGCAAACTCGCCCAGTACGCAATCATGGTGTTCGTGGTGCTGATCGCGCTAGACCAGATTCAGGTTGGCGGCGACATCGTGCGTGAAAGCTTCCTGGTGATTCTCGGCGGGGTCGTATTCGCGCTGGCACTGGCTTTCGGACTCGGTGGCAAGGACTGGGCTGCGGAGCGGATCGAGCACTGGTGGCCGCGTGACAAAGCAACCGCGGATTCGGGCAAGGACAAGCCCCCGCGGTAGTGGAGTGGGTGGTCCGGCCCAACGGACTGCAATCGACGGCCCTCTGCTCATTTTGGGTGCTGGCGGCGGCTGCGCGACGTTGACCCATTTCAATCAAAATTGCCGAACAACGAACTCTGCGTGGAAAAACAATGAAGAGCAGCAATCCGATCACCGCAGTTTGGCCCGGGCGCGCCTATCCGCGTGGCGCCAATTGGGACGGCGAAGGCGTTAACTTCGCGCTGTTCTCCGAACACGCGGAAAAAGTTGAGCTGTGTATTTTTGACAGCAATGGGCGTCATGAACTTCAACGGATCGAATTGCGTGAACGCACCGATCACGTCTGGCATTGCTATCTGCCCGAGGCCCGGCCTGGGCTCGCTTACGGCTACCGGGTGCACGGTCCCTACAAGCCCGAAGACGGTCATCGCTTCAATCCCCACAAGCTACTGGTGGACCCTTACGCCAAGGACCTGATTGGGCAGTTGCGCTGGGGTGACGCGCTGTATGGCTACGCCGTTGGCAGCAAACGCGACGATCTGTCTTTCGACCGGCGCGACAGTGCCTCTTTGATGCCCAAGTGCCGGGTACTGGAGTCAGCCTTTACTTGGGAAGATGACCATCATCCCGTGGTGCCATGGCAGGACATGGTGATCTACGAGATGCACGTTCGCGGCTTTACGATGACGCATCCCGACGTGCCAGCGCAACTGCGCGGGACCTATGCGGCATTGGGCTGCGCGCCCGTGATCGGCTACCTGAAGCGTCTGGGCGTGACCACCATCGAGCTGCTGCCCGTACACAGTTATGTGAACGACCATCGTCTGGCCGGGAAGGGATTGCAAAATTACTGGGGCTACAACACCTTGGGCTTCTTCGCGCCGGAGGCGCGCTACAGCGCTTCCGGCAAAGTGGACGAATTCAAGACCATGGTGAAGTCGCTGCACTCCGCCGGCATCGAGGTGATCCTCGACGTGGTCTACAACCACACGTGCGAAGGTAACCAGCTTGGCCCGACCCTGTCGTTCCGCGGCCTCGAAAATTCGTCGTACTACATCGTCAATGCGGATAACCGCCGCTTCTACGACGACTTTACCGGGTGCGGCAACACCGTGAACCTGGAGCACCCACGTGCCCTGCAACTGGTGATGGATTCGTTGCGCTACTGGGTCGATGAGATGCACGTCGATGGTTTTCGCTTTGACCTCGCATCCGCGCTGGCGCGCGAGTCAGGCAAGGTGGAGAATCTTGGCGGCTTTTTCGACGCCATCCGCCAGGACCCGACGCTGAACCGGGTCAAGCTGATCGCTGAGCCGTGGGACCTGGGGCACGGTGGCTATCAGGTAGGTAATTTTCCGCTCGGCTGGGCCGAATGGAACGACCGCTTCCGCGACGGTGTGCGCAGCTACTGGAAGGGTGATGACGGCGCAATCGGCGAATTGGCGCGGCGCCTGACGGGCTCGCAAGACCTCTACGGCTGGTCGGGCAAGCGGCCTAACGCCAGTATCAACTTCATCACCGCGCATGACGGTTTCACCCTGCATGACCTGGTCTCGTACAACGACAAGCACAACGAGGCGAACGGCGAAGACAACCGCGACGGAAGCAACCACAACGTGTCGTGGAACTGCGGAGCGGAAGGGGCGACTGAGAACCCGGACATCGTCGCGCTGCGCGAACGCCAAAAGCGCAATTTGCTGGCCACGCTGCTGTTGTCCCAAGGCGTGCCGATGCTGCTGGCCGGCGACGAGCGCGGCCACAGTCAACAGGGAAACAACAATGCCTATTGCCAGGACAACGTGCTGGGTTGGCTGGACTGGGCCTCAACCCCGGAGCGCGAGGCGCTGGAGACTTTTGTTCAGGGTCTGATCGCACTGCGCCGCGCGCACCCCTCCTTCAGGCGGTGCAACTTCTTTGAGGGAAAACCGAGAGAGGGCGACACCGTCAAGGACCTGTGCTGGTTCAAGCCGGATGGCACCGAGATGACGCCGCAGGACTGGAATGATGCCCAGGCGCGCTGCCTTGGACAACTGACCTCTGGCAGCGGCATCGTGGAGCGCGGGCCACGGGGCGAGGCGCTGTGCGACGAAGACTTCCTGCTGCTGTTTAACGCCCACCACGATGAGGTTCCGTTCACGCTTCCGCCCGTGAGCCACGGAGCATGGCGTCTGCTGCTCGACACAGCGACGTCAGCCGTGCCATTTCCACAGATCGAAGCAAGTGCGGGTTCATCTTCCTTGTGGGCGCACCCGAGCTATCCGTTGCAAGGTCGTTCGTTCGTTTTGCTGAGTTGTGCGCGAAACCAGGTATGACGCGGACCCATGCCATGCCTTTCGGCGCCAGCGTGCTGGATACGGGGGGCGTGCGGTTTGCACTTTGGGCGCCAGGGGTTGAGCAGATCGTTCTGGAACTTGGGAGCGACGCTGTTGCATTGTCCATGGCGCGAATCGCCGATGGCTGGCATCGACTGGACTTGGCAAATGCCCGGGCCGGCGACCGTTACTGCTTTCTCCTGCCCAATGGCCTGCGCGTTCCCGATCCGGCGTCACGTTTCAACCCGGACGATGTGCATGGCACCAGCCAGGTCATCGATCCGCAAGCCTACGCATGGCGGGACGGCGCCTGGCACGGACGTCCGTGGGAAGAGTCCGTAATTTACGAGTTGCATGTTGGAACGTTTACCCGCGAGGGCACTTTTGAGACAGACGGTTACTACGCTGACTACGCCGAGTCACCGGTTGCACAATTCGGGCTCGCGCTGGCGCAGGGCTTCATCTACCAGGGTCAGCCGTCGCCTTTTCGAGGAGGCGCGCCGCGCGGCGAACCGGGCACGCACCTGCCGTTGGCTGCCTTCGTTTCTTTTCTCCAGACACACGACCAGATCGGCAACCGGGCCCGTGGCGAACGCATCGATTCGCTGGGCAACCCGGCCCTGGTGCGCGCGGCTCGCGCCTGTGTGCTGCTATCTCCGCACGTGCCAATGCTGTTTATGGGCGAGGAGTTCGCAGCCTCCACACCGTTCCAGTACTTTTGTGATTTTGAACCGGAGTTGGCGCGGGCTGTGTCCCAAGGCCGGCGCGAAGAGTTTGGCCGCTTCGCGGCGTTCGCGTCCGCCGATGCGCAGCGACTGGCCTGGTTTGGCGTATTGAACAGCCTGAGCATGACGCTGCTGAAGTTTACGTCACCGGGTGTGCCGGACGTGTACGAGGGCCATGAGGTCATCAACCTGTCGCTGCTTCGTGATGGCGACTACTTACCGCTGGAGATCCATGGCGGACACGCGGCGCACGTGGTCGCGTTTGCGCGCCGTCACCAGGGCGCGACGCCGGTTGTCATCGCCGGCCGGCTGTTTGCGCGGCTGCTCGGCGAGTTGACACTGGCACCGTTGGGACCGGCCGTCTGGGCCGACACGGCGGTCGCAATCGACGTGCCCGATGGCGTGCGACTGACTGACGTGTTCACCGGCAAGACACTGATCGTCCGGCATAGGCGCATTGCCGTGGGAGCAGCGTTTTTGCACTTGCCGGTTGCCGCGCTGATGAGCTATTCGGGGTAGCACGGTAGTGGTTGACTGGGCGTCATGCCGCATGCAAGCATCCACCAGCAAAGCCGCACGCCGATCATGTCCGAATGGAGGTGGTTGACCCGATTGCGTTCAAAATTTCAGTGGAGTATGCTCGCCGCTGCAGTTGCGCAAGCCGCAACAAATTCTGATCACTACCCGCAAGAAAAGGATGCCCATGTTGCCCACTCGCTCCCGTTTGCTCGCCACTCTCATCTCCGCGCTGGTTGTCGCCGCTGTGCCTGCGGGGGCTGCCCTGGCCCAGGACATCGTGCTGGGCGCGTCGGTCCAGCTCACGGGCCCGGTATCCAATACCGGTCGCTATTACCGCGATGCCTATCAATTCGCCATTGACAAGATCAACGCCGACGGCGGCGTGAAGATCGCCGGCAAGTCGCACAAGCTGGCGCTCAAGCTGTACGACAACCAGTCCGACGTGAATCTGAGCGTGCGCCAGTACGTTCAACTGGTGTCACAGGACAAGGTGAACCTGCTGCTCGGCCCGTTCGCCAGCAATTTCGCGCTGGCTGACTCGGCGGTTTCAGAGAAGTACAAGATCCCGATGGTGCAGGGCGGTGGTGCCTCCGACCAGATTTTTGCGCGCCACTTCAAGTATATCTTCGGCACGCTGGCGCCGGCCAGCGACTACTTCGGCAGCACCATCAGCATGCTGAAGGCGCTCAAGACGCCGCCCAAGACCGTGGCGCTGTTGTACGCGGACGACGCCTTCGACGTCTCGGTGGCGGAGGGTACCCGGCCGTTGTTGAAGAAGGCCGGTTTCGACACCGTGATGGACGAGCGCTACAGCAGCAACACCAGCGATTTCAATTCGCTGCTGTCCCAGATCAAGAGCAAGAACGTGGATGTGGTCCTGGTGGCGGGCCACGAGACCGAGGTCCTGAACTTCGTGCGGCAGTCCAAGAGCCTGGCGGTGGCGCCCAAGATGTATTCGTTCACCGTCGGTGTGCCGAGCGAAGATTTCCGCAAGGCCCTGGGCAAGGACGCCGACTATGCGTTCGGCATGACGGCGTGGTTGCCCAGTGCAACCCTGAAAGACCGCTGGTTCGGCGATGCCGAGCAGTTCGCCAAGGCGTACAAGGCCAAATTCGGCTATGACCCTGATTACCATGCCGCATCGGGCGTGGCGGATGTGGAAGCGGTAGTGCAGGCGATGGAAGACGCTAGCAGCACGGATCCGCAAAAGGTGCGTGATGCGCTGGCCAAGATCAAGTTCGAGAGCCTGTATGGTCCGATCGCGTTTGGTGCAAATGGCCAGATCCAGTTACCGCAGATCGTGATTCAGGTGCAGGACCAGAAAGTCGTGAAGATCTACGACGCCAAGGGATTCGTGACGCAACCCAAGTACCCGATGCCGGCCTGGAACGCGCGCTGAGCGCCCCACCGGCCGGGACTTGCGGTGGATCTGCTCGCACAAATCCTTGTCAACGGTGTTCTGCTGGGCGGGCTGTACGCCGTCATGGCACTCGGCCTGGCCCTGGTCTGGGGGGTGCTCAACATCGTGAACCTGGCGCACGGCGCCTTCATCATGCTGGGTGCCTATGTCTCCTGGCACCTGTACACCTACCTGCACATCGACCCGTTCCTTGGGTTGCCCATCACCGCGGTCGTCATGTTCGCGCTGGGCTACGCCCTGCAGCGCGGCCTGCTGAACCTGATCGTGCGGGCGCCGATGTTCAACACGCTGCTGATCACCTTCGGGCTGGAAGTGGTGCTGACGTATCTGGCGCAACTGGCGTTTTCCGCTGACTTCCGCACCATCAACCCCTCCTATGCCGGCAACAGCCTGCAATGGGGGCCGGTCACGTTGCCGGTGGCGCGGCTCGGCGCGTTTTGCATGGCGATCGTGCTGACCGTTGGCATGTGGCTGTTCCTGCTGCACACGCGGCTCGGGCGCGCGATTCGCGCGACCGCCCAGAATCTGGTCGCGGCGCGCCTGTACGGCGTCGAACCGCGGCATCTGTACGCAGTCACGTTCGCGATCGGCATCGCACTGGCGGGTGCGGCGGGCGGCCTGTATGGCACGGTGTCGCAGATCAATCCGTATATCGGGGCCACGCTGACCGCCAAGTCCTTTGCCATCGCCATCATCGGCGGGCTCGACAATCCGCTGGGTGTCATTGTCGGCGGGCTTTTCCTGGGGATCGTGGAGTCGCTCACCACGCTGTATGTCGGCCCCACCTACGCCGACGTGGCCAGCTTCGGCATCCTGGTGCTGGTATTGATCGTGCGGCCTACCGGCCTGCTGGGGAAAACGGCATGAAGGCGTGGCAGAAGGGCTCGCTGGCGCTCGCGCTGCTGGTGCTGATCGGCGTGCCCTGGTATGGCTCGGACGTGCTCATCCAGTTCGGCATCAGCACGCTGCTGCTGGCCGTGCTGGCGCAGGGCTGGAACATCATCGGCGGCTATACCGGGTATGCCTCGTTCGGCAACTCGGTGTTTTACGGGCTGGGCAGCTACGGCGTGGCGATTGCCATGGTGCAATGGCATCTGCCGTTTGGGGTCGGGATGGTGTTCGGTGTGGTGCTGGCCGTGGTCTTTGCCGTGCTGCTGGGGATTCCCGTGCTGCGGCTCAAGGGCCATTACTTCGCCATTGCCACGCTGGCGCTGTCGCAAGTCATGGCGGCCATTGTGTCCAACATCCCGCTGGCGGGCCAGAACATCGGCCTGGTGTTGCCGCCGCTCAACAACGACCGGTTGTTCTATGAACTGTCGCTGGGCCTGCTCGTGATTGCCACGCTGACTATTTTCTGGCTCACGCGCAGCCGCTTCGGTTTCGGCCTCATCGCCATCCGCGAGAACGAGGAAGGCGCCGCCGTCATGGGCGTGAACACGACGCTGTACAAGGTCATGGCGTTCGCGCTATCGGGCATCTTCAGCGCACTCGCGGGCGGCATTCATGCCTACTGGATCACGTTCCTGGACCCGGACAGCGCCTTCGACATCAGCCTGAACGTGAAGATGATCATCATGGCGGTGTTCGGCGGCGCGGGCACGGTCCTGGGGCCGATCGTCGGAGCGGTGTCGCTGTCCGCCATTTCCGAATTCCTGTCGAGCGAGGTCACCAGCATCGCCGGCCTGTTCTTCGGCATCGTCATCGTCGCGGCCGTGGTGCTGATGCCGCGCGGCCTGGCGGACATGTTCCGGCGCTTTCGCAAGAGCGGCTGGCGTTATTTCAGCGAAAACATCCGGACGCATCGGCTATGAGCGCACGCCTTGAAGTCCGTCACGCGACCCGGCGCTTTGCCGGGCTGGTGGCCGTCAGCGACGTGAGCTTCACGCTCGCGCCGGGTGAAATACTGGGGCTGATCGGCCCCAACGGCGCTGGCAAAACGACGTTGATCAGCCTGATCAGCGGCACGCTCGCGCCGAGCGAGGGCGAGGTGCTGTTCGAGGGCAAGTCCATCACGTATCAACCGGCGTTTCGCCGTGCGCGCCTGGGCATTGGCCGCACGTTCCAGATCATGCGCCCGTTCCCCGGCCTGTCCGTGCTCGACAACGTGGCCGTGGGCGCCCTGTTCGGGCATGGCGGAGGCCAGGCCCAACTGGCCAAGGCGCGCGAGCAGGCGCGCAGTTCCCTTGAATTCGTGGGTCTGGGCAAATTCATCGACCAGCGCGCGGACGAGCTCGGCGGTCCGGGCCGCAAGCGCCTGGAGCTGGCCAAGGCGCTGGCGATGCAACCCAAGGTGCTGTTGTGCGACGAGGTCATGGCCGGTCTGAATCACGTCGAGATCGACGAGGTCATCGATGTGATCCGCAAGGTGCGCGACCAGGGCATCAGCATCCTGGTGATCGAACATGTCATCAAGGCCATCAAGAGCCTGTCGGACCGCCTGCTGGTATTGCATCACGGCGAAAAGATCGCTGACGGCACGTCCGATGACGTGTTGGCGAACCCGACCGTGGTGCAGGCTTATCTCGGAAAGAAACGCACATGAGCGCCGCGCCGGGCCGCCCCAAGCAAGCTCGCACCGCAGTGCGCAGCACGAAGGTATTTCAATGAACACCCCGGCGGACCGTACCCCCCTCCTGAAAGTGGAAAACCTCGGCACGGGCTATGGCGGCATGCCGGTCCTGCACGAGGTGGCGCTCGAGGTCTACCCCGCCGAAATGGTCGCCATGGTGGGCAGCAATGGCGCTGGCAAGACCACCTTGCTGCGCGCCCTGTCGCGCCTGTTGCCCTGCACCGGCCGCATTCTCCTGAATGGGCAGGATGTGACCGGCATGACGCCCGATCAGGTGTTCGGCCTGGGACTGGTGCAGGTGCCCGAAGGGCGCCAGCTGTTCGACCGCATGACGGTGCAGGACAACCTGCTCATGGGCGGCTATCGGCGCCATGACAAGGCCGCCGTTGCGCGCGACCTCGACAAGATGTACGCCCTGCTGCCGCGCCTGGCCGAGCGGCGCAGCCAGCTGGCCGGCAGCATGTCGGGCGGCGAGCAGCAGATGTGTGCCATGGCGCGCGCCCTGATGGCAGCGCCCGTGCTGATGATGGTCGACGAAATGAGCCTGGGCCTGGCGCCCGTCGTGGTGGACCAGCTGATGGACGTGCTGGCCGCGATCCAGCGCGATGGCGTCACCGTG